>JAZKAM010000186.1:0-5476 GCA_040389145.1 Pseudomonadota bacterium
CTAATTTTTCGTGAGGAATCCAAATGTTAGTTACGCGTACAAGAACGCGAGCTAAGATAGATAGAGCAGATTTACCTTGTGATTTTAGTTCTTGTAAAAAGCCATTGTTTAGGGGAGGGATTTTTAAAAAAAACTGTAGAATAGACTGCAGCTGCTGTTGATCCTCAAGAGACAGTAAATGCATTTCTCCAAGATGGCGTACATATGTGTCAGCAATTGAAGCGCTGGTTAATGCACTGACTCCATTCCACGGTACTTTGATCGCTATGGGCAAATTTTGTTGAGCCTCTTTCGTGCAATCATAAAAGTCTGAAAAATCGACATATTCTATTTTACCCGATCGTTGAACTAAAAAATTGCATCTTGCAGGGTCGGTTATTATTAAATTTTTGTCTGCCAGTTGGATGCAATA
Source organism: Pseudomonadota bacterium (assembly GCA_040389145.1). GTDB lineage: Bacteria > Pseudomonadota > Gammaproteobacteria > Berkiellales > Berkiellaceae > JAZKAM01. Next base: position 413 of record JAZKAM010000186.1, read on the forward strand.
TAATATGGCACTATGTAAAAAGTTGGAATAAAAGTATATCGAGAGAGGTGTGTTCTCGATCGGTATTAGTGAACAATATAAAAACTCTTTCAAGGTGGTAGAAAACAAAAGAGGGCTTAATTTTTTGACATGCGTACCTTCTTTTAACGTTTGAAAAATATAATATTTTGCTGAGTGTTTCAATCGGCGAAAACCAAAGGCAACAAGTCGATCCATACGATGTAAAGCCATAGCTTCTAATATTACGTTAGGAGCTTGGCGATCTGTGACTGATTTTCCAAGGATTGAATTTCCAGATGCATAATCTATTTCCCGGATTTTTACGGCGAAAATGCTAGAGCTGTTTGAATCCCGCACGGCTTTCACACGCCCATCACGGCCAGAACCAACACAACCTTTTTTACCAAAACTGATATCAATGATAAAGTGCCGTGCTTGCCCATGAATGTCATCGACTTGAAAAGAAGAGGCAGCCTTATCATCTCTATCGCGATGAGCTATTTTATGTACGGGGTTAGGTATTTGAACGGCATTCTCATGGGGCATCCGTATGAACTGACGTACTTGTGTTTCAACAGCCCCTTGCAAGAGAGTTTGTTTGTCAATCAGCTGTTCCGAATCCTGCATTTCTGTATCTCTTGCAGAGCCACCATCCGTTTGCCGTAGGCATAGTGAGTGACAGCAGTTCACAATAGCTTTTAGCATGGTACACCATAAGGTTTGTGATTAGAAAAATTATCTTGGTCGCGAGCGGCGCCCCTCATGATGTTCGCTTTGCTCTAAGTTATCTTGGGATTGTGTTCCGTCAGGTTGACTATTCTCGGATGATTCATCGCTGTGTGCATCGACTTTTGTACTGAATGGCTCATCCAGCAAGTCGTTGTTATCCGCTCCCCATTGAGCGATGAAGTTTTTAACTATAGGCGATAAGATGTTGGCAATTCGCTCTGCGTTTTGATGAACATTTTGGATGAATTCATCGGTAATCTCGCCTGGAAAACTTTGAAAAAAGAATCTGATGGCATTGGTCAATTGCATATACTGTGGCAGGGTAAGAAATTCTCGCGCATATAGTGTGCTACAATATTCAGCACATTCCTCATCATCAGTACATGTATTCAAACCGTTCCATCGGATGGGTGGAATACGAAGGTTCGACAGCTCCAACCTTGCATCTGAAAGGCTGGCTATCCTTGAATAGGCTAGAGTGCCACATTCCTGCAAAAGCACGGTTGATTCATTGCATATTGGTAGAGAATTTTTTTCAAGCATGTGATTGAAGCCAGAAACTGAGGTTATTATTAAGTTTGTAAAGAAATAATAACCACCATAAGTATCTATAAGACGAATGATATTCGTACTTCCTGTTGCTGCGCTGTCTAAATCATCATCATGAAGGTTTTCCATAAGTACTTTCAATGGAACACCCGCCAGAGGGGTTTTAATGATGCAGCCGAAGCAGCTTGGAATAGCAGTCTCTGCACTACCGAATGGAGATGCAGCACTGATGCCACACGCTTCTATGAAGTTTAGGGGCTTAAGGATGTCAATTTGTTCCTTAAATTCTTGGTATTCGGAATTACCCTGATTTGGCCGCATGGGAATAATTTTTGCGTAATAGAGTTTTTTGGAATCCCGATCCATAAGGGTATATGTTTTTGGTTGATCGCTGATTTCGGTTTCGTGATGACTGTTTTTTTGTTCGAAAATAGATTCTAAAAATAAGAAGGTTCTGGCGCGTTGCTGTAAATCTGGTACTGTCAATTGAACGACTACTTCATCTATTGACTCCGTTGAAGGTGCAGTGCCAAATCCATCATATTGACGGAACACTAAGGCCGATTGTGCATATTCCATTGCAATGGAGTTGGCAGCCGAATAATTTGCAATATAGCGCAGGTTGACCCGTGGAAATTCAGAGCTTGCTTCGTCTCGTTCAGTGCTGATAGCATCCGCTACTGCATTAGACTGCATCCATTGATCCTTCTTCGACTAAAAGAATATAATCCATAAATTTTTCGATTTCAGTTAAGCAAAGAGCGTTGTTCTTATTTTAGTCCTCACATTCTTGGACGGGTAGGGCTGTCAGGCACAACATGCTTAGGGCTTTCAGCTACAGCATTTTCTAAACTAAATCGACTATCAATAAGGTGTTCATATTCAGGACCCCATTGTGATCGCAGTTGGTTCAAGAGCGGCGTTAATATGCTGGTTATTGTGTGCGTATGTTCTTTTACTGCTGCAATATAGTCGTCATTCACAGGCGGAATTCCGTCTTGAAAGAAGTACGTGAAACCATGGATTAGATTCTGGTGTTGCAGGTCGCTAATCAATTGGCGTGACAGCAATGTAGCACAATATTGTTTTACGTCTTCAAGGCTAACAGAGGCGTTTAACCCATGCCAGGGGCTAATGGTACGGCTGCGTTGTGTGAGCTCACGAACTTGATCTGTTATGGGGCTTGTACTTGTATAAGTCAGTGTTCCATCATCCTGTACAAATAGTAACCTTTTATGACAGACAGGTATTATGTTTAGGTTAAGCCTGGACCAATACCCGTCGGTGGCACTTAACAATAACTGTGAAAAGAAAAAGTAACCAAAATAAGTATCAATCAACCTGATCTGTGTGGGTTTTTCAGTGTCGCAGCAGTATTCACCCATTCCGGTTTTGTGAAATTCAGGTAATGCCACGCCCAGTATTGGTTTTGAAATGATGTAACCGGTTCGGCCAGCGGCGGATGATATATTAACGCCGTAGGCCATGAGCATGTCCGTGCCTATTCCATAGGATATGTGTCGCACGAATGAATCAAAACCTACCGGGTAACCCGCTTCATCAGTAGCATCTAAGGAATAGGGTCTTAAAGTGTAGGGCTCCGACGAGCGCTTTTCCTGGGCCATTTGATATTGTATTGATCCCTGGGTTAGCGTATTTCTAGCGCCGCGAATAATGAAGGTGCGAGGTCTTTCTTCCAGATCTCTCACAGACAGCTCAATCAACAGGCCATCATCGTTAGCTGGCCCATCGCTTGCTTTTTCACCACCGAAACTATCTCCTGCATGCTGAAATAGCTGGGGGTCTTGTTCAAAGGGTATTGCGCACCGATCGCTATCTATGTGCAAAGCAAACCTAGCTTGAGGGAGTCTAGAAAGAGTTGGGGTGTTCATGTCCGCGCTCGGGAGCGGGGGGAGATTCCTTTCGTTACTAGACTGCATCTTATCCTCAGGGCGTCGGTTGAATCGCGGCAGTCTATCTAAGTCGTTAACCTAATACAAGCGGTAGACATGCTGCGGCGAATAATTTAGCGATAAAGTGTTGTGCTGCAAAAGACGCAGCGGGGTATGCTGCGCTTAGAATACCTGTATGAAAGGCTTAATCATACAACCTATGCTGAGCTGTTGACACTCACGATGTAGATGTACAAGCCATACAAGTTGCTCACATCAAGTGATGAGTACGTTCAGAAACGCTATATACAATCCATTAAAAACTGAACTATAGTTTCAAAGTACTGGTCAACGTTTGGTTGATAACCTATTAGGAGACTGAGATGAAATTATTGAATCAAGTTGAGTTAAAAGCTGTAGTTGGTGGCGAATGTGCAGAAGACGAATGTTGTGCAATGATGCTTGCTGATGATACACATGCTCTTGAAGCAGCTGAATTGGTTGATGCACTCTTATCTGCAGACGCGGACGAATAGTATCTCTAGTAAATGGTCACTTTCTGTTCAGAAAGTGACCATTTACCTTAATGCGATGCGACATTTCTTTCGGTTGTTTGTGTTAGCGTACTTTGTAACAGCAGGTGCTGTTGGTACAGCACGAATGAAACTCCCAGACCTAGTAAACAAAATCCAAGCCATACCCACATAAAAGAACAACTGGGCTTTGCCTTATTATCTGCTGGTGCAGTTGACTGCGGTGCGGCTGGTTTATTTACCTCTAGTCCCTCTAAGCATTCTAATAGCCGTTCAGGTAATTTTTTAAGCAGGGGACCAATGTTAAACCGTTGCTTCAGCCAGCGCTCTAGGAAAGGCTTACTGATGGACCAAACATCCAATTCAGGGTGCAAGCTGCGACATAGGCCTTCTACAGAAATCAACGATTTTTGTAGTAACAATAGTTGCGGTTGGATATGGATATGAAAATCACGCGTTAGCTCAATAAGTCCGCCTAAGGTGCTGCCCAGCGATATTTTATCTAATGGTTGGCTGAACACCGGCTCACTAATTTTCCGAATGGCGGCTTCAAATCTGTCAAGGCGCGTATCGGCGGGCACCCAACCGGATTGGATATGTAACAGTGCGACTTGTCGGTAGTCCCGATTCATAAAGGCAAGCAAGTTTAATGCAATGTATCGCTGATCAAACGGCGTCAAAGAGCCCATCATGCCAAAGTCGACCGCCATAAGCTCTGCTTTGGCTTGGGTGTTATGCCGTATAAGCAAGTTGCCGGGATGTAAGTCTGCATGGAAATAACTGTGCACAAATACTTGCTCAAAAAACAGCTTCAACATGCGTTGGGCAATTTCATGTGTGTCATAGCCTTGTGCACGCAAAGTGGCACGCTCTGTTAGAGGAATGCCATCCAAATATTCAGACACCAACACGTTAGAAGAGGAAAGTGCCCAATGCATGTCAGGGATATGTAATACCTTACTGTCTGGGTAGAAGCGCTTGAGGTAGGAACCGTTTGCGGCTTCTTGTCTAAAATCGAGTTCGTCGGCCAGCGTAGCACTTAACTCATCTACAATTGCCAAAGGTTTGATATGTGTCGCATTACGCCAGAATCTGTTTAGTACGCGGGCAATACGGCGTAGCAACTGTAAGTCAGTATCAATTTGCTTGCGAATGCCAGGTTTCAGCACTTTCAACGCAACAGCTGCACCATTGTGCAGTACAGCGCGATGTACTTGGGCTAAAGAGGCAGCGGCACGCGGTTTTTGCTCAATGCTGGAAAAGGTAAGGCTTAGATCTGCGCCAAAGGTTTCTATTAAGACCTGTTCAATATCCGCATACGGTAATGGCGTGACTTGGTCCTGTAAGCTGCAAAGCTCCGT
>JAZKAM010000186.1:5527-8522 GCA_040389145.1 Pseudomonadota bacterium
GACGACAATACTTGGCCGAACTTGATGAATAAGGGGCCTAGAGATTCACAACAAAGACGAACGGCGATGGGCAAGGATGTTGGTTTTTGTTGCCACCAAAGCCAAGGCATCACGAGTCTGATCCAACGGAAAGGATAGGGGATGCCCGCATCACCTAAGGCTTGGCTAATGCCAAAACGCTCGACGGCGGTAATCAGTTGGATCCCTCTGAGTAATGACATATTGATTAGTCCTTTTTGAAAGAGGTTGGTAGCACGCTAGACAGATGTGCTTTAAATCGGCCAATAGGATCAGAAAAAGTTTGGCTGTTCGCCTGTCCAGTTTGGGACTTGCTTGTTCTTTCATACGCTTCTAATTGGGATTGAGCCCAGTCGCGAAATTGGTTCAATGGACCAGACCAGTAAGGCTCTGTGCTGCGTACACCTTCTTCTAATCGATTGGCTACGGATTCACCGACCAAAGGCGTAATCCATAAGGGCCAATCAAATTCAAACTCGGACAACACGCCTTGCAAGCGCTGGGCTGTTGTTAGGTCACCAGAAATCTCTAACGCTGCCCCCATGAGTGTGCCGTGCTTATGTAGCTGGTAAAAACCCTTTAATAGCTCCGGCAAGGTTCCTCTAAACGTAAGGTGCTTGGGCAGCGTTGCATCACTACTCGTTTCTACGTGAAGGCGATCCGGTAAAAAGCTCAGGTAAACGCTGGGGTGATCAATCATATCGATGCAAATGGTTTTGCCCTGTAGACCACTCAACTGTAGTTTTAAGGTTGGGTCAGCTTTTAATATGGAAACGGACCATTGCTCTAAGAAAGAGAAAAACAAAGGCAACATCATAAAACAAAGCCTCGATGGACAGCGACTACGCCATTGAGCAGGTTATGGTAGTCTGCATGTGCAAAGCCTGCGGTCTTGAGCCAAGACAACAGTGTTTCTTGGTCAGGATGCTTGCGAATAGACTCGACCAAATACTGATAGGCTGCTCGGTCACCTGTTACCCAAGCACCTAGCTGGGGAATGACGTTAAAAGAATATTTGTCGTAACATGCTTTTACTAGAGGGTGTGTGGGTTGTGAAAACTCAAGAATGATGGCCAAGCCGCCTGGCTTGAGTACGCGGCGCATCTCATTTAGTGCAACCTGAGGGCGCGTTACATTCCGTAACCCAAAACCAATAATAACCCGGTCAAAACTGGCATCCGGAAAAGGTAATGACTCAGCGTCCGCTAATACGGTGCGGATTTGGCGCACAAAGCCTGCATCGAAAGCGCGGTCACGGCCATGACGTAGCATCTCTTGGTTGATGTCACTTAGGATAATCTCTACATCAGGCACACTTTGCGCCATACGTAGGCTCAAATCACCAGTACCGCCGGCCAAGTCTAATATTTTATGGCCTGGCGCTAAGCGTGCTAAGTGAAGTGCGCTCCGTTTCCATAAGCGGTGCAGACCGCCGGACATCAAATCGTTCATACAGTCATAACGGCTTGCCACCGATTCAAATACGGCGCGCACTTTCTCTGTTTTTTCTTCTGGTGTGACGTCGGTATAACCGAAATGTGTTTTACTCATAAATGCCAACCATCTTATTCAGAGCCGCTGTTGTTGGGGTGGTATTCCACAATGACCTTATTAGGGATACTCAACTGTGCCATAGATTTTTCTGCCATAGAGGCTGCTTCGGCGCTGGCAAATGGTCCAATGCGAATGACCCATGGGGGGCTATTAGATGTAGCAATGGTTGTGCGCCACCCTTTTTCGCTAAGCTGTTCCATGATTTTTTCTGCGTCGTATCTCTGTTCAAAACCACCGAGATGTAGCATAAATAAGGGTGGCGGCAGTGCTACTGCAGCGGCTTTTTGTGGTACGGCCGCTGCTGCTGTGTGGTCTGTGGACAGCAGATTGTAGAATTCGAATTTGGTGGCCGGCGTTTCTGCCAATTGCACTGGCTCAGAGATGGTTTTTACGGCAGGTGCAGCCGTTGCAGCTACTGCAGCTGTTTCTGTTTGGGGCGCAATAGGTACTGCCTGGTGTGTTTGATGCCTGAATATTAAATAACATGCCGCCACGGCGACAAAGGAAAGCAACAACAGTGGTTTGTTTTTACGGGATTTTTGACGTTTGGGGATCCGACTACCATACCCCACATAGTCTTTAAGCATTATGCCTCCTATTGTGCGTGCGCGTGGCTAAAGTATACAGAACTATCCTTCAGTTGCCACGGCATGCGCTAGGCAGGCCAAACAATCTAATAGATTTCGAGGATATCCTTCATTTTAAAGGGTATAAGCACAGAGATTATTGAAAAAGACTACATACTAAGTTACACTTCCAACACTAAATCAGAAAAATATACTACAGTCGTCAGAGGCCATATAATGCACTCCTACGGCCAAAATCTTGAGGGTCGTATAGATGAATTACACAGAATTTGAGTCAGATCCAGGAGCCAACCATGTTAAGTATGCCAGCTACTCCTTATAATGCCCCAGCCTTTCAAAAAGAATTTCATGAGAAAATGCGTGCACTTATATCCGTTATGTTTGAGGATAAAGTTAGCTACGACGGCCCCTACAAGCCTGAAGATGAGAGAGCTAAGGTGCTTTCTGATAAAACAAAAGAGAAAATAAAATCCGAAGGTGAAAAATATCTAGACACACTTTTTGGTGTCTGTTGTACCGAACAAGAATTTCAGATGCTGTCTGAGCTTTTGGAAGCAGCTAATAGAGAAAATACACCGCCACTCACTAAAGAACAGGCCGAAGTTTTGAGAAAATTTGGACAAAATTTGCTTTGTCCATTTCTTGAAGGGAAAGATACAATGGGGTGTGTATTTGACCTGTTTGTAGGTTTACATGATAATGTGTCGAAAGAAAAACTTGGTGCATCTGGCGTAAAAAAATTGAATACGGTGCCTCAATTGATGGTATATGCTGTTACTCAAAATCCAGATTTTCTTGTATCTTTACCATATTTTGTGATAGATAAATGGAGTGTT
>JAZKAM010000186.1:8532-10016 GCA_040389145.1 Pseudomonadota bacterium
AAAAGAGTTATTGATTTTTTCTTGATAGTAGAGGGTTTTGCTGAATCAATAAAGATGCCGGACTCGATAAAAAGTAAACTTGAAAGTATGAAGTTTTTTGAAGTGTCTGGATGTTCTCGTATTAATGGCGTTGAAGAAACTACTTACGAATTGACTGCAGAACGTTATACAGCCCTTTATTTGGAGGGTCAGAAAAATGTTGCTGAATATGCGCGAAAATTTTCTGGTGTTTCCCCAGCATTAATGACAGATGCAAATCTTGTTATAACTGAAATATTGTTGGGTAAGGAAGGAAAAACGGCTCAGCCTACTGAGGTGCAGATTGCTGGTGCAACTCCTACTTTGGATGAAATAGTAAAAAAATACCCCAATAAAAAAGAGAGGGCAGAAAAAGCACAGGAAATATATTTTGAGTGTAGGGGCAAGTTAATTTCAGTATTTAATTGTTTTGTTTCTGATTCTGATATTGATTTTGCACCATTTTTTGAAAATTCAGGGGGGAAAACTATCAATGACAAACAGTACGAAATTCTGAAATCCTTCTGCTCTTTAGATGCGAAGGCCATTAGGGAAATGGCAATTAAGTTGTTCACACCAATTTGTTTTGAAGCGCACCCTGGCAGTGTTGATGCTGGTGATGCGGTGATAAACCGTTCATTTTGGTTTTTTCAATTATTACTTCTATTAAAACAACTTGAAGGCTTTCGTGGGGCAGCTTCTGTTGATGATAAGTATAAACTTGAAGATCCTAATTTTTCCTGTATTTTCGGAGGCATTTTCATTGCATTAAGTGAAAATTTGGATGTCGTTTTTCATAACCAGTTTCCAGAAGAATGTTTTTTTCTGTTAAATGAGGCTTGCTCGGACACCAGTAAACTTATGGCTTCCGGGATGAGGGAGTCTTTTGGTGATAGAACGCCTCTTGAACGAATTGTTTCGGCAGGAAAAGTCCTAGAATCAGCCTTTGGAAAGAAAGAAAAAGAGTTGGATGGATCACAAGAAGAGATGCAAAAGGAGCTTAATGCTATTTTTGCTCGTGGCATGGTCCTAGCCAATAAACAAGAACACCATTACTACAAACGTCAAGAAAAGAAATCCTTTAATGAGCTGCTTCTGGATAATCTGATTGCACTACCCATCGTTGGTCGTTTGTTTGCACCTTTTCATATGGATGCAAAGCCTAATGCAGTCGGTTTATTTCAAAGGGTGCTCAACGCTGTTTTGATTGGTTTGTCCACTTTGCTGACAGGTATCGTCATGGTGCCGTACTTGCTGATTAAAACAAACAATCAGCTGAAAGACATTAAGTCCAAGTGTGATCAGGCGTCAAGTGTCCAGGAAGATGTTCCCACAGGTGCAAACATTGACGCGAAAAATGATGATAAAACTGTGCCTGATGCGTCAAATGCGCGCACAGCATCTCCTGCTGCTGATGTTAGTACGCGATTGACGGCGCAGCAAAAGCCACGGTAATAATCAAACAG
>JAZKAM010000187.1:0-11747 GCA_040389145.1 Pseudomonadota bacterium
TGGGGCGCCAAACATAGAACAAATTACTGACTCGAATTTTAATTTAATATGGCTAGAATCTTCAGGTGATAGTCGATTGCGCAAAGAAAATGCTTCTAAATTATCATTGATGTAGTTAATCAGTGCATCTCTAAAATCAAGTCTACCTGACATGAAATCATTAAAGTTTTCCCTTATAATTCGAATTATTGCGTCGGCATGAACCTGCTGGCACAAAACAGTGGCATAGTTCGTTTGCCGGTTTACATTAGAAAATGCAGGAGTAACTTTTGTTTTATCAAAACAATAACTATTGACAATACCAAAAAAATACTGAACTGCAGAACAAATCCCCTCTGCTTTAGCTTGAACGGTCTGTGTGTCTCCAATTATTAATACCGAATCAGAAATCCTCTTAAAAAGCGGCACCATCCTATGCCAAAAATCATCTGAAGTACAGTATAAAAATGCGTCATCAATCAAGCTTGCCACTTCTGGGAGCGGCTCTCCCGGCCCCCACGTCTGAGTCACACTTTCGTAATAATCCCTACAAAAATTGTAACTGTCACCGCCGATAACGGCCTTTTTAAACTTTACTAACCTTCGATAATTGGCTCCGTCTCCTGTAGCCAGAATATCTTCCATGATACGCCTAAATTTTCTGAACGGATCATCCATCAAGACAGCTGCGTTTTGCCTCAATGCATCCTCGTTTTGAAGATCCCCGTAGGCACTATCGGTTGAGCCATCAGCAAATGGATGCACAAACTCTCCTGCATCCGTTAATTCTTGAATTCTTTCCAAAATTCGTTGCTTAGCTATTGCTTTAGGGTCTGGAATAATTTGAGGAGCATTAAGTGCCTGAAGAAGCGCGGCATACAAACCTGCAGAAAATATATTTCCTACACTTGCATTTGCAAAGAGTGTGTACGAATCAAAACCTCGACTGGCAGAGCGCGCCACATATTCTAGCCTTACGTTAATAGAATGACAGTTTGAGTTTTCTGAATTTAGCAGTCGATGAAGCGGGTTTCTTTCAGTGCCATACGATGAAAAATTTGTCCGACCTATTTCAACAGTCAAAATTTCCAGAATCTGTATGTATTTAATAACCTGAGCATACCGTCTCGCCTTATCATCTGTCAGCTCTTTAATTTTTAGAGGGGATAGATGGTTTAAATTTAACCTTAGCGCATTTAAGTCGTTGAGCAGATCGTCTCTATATTTTTTCAAAACAGTTGCAGCAGAAACAATGCCTGAATTGCGATCGGCGAGCACCCCCGCCCCATTACGAAAAATATTTACGATCTCATTCGCATGACATGTGTTATTCGTGGAAGCATGTCTCTGCCCTACCTGCGTAGATGGAACAGATATTGAGGAATTTGCATTTGAAAATGTAAACATGAGATGCACATCACCATTATGACGTGCAACATAGGGGTACATATTATCTTCGAGAAAAGTGTTATCAGGATGTTGCCGCATTGTCATTGTATATACCCCTTTTATTCTTTATTCAAATCTTCTGCTTCTCTAAGTATAAGCAATTTTTTGGCCATAAAAAATGCCAACCAACTTACTAACGCTCCATGCAATAAAATTTTTATAAAAATATGAGAGCACCTAACAAACATTGCAAGTGCTCATCGTATTTTATCTATTTTCTTCGATTACTCTCAGTTTCTGATTATGTCGCTAATGCTCTCGCGTCTCTACAAACGACACATCCGGATAGCGCTCCTTTGTTAGGCGTAGATGCACCATACTGGGTGCCAAATAGGTCAAGCAATCGGCGGCATCATAGGCCAGCTGTGCAGGCATTTTTTGTATCAGCTCTTCAATCTTTTTCGGATCCTTCGCATAGACCCAACGGGCTGTGACAACCGGTATGTTGTCGTAAATACAATCTACCTGGTATTCATGCTGTAAACGGAAGGCTACCACGTCAAACTGTAATACGCCAACCGCACCTAGAATAGTATATTGCCCTTGGACAGGCTTAAATATTTGAGTCGCGCCTTCTTCAGATAACTGCAGCAGACCTTTTTGTAAGGCCTTGGCTTTCAGCGGGTCACGCGGACGAACCGAACGAAACAATTCTGGCGCAAAATTGGGCACACCCGTAAACTTAAAGGTTTCCCCTTGGGTGAACGTATCCCCAATTTGGATGGTGCCATGGTTGTGTAAACCAATGATGTCCCCTGCTAGGGCTTCTTCTGCCTGGGTACGTTCACCGGCCATAAAGGTCAGCACTTTAGACACCAGCATCCATTTTTGGGTGCGTACATGGTACAGCTTCATACCTTTTTGGTATTGCCCTGAGCACACACGTAAAAAGGCAATGCGGTCACGGTGCTGCGGGTCCATATTGGCTTGTATTTTAAACACAAACCCTGAAAAGTTGGATTCTTCTGGCAATACCAGACGTTGTTCACTTTGGCGCGGCAAAGGTGGGGTCGCATAGGCAACCATGGCATCTAAGATTTCTTGTACACCAAAGTTGTTGATGGCAGAGCCAAAATACACTGGCGTCAACTGACCAGACTGGAACTTTTCCGTATCAAACGCATGGCCTGCAATAGTGAGCAGCTCTAATTCTTCTTTTAACTGTTGCAATGGGTATGCACCAAAGTGCGCTAAGGCCTCAGGCGAATCGATGTCTTCAATGATGCGCGCCTGTTGGCGTTCATCATTTTTCTTTTGGTCAAAGCTGATGAGTATCTTTTTACCTAAATGGTACACGCCTTGGAATTCACGACCACGACCAATTGGCCAGGTCATCGGAGCACAGGCAATGTTTAATACGGATTCAATGTCATCCAACAGTTCAATCGGCAGACGACACTCGCGATCCATTTTGTTGATAAAAGTCACGATGGGCGTGTGCCGCAAACGGCACACGTCCATCAACTTGATGGTGCGCTCTTCCACACCCTTCACGGCATCTACCACCATCAAAGCAGTATCTACTGCCGTCAGCGTACGATAGGTATCTTCAGAGAAGTCTTCGTGACCTGGTGTGTCCAGTAAATTAAATACACTATCCCGATAGACAAACTGCATGACAGACGTAGTGACCGAAATACCCCGTTGTTGTTCTAAGGCCATCCAGTCGGATGTAGCATGACGTGACGCCTTGCGCCCTTTTACGGTACCGGCAATCTGAATGGCACCGCCAAACAGCAGCAATTTTTCCGTCAAAGTCGTCTTACCCGCATCCGGGTGAGAAATGATGGCAAAGGTTCGGCGTTTCGCCAATTCAAGTTGTATGGACATACGGTCAGTTCTCTCTCAAGCGGTAGGCTTTAACCAAGCGCTACACTGTTTTTTTAATAAATCCCAAGTCGTTCGTTTGGCTTTAGGCTCAACTACCATGGCATCCAGACTTGGTAGTTGAATACCCACTGGCACACCAAATCCCAATACCACCGGTTTACCCTGCGCCATGGACTGTAATGCAGCCAAACCATCATATTCAACCCAAGCCAAAGTGCCTGGCAAAAATAATCCATGTAGGCGATGTAACACCGATTTAGCCTCGTCATCCAATGCGTCATAACAGCCTATAGGCCCTAATACGGCAATACAGGGTGCTGGCAAGTCGCCCAATACTTTGTGCCAAATCGGTGCAGATGTCGGCGCCAAGCCAATATCTTGGTCCCGATGTACCCATAAGGGTATGCCAAGGGCATTTAAGTACGCGGTATGTAATACATTGGGCATCAAATTTTAGTCTTCCGAAGGCAATTTAATTGATTTTGGCGGTTTTGACCCAAACAGGGCTTTACAGGGCGCCGACAAAACGTACAGGGCAAAGATACCGAATAGTACTTGCGGCGGATCTAACGACACGACCACAAACAGAAACACGGTAGCCAACAATACCACAAAAGGCACCCGCCCTTTTAGGCCTAAGTCTTTAAAGCTATGGTACGGCACGTTACTGACCATGAGGGCGCCCATCAAACAGGTCAAAATCAAGCCTGATTTGACCAAATACAGCTGATGCCACTGATTGCTGACTGTAACCCACACAAAACCCGCCACAAAGCCTGCGGCGGCTGGGCAAGGCAAGCCATAAAAATAATGTTTATCCGTACTCAAAGGCGAGGTATTAAACCGTGCCAAACGCAGCGCAGTAGCCGCCGTATAAAAGAATGCCGCCAACCAACCTGGTTTTCCCAACTGTACCAAACCCCAGTGATACATCACTAAAGCCGGCGCAAGGCCAAAACAAGTTAAATCCGACAAGCTGTCGTACTGGCCTCCAAACTCGCTTTGGGTATTCGTCATACGGGCCACACGCCCATCTAAACTATCCAATACCATCGCAATAAAAATAGCCGCAGCTGCCACCTCAAAGTCCGAGTTCATTGCCGCAATAATCGCGTAAAACCCTGAAAATAACGCACCTGTCGTAAGCAAGTTAGGTAACAGATATATACCGCCGCGACGCGCAGGCGTCGCCAACTCTGCTAACGGTGCTTGGTCTTCCTTTTCCATCAAATCTTTCTCCTACAAGTTACTGGGTCTATTTTAGCCGGAGTGGCTAAAATAGGCCACTTAGTAAGTAAATATGCTTAGATTTTTTGACTCTCTGCATACCACACTACGGTCTATACGGTTTAACGGGTTGCACTCCATCCAAACCAGTGTTGTTGCGTGGGTCATCGGGATCTGGCGTCACTTTCCCATCAGTACCAGTTGACGGCACACCCGGCATACCCTTCGGCACATCTACAGGGTGTGTATTTGGTACACCACCGACTGAATGTTTCAAAGGCAAACCGATGAAGGAGCGCAGCCAATCCATCGTCATGCCTAAAAAGCCCTCTGGACGACGTTTTTGGAAGAGCATGACAACAAACACCACAGGGAACATGAACGGAGACACGATGGAACGCAGCCAAACCAAGTTTTTGCGTTTTACATCTGGTGCATGACCATTTTCTGAGGCAGTGGTTGCTGAATCAGCCACCTGGACTGGCGTTGGTATTTCATTGCGTAAACGCTCTTGTTCTTCTTGATGTAGCCGTTCTTGTTCTTGCTCTTGCGCCTCTTCCAATCTTCTTTGAGCTTCTTGTTCAGCACGTTCACGCGCCAGTCGCTGCTGTTCCGCTTGCTCGCGCGTCAGTCGTTGCTCCAGTTCACGTGCGCGTCGCTCTGCTTCTGCACGAATACGTTCTGCCGCTCTTGCTTCATCTGCTTTTCGCTGCGCCGCCTCTGCTTCGCGACGCGCTGCCTCTGCTGCTTCTTTTGCACGAATTTTTTCTTCATCTGCCAGACGCCACGACTCATCTTCTGAAGCAGGCCGAATACCTATATCTGGGGAAACAATTTTCAACTTACCTAACTTCAACGCACCTTGCACTGAAGCTGACCAATCAAGCCCATAGGTTGGCCGATAGACACCATCGGGCTGGATATACTGTCCAGCAGAACCTGTAATGATGGCGCCTAGGCTGGTACCGCCGGCAATCGCACCTTCTCGAGTTTGGCGGTCACAAGCTGTCCAATAGGAATTACCTGGCCAAGCAGTAGCCCCCATTTCCGAGACAATAAACTGCCTGCACCCTTGAAAGTTAATACCAGGTCGGTTGTACGCATCTACCTGAGCCAATGGACCACGGCGTTCCAGAGCTACACCGGGCTGTACCTGCTCTGAGGTACCTGAAATAAAGTGAATCCCACCAATCATTTCTGTTTCAGGGCGTGCTTCGCGTGCAGGCATACCAAGTGAATCAAAAACCACCCCGGCAATGTTGGGCAGTTTAGCGCCCTGCTCACGCAATATCTCACGAACGGCTACATCCATGTGGCGTGCTGAAACCTCGCGCTCTGCTTGCGTTAATCCAGCAGAGTCTAAACAGTTAACGCCAGACAAAGTAATCAATGCTCTTTGCTGTGGCGTAGACGCTTCATTTGCTGCCATCAGTAAAGGCAATAAACGTTGCTTTAATAGCCGCGTATAGTCTACCTGTTGAATAATTCCTTGAGGATTAACTGTCTGTCTATCAGGCGATGCACCTGCGACACTGTTCAGTAATAAAGGCGGCATGTACAGTAGATTAATTTGAGGCTGAGCTGGCATAGCCTGACCAGGCCGTCCAACATCATAGCGAGTAACATTAGGTACTTTGCAAGTAATACCGCTAAGTATCCCAATCTCTAGAGGCGTCCAATGTGGTTTTGGTGTGTCATAATAATACACAGACGTCGTCTGGGTGGCCCACAAACGCTCTGTATTACAAACAGGCACTTTGGTGCGCAGCAAACATTGAACAAATTCGTCTAAAGTCAGGTCTTTAATACTTCTCCCACCCAGGGCAGCAGATAAACGAGCACCAGGCACAACTAAGGGACCACTATTTCCTTCAAACATAGCCTTATAGTCAATAATTTCAGTGCGTACCGCATCACTGATAATCCACTCATACCCAGGTTCAGACGCGTATGCGTATGCATATGGAGCGGCTGGAATTCGAGCCAAATCAGGCAAAAGTTCCGCAAGCAAAGTGTTAAGTTTAGCAATGTTGCCCGCTGAGGTATGCAGTTGCGTCTCAGCATAACGGTAGTAAGGATAAACATTTGCTGCTCCTGCACCAGGCGGCGTTAGTCTTTGGTAATCAACCCCCAGCAATCTCAGGGACTCTTTAATTTTTAGCGGCACACCATTAGCATCATCACCCGCGAATGCATTGCCATTTAAATTTTGATACTGGTCGCTGTTTTGCCCATACAACACTCCAACTGCACGAACCATGCGTTCCAAAAATGCTTGGTTTAACGTGAGTGCTGTGTCACCCGTCAAATTTTGTTGTGGTGTGAACCGAACTACTGCATTGGGCTCAGGACCACGTTGAACAGCAAGTGCGTGTGGTGGTATATGATTATTCAATGTGACCACATCCGCTCTAGAAAGACGTATCACAGCATTCTGACCATCTCGTGCCACATATTCATAAGGCACATTCAACACATACAATGCATATCTTAATTTCTGAGACTGATCATTCTGTAAGCGATTCAGCTTTTCACTCACGCTAGGATTACGTTCAAACACTGCAACTACTGCTTGGTATAGCGCTTGTTCGCTTACCGGTGTTAATTGATAATTTCTCGCACGACCCGGATTAGCCCTCAGATACGCCTGATGATCTGGCTCTAAATCTCGATCAACGGCCTGCCATCCATTTTGTGCGAGCGTTAAGGATACATTTTGACCATTTATCCGACATTCATGTGTTGGAATAGCCAACAATGTCAGCATAATCTCTAATTTTTCAGCGCGATCAGCAATGGCATTCACTGCCGTCCAAGCTGGGGATAGCTCTGCTGGTACAATGACAGGAGCTACAGCAGCTACAGCGCGGGGTTGAGCCGCCGCAGGGACAGCTGGTGCAAATCGATATGCAAAAACCTCTTCAATTTTTTCAAATAAATCGTCGTCAACAGCACGAGTCTCGACCCGCATAGTAGCAGCGAGCCTTTGTTTTAGCGCATCCAAGGCTTGTTGTTGCTGGTGCGTACAATGCACCACATACTTGCCTGCGTGACACCATACGTTATTTTGTAAAGCCTGTTCTGCTAAGTGTGCTTGATGCTCTAGCGCACGCGCACATCTATTAGCCTGCGTACCATAATCATTTAAGCCATTTAGGTGGGCGGGGTTAGCTTGATTAACGGCTGCATAGAGAGCGGCAGCTTCTGCTTTAGAAAAGGTCATGCGTACTAAGCCAGCAGGTGCTGCAGGCATCGGGACCATATCGATTTGCTCAGGACCAATCATTAATTCATTGGTTTGTGGTACATGATTCACAACAACGCGCTGTGGTGTTTCTGCTCCTTGTTGCCTTGCTCGTGCAAATTGTTGCTGCTTAGCCGTCAGAAACGCTGGCAATTCTTGCCCAGGAGGTATACGTCGCTGAGCACGGTAAAAATCTGAACAGTGAATTGAATTGGAGCCTCGAAAGTTAACAATAGCCCCAGGGCGCACATCATCTCTAATCAAAAATTCATCTTGTTCCTTAAGGTCTCTCATAACACGATAATGTTTATTAAAGTTTTCTTTTATTGTTCTTCTATCAGCAGGTGTTAATGCTCTGGTGTGTCCAAAGCTGTTATAACCTGCTCTATTCGCATCCATATAATCTAATAAAGCATTCTCAAGCGCGACACCATTGCCATCATGTTCTTGAATCAACCCAAGTATTGCTGCAGAATGACGATTCGCATCACCATCTAGTATCTGTCCAAAATTTACTGGATATTGAGGACTATCGAATAAATTGTTTCTTGCACAATACACATTCGCTTCTGCAAAAAACAATTGAACCAATATTAAATATTGATCCACTTTTTGTCTTGGGCCAACCTGAATAATTTCATCAAATACCGACTGCCGACCTGCATTCACTGCAGCTCGATAGTGCTTTTGAAGTAAGTCCCAAAATGACTCACACTCATCTGGGGCCGTTCCAAAAGCTCTCGTACGAGACATAACGGCTTTTATCAATTCTGCGTTTGTGTCATAGTCCTTATATACTTCATAGTCTATTTCACCGTCAAAGACCTGATCATTACCGGGCAAAGCTAATGTAGGAAAATCATCACTATCGGGTTGGGCCATATTGCCTAATGAGTTACCATTTACATCAAGAACACGCGCTTCTCGCATTAGGCTCTGCACTTCTTCTAAAAGAATCAGCTCTATCTCATCGAATCTATCCTGGATTCCTGTCAAATCAGGTTCATCGCCATCATTTTCTGGCTCAGCTTTTTGGAAGCCTACAGTCGGAACTATGCGCGCCATCACTCTGTGATAAAACAAATCTAATACAAGATTATAATTCTGCTCATCAAACCCGATTTCGTACCTACCACGTGCTGGCTCTCTAAAATTTAATTTCAAACCGCGCAAAAGACGGGCTGAAAAGTTTTGTAAATCTTCAATTCTTTCTGCGTCATGATATTGATTAGCTGACCGAGGCCTCTGCAAAGAAAAAACCAAGTTTCTCAGTGACGCCTTGTCATCAGGAAGCCGTGGACACATAAGTATCGCGGAACAATTTGTCCCTCTATCTTGTAGTAGTTGTGAAATACCAGTAACAAATCCAGTTTTTTCTTCCGTTCCATCCTCTCTAACTACTGTTGGAAAGTCACATGCGGGCAAAATTTCAGCAAAGATCCGCCTGTATTCTTTTAGCTGGTTTAACCTAACTTGCTTGTCACACAACAACTGTAAATTTGGATCAGTATTACGTCGTTCTTGAAGAAGAAAATTCACATCATCTGTTAGATGTCTAATATAAAGATCTATTTTATTGAGACATTCCTCGAAGAATTTTTCGGACTGCTTGTATAACTTGCACGTGGTATCCGTAGTTATACCATCCGCCCCAAAAATAAAGGATACTAAAAGATGGAGATTATTTTCTCCATCTACAAAAAAATAAGGTTCAGATGCTTTTTCCTGAAACCGATGAGATGGCCCCTGTGCTGGCACTGGCTGGTGTGGTGGTAATAATCTGTCCATTACGTGCAACCTCTCGTTTTATCTCTCATCAATCAGTGCCCGACTGGGCTTTTCTTCTACTGTGTTAATTATAGCTGATTAACTTATTTTACTGAATCGATTAGAGCGGTTAATGATATCTATTTCTAGAGTATTGCCATTTTTAGGCAAATTCAGCCATCAAACCGATATGATTCTAGACAAAAACCACTTTGATGTATCACTACAAAACCCCCGATCCACGGAAATAGGTCGGGGGGTATTTAGTGACTACGACTGGCCTGGGCGGCTTGCGGGGGGAGTTGGGTGAGAGTTATTTACTGCAGCAACACCAGACATCCCTGCCTTCTGTGAATGTATTGTTGCTGAAGGAGTGGTGGGTGCTGGCTCACTAGCCATCCCTTTGGGCGGTACACCCGCTGTGTTTGGAACCACTACTTCATTACTATTGCCAGACACAAAACGATGCATCCAGTCTACGGCACGGTCATATGCACTTCTGCCTTGTGGGTCTGTAGAAAGCAAATACGCAATCCAAACAAATGGAAAGGCCAATCGAGAAATAATGACTGCAAACACACTGCCTTGTGTCTTTTTGGGAACCGAGGTTGATTGCTCTGTCGCAACCACAGGTTTTGGTGGTTCCACAGGTCGAACTACATGATTAGGTTTCACGAGATGTACATCGGAGTGAGTATTCGTCACCCCCAATACTTGACCAAGCGTTTGAATGGTACCATCGTTTTTTGCAATTAAAATATTGTCCTTTGTTGCAGACAACTTAACCTTGTGTGCAGCATGCACAGCATTCCAATCAGCAAAGCCCGCTGGTGGAAAGTACTTTCCTAGAGTTCCAACTACACGATACTCCCCTTGAGCACCCATCAATGCATACATGGAATCAGTACTTGCGCCAACTGTACCATCATCTGTCGTACGTGTATTTTCTTTAAAATAATCATTGTTCGGATAAGACAGCGGATCGCCACCAACACCTTTAACCGCAATATATTTCTTTGTTGGGTCCAAACCAAACTGTTCTACAAACTTACTAGGGTGTGACAATTGTGGTCTAGTACTTTTTTTCGTAGCCGGATCTCGTGTGCCACAACAGACATAACTCAGGTGGCCGATATTCTTTCTATACTCTCTAGGTTTATCCGTCGGCGTAAATCCTGCGGTTGGTTCCACTTCAGGAACCCGATCATACGCATCTAAAACGACTAGACGAACATTTTGAAGCTTTGCATAATGCTTCTGCAACATAACATCAATTGCTATATTTAGACTTTTCGCTGCCCGACCATCCTCAAACTCACCACCAAAAACTCCGCACCCCATGCCAGGCAAGTTAAAAATTGCTTCCGCGCCTTCTGCTGCGGCGATTGCGTTTGCCTGAAGAAGCATCGGCAATAGTCTGCGCTCAATCATAGCGTTGTATGCATCTTGTTTTATAAAGGGATCACCGCCATTCTCATCAACTACTTCGATCCGGTCAGGCGCCCCATAACGGCCATCACCTTTGGGTTTTCCGATGCATTTGTCATCATTTTTATTTTTTAACAATGATCCAGAAGCGTACAATAAGTGCCCTGTAAACGCCGGGTTAACGTTAGTTGCACCAGGCTCACCCCACGCACCGTCATCAAATATTGTAACAGGAATATGACACCCAATATCAGCCAATAGTGCAAACTCTTCATCCGTCCAACATCTTTTTCCATCAAGCTCTATGTGCCAGCTACGTTCTGCAAAGAGCTTAGGGATTTTTGAATTAACCATAGCCTGAATAAATGCATCAACTGGCATGCGAGCGATATCTTGTCCTTTAAGGTTTTCGTCCAATGAAAGGCCTGATGAAGGAGGTATAACGCTTGAATCACCCTGTTGTTCTGCAGCCAGTTTGGCTTGATATGCCTTCACCTTTCCAAGTGTCGACTCATTCATAACCCATGAATACACTGCTGGCTCACCCGATAACGGATTTAAACTATCTTGTACCTCCTGAGGAAGGCTTGTTATTTTTTCATTTGCGACTTTTTGACCTAAAGTCTTATCAATCGACTGAAGAGCAGCAAACATCTCTTGAGTCATATGCGCAATATAGCCATCCATATCATCACAAAAAATATCGCCGATCACCTGCACACCCAGAACCGCCAATACTTTTGTAATTTTTTCTGGTTTAACATAAAAACCACTTTGTGCACCCTGACATCTTAAAACGCCCAGATTTTTCATGGCATCGATT
>JAZKAM010000187.1:11762-13895 GCA_040389145.1 Pseudomonadota bacterium
GCAATCTGACCAGCTGCACACATGGCATTAAGTTTTCTATGCAGCACCTTTGCATTTTCCGGTGTAATTTTTACATACGGCATTACGCTCTTCCCCAAAAATAATTTTCAAACCATCGCTGTCTATTTTTTATACATAAAATTAAACTGTTAACCAACCCATATCTTGATTTGGTAACGACCAAGTTTTCCCATCAATGCTTCTCCAGCCCTTACGCCTCGACCTCAACTCACACAGAGGCAACGATAGAAAAAACTCCCGACCTACGGAAATAGGTCGGGGGTTATTATTGATTACTTTAAGGGACTGGACGGCCTGCGGGGGTTGGGCTAGAGTTATTTCCCGCAGCAGGTGCGGACATATCTGCCTTCAGTGAAGGTATTGCTGCTGAAGGAGTGATGGATGCTGGCTCAACAGGCATGCCTTTAGGCGGTACACTCTGTGTGTTCGTCCCCGCTACTTCATTGCTATTGCCAGACACAAAACGATGCATCCAATCCACAGCACGCTCATATGCTGTTCTGCCCTGTGGGTCTGTAGAAAGCAAATAGCCAATCCAAACAAATGGAAAGGCCAATCGAGAAATAATATAGGCGAATACACCACTACGTTTTTCACTCTGATCAGAAGCTGGACGATCTGCAGTCACAGAAAGTGGTGCATCAGATTGTGCCATGCCAGACCCTGGCTGTGGATTTGGGGCTGGTTGATCTTTCCGTGGCAAAGATTGCATCAATTTTTCTACCGTTGGATGTACCGCTCCAGGTATTGCTGCTCTTTGTTCTGCTTGTCGTGCCTCTGCTGCAGCCCTCAACGCTGTACGATTTGCGTCATCGGCTACCGGTAGTACCCCAGACCCACCAACGTGCGCGTGTTGAGCACCAGCTGCTGGTGCTATAGGCCTAGGGACTACAGGTTGAACCGGCATTACTGGTGCAACCTGAGCTACTGATACTACTCTTGATGTCGTTGCCGCTGCTGTTTCAGCCGCGCTTAGCGTTAGAATAGCGCCATTCTCTCTCGTGATGAAAATGTTATTAGGTGTAGCATGCAAAGAACAGTTGTTCCTTTGATAAACCGCTTCCCAATCATTATATCCATCAGGTGGAAAGTACTGATGTGAGAGTGCTGTTGTGGGCGCATTCGGGTCATAATCCCACGATCCAACGCCAGGCATAATTTCTGTATAGCTATATTGTCGACCTACATATTGACCAGCAATACCTGTCAAACTGCTACAGGCACTTGTACTGGCACCTACGCTGCCATCCACCGTGTTACGAGTATTTCCCTGTAAATAATCGTTGGTCGGGAGTGCAACAGGATCGCCTGCGACACCTCCAAACAGGGTAAAGTTATCTGTACCCAACCCCAAGTCCTGGGCAAATTTTTCCGGACTTGATAACTGGCACCTACCCCGTCCGCGCGTCGCGCATACCGCATAAGCCAAATGCCCAATCGTTTTTACTCTATCACCGCTCGGTTTTGGAGCCGAAAAACCAGCATCCAAAGTTGGCATACTGTCGTATGTGTCTAAAACAACCGCTCGGATGTTAGGGAGACGGGCAATATGTTTTTCCAACATTGCACTAACAGCGATACACAAACTATCTTTCGTTTCTCTCGCAAATTCTCCTGAAAAAACACCGCAGCCAATACCCGGCAGACTCACAATAGCTTTGTTATTTGGATTAGACAGAGCATTTGCTCGTTGAAGCATTGGCAGCAAACGCGCTTCGATCATCTGATTATAGAGTTCCTGATGAATCACACGATGCCCATTCACCTCTTTAATAACAGCGCATCTATCAGGAGGTGAATTTTGTTCTGTATCGGGGCCTACAAGAGGCCGATTAGCCCGATAATCCAGTCTTTTCAAAAGTGGACCAGAGATGAACAGAAGATGGCCCTGGAAAGGTGTGGGATGTACATGCGTTGTATTAGCCAAATGGCCACCGCTAGCATTTCGGTCCCATGCACCATCATCATATATTGTCACAGGGATATGACACCCAATTCTTGCCAATAGAGACAATTCCTTAGCAGTCCATTTTTCCTTTGCATTAGTTTTTTGATTCCATGCATCTTCAGCAAAAACTGTTGTGGCTTTTGAGTTTACCAATGCCTGAATAA
>JAZKAM010000188.1:0-3218 GCA_040389145.1 Pseudomonadota bacterium
GAACAGCTTAAGAAAGAAGGTGAGGGCGGTCGCAGGAAGCTGTCGCAATATACGCGCTATCTAACCCTAGGTATGGCTACAGTCCATTCCTTCGGTATGGCGAAGTATTTGGCGGTGAGTGGGGTGGCGTTAAACCCAAGCTTTGCTTTCTATTTAAGTACGACAGTGACCTTGGTTACTGGAACGATGTTTTTGATGTGGCTTGTTGAGCGGATTACTGAGCGTGGCGTAGGCAATGGTATTTCTATGCTGATATTTGCAAGTATCGTTTCTGGGTTGCCTCGAGCAATTCTTTCGACGATTGAGCAAGTGAGACAAGGGGCTTTGCAACCATTTGTTTTTGTGTTGTTGTTGGCTGTTTTTCTGTTTGTGATTGCGTTCATCGTGTTTATTGAGCGTGGTCAGCGTCGCATTGCGGTGCATTATGCGCGCAAACAGATGACCGGACGTCAGATGATGGCGGCCCAGCAGAGCCATTTGCCGTTGAAGTTGAATATGGTGGGTGTTTTGCCCGTGATTTTTGCTTCAACCTTGATTTTGTTTCCAGCGACATTATCGCGTTGGATCGGCCAATCTAGTTTAAAGCTGGACTGGTTGACAGAAGTAGGCATGGCCTTGAGCCCTGGCCAACCTCTGTACGTGCTGTTGTTTGCGATAGGTATTATTGGTTGTGCCTTTATGTACACCGCCTTGACCTTCAATGCACGTGAGACGGCAGAGAACTTGAAGCGTGTTGGTGCATTTTTGCCCGGCATACGTCCAGGCGAACAGACTGCTTTGTACATCGATAAAGTAGTTTCTCGCTTAACGATGGTAGGTGCTTTGTATATCACTGCAGTAGCGCTGTTGCCAGAGTTCTTGATTTTGGGATGGAACGTTCCCTTCTACTTTGGGGGTACGTCTTTACTGATTGTGGTGGTCGTGATTATGGATTTTATGGCGCAAGTGCAAGCGTTTTTGATCTCCAGACAGTACGATGGGATTTTGAAGAAAGGTTTGAGTGGTTCAGGCGCGCCTAAATTGCGCGTTGTTGATTAATATAAGGTGACATATGAAAGTAAGTCCGTCGGTTAAAAAGTTTTGTGGCAAATGTAAAATCGTTCGCCGTAAAGGTGTAGTTCGTGTGATTTGCGAAACCGCAAAGCATAAACAGCGTCAGGGTTAATTTTGAAAAATAAATTGATTTCGGGGCATGGGTTTTATACAATAGCCCGCCCTGTTTTAGGTCTTTCTTGGAGAGAAGTGAATGGCTAATGTGAATACGGTGCAAACAGTTCGATTGAAGGGCGTGATACTACCAAGTAACAAGCATATATATATCGCTCTTTTGTCCATCTTTGGAGTCGGGCAGACGCGTTCTAAGCATATTTGCAACGTAGCGGGTGTTCCTGAATCCAAGAAAGTGTATCAGCTGAACTCAACTGAATTGAAGAGTCTTCAAGACGAAGTTGAAAAATTTATGGTAGAAGGCGATCTTCGACGAGAAGTGAGTCTTAAACGTAAACGATTACGTGATATTCGGTGCTACCGTGGGTTGCGTGATGCGCGTAACTTGCCACGCCGTGGGCAGCGTACCCGTACGAATGCGCGTACCTGCAAAGGTCCGAAAGGCAATCGAATCAAGCAACAAGGTAAATAATTGGTCACCGGCTCAGGCAAAGGTAAGAGAACATGACTACTACTACACAAGGTAATAAGCGTAAGATGGCGGATGGACAAGCAGGCGCGCGTAAGTCTGTCAAACGTCGTAAAGTCGTGAGCGACGGTGTCGTTCATATTAAAGCATCTTTTAATAACACCCTCGTTACCATTACTGATGGTAAAGGGAATACGTTGACTTGGGCTACTGCTGGCGGTAGTGGTTTTCGCGGTTCTAAGAAGTCAACGGCGCATGCTGCACAGTTCGCTACACACAATTGTGCGCGTAAAGCAAAAGATTTGTATGGA
Source organism: Pseudomonadota bacterium (assembly GCA_040389145.1). Classification (GTDB taxonomy): domain Bacteria; phylum Pseudomonadota; class Gammaproteobacteria; order Berkiellales; family Berkiellaceae; genus JAZKAM01. The sequence continues at coordinate 1,948 of JAZKAM010000188.1, forward strand.
TTACAGAATGTAGAGGTTCGTGTTTACGGACCAGGGCCTGGCCGCGACGCAGCTGTTCGTGCGGTCCGTGATTTTTTCATTGTTTCAGCAATTGTTGATGTAACCAGCGTTCCGTTTAATGGTTGCCGTCCTTGCAGTGAACGACGAGTATAGTAGGAAAGAGTACGATGTCTAGATATATTGGTGCGACATGTCGAATTTCTCGACGTTATAAGCAAGACTTAGATTTTAAGACCCGTGATATTGAATCTAAGTGCCGTTTCTCCTCTGCGCCTGGTCAACATGGCCAGAAGAAGCGCAAGGGCTCTGATTATGCGCAGCAATTAGCTGCAAAACAGATGCTGCGATTCAAATATGGTTTAACGGAACGTACTTTCCGTAACTTGTATCAAGAAGCGACACGAGTGAAAGGTGTGACCGGTACATTGCTGTTGCAATTTCTGGAATCCCGTTTAGACAACATCGTTTATCGTATGGGTTTTGCGCCTACACGTAGACAGGCACGTCAATCGGTTTCTCATCGCCACATTATGGTGAATGGCCGTTGTGTGAATATCCCTTCTTACCGCGTAAAAGTTGGTGATGTAATTAGTGTAAAAGCTAAAGCGCAACAACATGTTCGCGTACTTGAATCAATCCAAAATGCAGAAAGCCGCGAATCATCTGATTGGATGGAAGTGAATTTGAAAGATTTTTCTGGTGTGTTTAAACGGCTTCCAGAGCGTTCAGATTTACCAAGCGATATTAATGAGCAATTGGTTATTGAGTTTTACTCAAAATAACCGATTTAGAGGAGTTTGATAAGAATGATGCAACGCATGATTACAGAAACGATGCTGCCAAGTAGCATCTCCGTTCAGCCCCTCGGCAAGAATCGAGCACGTGTTTCTATGGGTCCTTTGGAGCGTGGTTTTGGTCATACGCTTGGCCATGCTGTTCGCCGGGTTCTTTTGTCCTCCATTCCTGGGTATGCCGTTGTTGAAGCACAAATTGAAGGTGCTTTACATGAATACACAGCGCTGGATGGCGTTCTTGAAGATGTCGTTGACATTTTATTGAACTTGAAAGGGATCCGAATTCGTGCGCACGGTAATATGGATGAGCTCACGTTGCGCCTAGTAAAAGATAAGGCTGGCCCGATTCTTGCTGGCGATATCCAAGCTGAGCACAATGTTGAAATCGTTAACCCTGAGCATGTGATTGCCCATTTAACGAAAGATCGCCCATTCTCTTTGACGATCCGAATTTCGAACGCCACCCTTACGATAAAT
>JAZKAM010000188.1:3228-5359 GCA_040389145.1 Pseudomonadota bacterium
AAAGTTTGTCGTGGTCGTGGTTACGTCTCTGCGACGATGATGCAAGCTTCAGATCCTGAGCAAGTAACTGGCACCCCAATCGGTGTTTTGAAGTTAGATGCTTCGTTTTGCCCTGTTAGAACAGTTTCTTTTGTGGTAGAGCGCGCTCGTGTGGATAACCGCACCGATTTGGATAAACTAATCATCGATTTAGAAACAGATGGTACTGTCGATCCTGAAATGGCAATTCGTACTGCCGCAGCGATATTGTGTGATCAACTGGCTGCTTTTGTTGAGTTACGTAGCCGTGATTATGCTTCCGTATTGGGCAGACAAAGCATGGTTGACCCCATGTTGCTTCGTCCGGTCGACGATTTAGAATTAACTGTGCGTTCTGCCAACTGCCTCAAAGCGGAAAATATTTGTTACATTGGCGATTTAATTCAGCGCAGTGAAATGGAACTGTTAAAGACACCTAATTTGGGTAAAAAATCTTTGACAGAAATTAAAGAAGTATTGGCAGCTAAAGGTTTGTCTTTAGGGATGCGTATTGATAATTGGCCTCCCGCCAACCTCGAAACAAAAGATTGAAGGTGAGATAGCATGAGACATCGTAATTCAGGCCGTAAGTTAAACCGAACCAGCCAACATCGTAGTTTAATGCTACGTAATATGGCCGTGTCGATTATCGTCGAAGAGTCCATTAAGACCACTTTGCCTAAAGCAAAGACCATTCGTGGTGTGGTTGAACGCATGGTAACCTTAGGTCGTGTTGACAGCGTTGCAAACCGTCGTTTAGCGTTCAATCGCTTGCGTAGTGAAGCAGCCGTTGCTAAGTTATTCAACGACTTGGGCCCACGTTTTCGCCAACGTCCAGGTGGATATTTGCAAGTGTTGAAATGTGGTTTCCGTGCGGGTGACTGCGCGCCTATGGCTGTTGTTCAATTCGTTGAGCAATAGGATAACCTCAACTGATTTTCTTGCGGGAAAGTCAGTGATAAAAAAAACCGGGTTTAGCCCGGTTTTTTTATTGGTATAAATTAAGAAAAATTACCGTTTAGGTCTGTCAGAAAGCAGTTAGTGGCAAATGGTCACAGACGCACTGAAGGTTTTATTACCAAATGAGTCGATAACACCTTGCCCACCTAACGTCACATGAGCGTTTAAATGTGTCTCGATGGCAATGCCTGTAGTAGCAAAGTTATTGTTTGGGTTGATTGTCGTTGTTAGATTCATCGTGCTGAAGTTGCCGGTATAAGGTGCGCGCGGCACTTCACCTTCACCACCAGTAACGTGATTTTGTTCATTTAGTGTTAACAGGCGCATAGCGTTTATTCCTTTTGTATGCATGCAGATAAAACGCGCGCATTTATGCATACTTTTTGTTAGCTGTGCAACCCCAAAACGCCAACTTATCATGTAAAGTTGTAAGAATCCGCTAACACTTGTGCCAAAAACCGACCTGTATGAGACGCCTCAATTTTAGCGATGTCTTCTGGCGTACCGGCACCAAGTAGTTTACCGCCTTTTTTACCACCTTCTGGTCCCAAATCAATCACCCAATCTGCGGTTTTGATCACATCTAGATTGTGCTCAATGACTACAATGGTGTTTCCTTGGCTTTGTAGGCGATGTAATACTTCCAGCAACATTTGTACGTCTTTAAAGTGTAAACCTGTTGTAGGCTCATCTAGAATGTACAAGGTGCTGCCTGTATCACGACGAGATAGCTCTTTAGACAGTTTGATCCGTTGCGCTTCACCGCCGGATAATGTGGTAGCACTTTGGCCTAACTTGATATAGGACAAGCCTACCGACATTAGCGTATGCAACTTGTGTGCAATCGGTGTGATCGCCTCAAAGAAAGCGGCAGACTCTTCTACCGTCATGTTGAGTACGTCGTGGATTGATTTGCCTTTGTAGAGTACTTCTAGCGTTTGATGATTATAGCGTTTGCCTTGGCATACATCGCAGGTTACATAAACATCCGCAAGAAAATGCATTTCAATTTTCATGACACCATCGCCTTGGCAAGTTTCGCAACGCCCGCCACGGATGTTAAAGCTGAACCGGCCCGCGGCATAGCCGCGCGTCCGAGCCTCTGTGGTTTGAGCAAATAAGTCACGAATCAGTGTGAAAATGCCGGTATAGG
>JAZKAM010000188.1:5369-7568 GCA_040389145.1 Pseudomonadota bacterium
TCCGGCCGATTGGGCTTTGGTCGATACACAGTACTTTGTCTAATGCATCTAGGCCATCAATTCCGTCACAGGGGCTTGCTTGGGATAAATGCGCACCATTTAGCGTATGCGCAGCATGAGGATGCAAGGTATGGTTAATGAGTGTGGATTTCCCAGACCCAGAAACGCCTGTAATGCAGGTAAATAGGCCAATAGGTATAGATATCGTTAGATTCTGTAAGTTGTTGCCACGGGCATTTTTGATGGTTAACCATGCGTCTGATGGTACGATCCGTTTTCGATCGACATGCACACGCTTTTGACCGGAAAGGTATTGCCCCGTGATGGAGTCAGGGTTGGCCAGAATTTCCTGAGGTGTACCCTTGGCAACGATTTCGCCACCATGTTCGCCTGCGCCTGGTCCTAAATCTAAGACATAGTCGGCATGTAAAATGGTGTCAGCATCGTGCTCGACGACAATAACCGTATTGCCTAAGTCCCTTAGTTGGCAGAGGGTTTGAATCAAGCGATGGTTATCACGAGGGTGAAGCCCAATGGAGGGCTCATCCAGCACATACATAACCCCGACCAAACCTGCGCCGATCTGGCTGGCAAGGCGAATACGTTGGGCTTCACCCCCCGATAAAGTGTCTGCAGAGCGGCTCAGGGTGAGGTAATCTAAACCCACGTCGATCAAGAATTTAAGCCGTGCCCGGATTTCCCAAACAATGCGTTCAGCAATTTTGGCTCGATGCCCTGTAAACGCTAAGGTCTCAAAAAATTCAGATAGCTCTTGTATAGACCAGGTAACCATCGTGCTGATGGGCATGTCCTGCACATATACAGATAAAGCTGCGGTTTTTAACCGATGCCCACCGCAACATTCACATGGCAACATGCTCATGAGCTGGCGTAGCTCTTCTTGGATGGCTTCATTCGGTGCGTTTGCATAGCGACGTTCTAAAGAGGGGATGATGCCTTCAAAGGCGTGTTTTTTTGTTAATGATTTACCGGAAGACTGCAGATAAGGTAAGGCAATGGCTTCTTTGCCAGAGCCATGCAGTAATATATCTTGAATGTTTTTAGGCAGCTGGCTGTACGGTGTATCCAGACTAAAACCATAATGTGCACCTAAAGCCACGAGTTGTTCATAATGGTGGCTTTGTTGGCGATTCCAGCCATAAATGGCGCCAGAAGAAATGCCGACATTGGGCTGTTGAATGATTAAAGCAGGGTCAAACTCTTCTTGGGAACCTAAACCACCACACTCTTCACAAGCACCAACCGGGTTGTTAAAGGAGAAAAGCCGAGGTTCCAATTCTGGAATGGCATAACCACAGGCTTGGCAGGCAAAGCGAGCAGAAAAAATGAGGGGTTCAAAGGCGTCGTCTACTGACTCAAGCTGCGCCAATCCTTCAGAAAACTGAAGGGCCGTTTCTAAAGAATCCACCAGCCTTGATTTCAAGTCAGGACGGATAGTAAAACGATCGACAATCAGGTCGATCGAATGCTTCAGATTTTTATCTAGGGCAGGCAGTTGATGCAAATCATACGCTTGACCATCAATACGAACGCGAACAAATCCAGATTGTGAAAGACGTGCCAAAATGTCTTTATGCGTACCTTTTCGGTTGCGTACAATGGGTGCCAAAAGCATAGCGCGCGTGCCTTCAGGAAGACTTAAAATATGGTCAACCATTTGCGTGACAGTTTGTGCTTCAAGGCTTACATTGTGCTCAGGGCAGCGTGGCTCGCCAACGCGCGCATATAATAGGCGTAGATAATCATAAATTTCTGTTACGGTGCCCACTGTCGAACGCGGGTTATTTGATGTTGTTTTTTGTTCGATGGCAATCGCAGGGGATAAGCCAGTGATTTGGTCAACATCGGGTTTTTCCATGACCGACAAGAATTGCCGTGCATAAGCGGATAAAGATTCAACATAGCGACGTTGGCCTTCGGCATACAGTGTATCAAAGGCTAATGAAGATTTTCCTGATCCCGAGAGGCCAGTAAATACCACTAGTGCATCCCGAGGTAAGTTGACGTGAATGTTTTTTAAATTATGTGTTCGCGCACCAACTATTTGAATTTCTCGCATATTCTTCACCCCTAGCGTCGTCTTAAGACAAGCTGTTAGTATAGGGCCATTTATAGTCTTTTGACAGAGAATAGGGTGACACGGCATTGAGAGAAGCATTAGGGCAGCGCGCGTTGTTG
>JAZKAM010000189.1:0-4789 GCA_040389145.1 Pseudomonadota bacterium
TAACACCCTGTTTGACCCAATACGAATAGGCTTTAGCATACCTGAACGATCTACAAGTCAAAACCCCTTAAATGAAATGATGCCTCTCTAAATTAGCGATAGGTCAGCGTTAAGCTAAGAAGATAAACTAAAATTAATTTAGTCATTATATTTTTAAGAGTGTATTATGTCTTCAGCAAACCCATCCTCCTCAGGTCACTTGAATACTGATAACGAAACATTCAAATACTCCCCCTACTGATAGACAAAGAATCGCTGCTCAAGGTGATTTGCAGGCTTTAAAAGACAAAATATTAGCAAAGAGAAACAAGGATTGCCCCAACTTAAATGATGACACTATACAAGTTTCTAAGACAGCTTATGACGAATCTTATTTTCTCACGGCATACTTAACCGCCAAATTAAGCATGATGCGTGGAGACGAATGCATACTGCCGGCTGGTGCGACTAATACTGCAGAAATAAAGCAGCAAACTTTGTTCCGTAATAGAAACAAGGACACATTGCTTGGTAGCACGGTACTACAAAGTATATCAACATCCACAAACGTTTCTGCAGATTTACAAAGAGGACTGCAAGAGGATTTTAAAACCCTATCCTCTGACAACCGAAAACTCGAGGGCTATCTCCCGTCCTTTCGAAAGAATTTTGAAACTATAGGGCTAACTGATAGACAAGGAGCTGCTGCGCGCCTCCGTATGAATGCACAGGAAATAATATCCGCCAACAGCCCCCCAGCAGCTAGATCCACAGTCGCTTTTACTGCATCTCCTACTACCATCAATGCCCCGCCGTTTGGCGCCCCCGGAGGAACCCCACTTTCACCAGTGCAACAGCCAACCTCTAACGTATCAGTGCCTGGAGCACCATCTTCACCAGCAGCCACCGTAGCCCCTACTTCACCACTACCAGCGGCAACCCCTGCTACTGCAGCAACGCCAGCTCCAGCAATAGATTCACCACGTCGCCAAAGCGTTGGCTCTGCTGCACCTAATTCCGGTTTAGGTGCGGATAATAACTGGCACAAAAAATTTGCAGCCGTTCATGCAGCAGTTTCCACTATGACGACTGGAAACTCAGTATTAGATGAATTCAAAGGCTCTGCGCCCAGCCAAACTGGCATTGACGGGGAGCCTACTGGCGGTTTACCAACGATAATAAAAGACTTACACGGCAAACCTATTACCGACCCTAATGACCACTTAAAAGCCTACAAACCCGAAGCAGCCCCAGCAGGCCAAGCAGCATCCTATGTAGAGTTCCATTACCCCTTTAATAAGCCAGTTAATTTAGATCTCGTCACGGTAGTGGGTAAGTTACCACCAAACGCACCAGCAACCGGGCCAGCAAGAGATATTGCTTATAACGAGATGTACAAAGAAGTTGCTGAAACCATGGCAAAATTCATGGTGCAACGGTGTATAGAAGCCGTAAACGGTTCGCCAAATGATGGAAGCCCAACCAATATCTTTGAATTCAATTTGGATGGCATTCCACCCGATCGCGTAGAACAAGTAGTTAAAGATATTAAGGCCTATTTGAATAAACCTGAAATACAAGCAAAACTGAAGGAGTGTGCGGATAACCAAAAAGCGTATATCAGTGCCCTACCTGCAGATCACCCGCACAAAATCGAATATGGAAACAGAGCAGAGTTTTCCGTAACACAAGTGGAATTCACCAGCAACAATCAAGCCATCAAAGCTAAATTAAGTACTGACGTGCAAAACCCACATCCGGTCAGCCAAAATATACCCGTACTCGTCCCAGCTCCTGCGCCAGTTCCGGCTCCAGCTCCAGCTCCAGCTCCGGCTCCGGCTCCAGCTCCAGCTCCCGTACCTGGCCCAATCCCCGCACCAGGACCTACTCCATCCCCCAGCCTTGTGCCCGGCTCCACTCCAACTTCAGCAACCGGTGGAAATCCACCGACACCGACACCGACACCGACACCAATGCCAGCAGGTCTCGGTATTTCGGCTACCCATACCGCTGTTTCGCCAGTACCAACCGCATTCCCAGCGATAACGCCGGCAGCGCCAGCGCCAACCCCTGCAGCAGCACCACCACCTCCACCACCAATGCCACCACCGCTCACCGGCACTCCAGCGCCCACAGGCGCTCCAGCAGCTCCAGGCGCTCCTCCAGCTCCAACTACTCCCCCAACAAGGCATCAAGGTCCGGCCTAAAAAAGGAAAACACACGCCGATGCGTGTGTTTTCCTTTATCTACAATTAACGGTCAAAAAAAGACCAGAGACACACTGCATTATCTGCAGGCAATCTCTGGTCTTTTTGTTTTAGGTGTTTGTTTCTTACACCAAGCTAAGGCTTATAAGCCTTCGTGGTTGTCTTTCAGGTACGCTGCAACGCCGGCGGGATTCGCCTTCATCGCTGCTTGACCTTTTTTCCAGTTAGATGGGCACACTTCGCCATGTTTGGCGTTGTGTTGTAGCGCATCGACCAGACGTAACAATTCATCGATGTTACGGCCGATAGGTAAGTCATTCACTTGTTGAATACGCACAACGCCATGATCATCAATGATGAATGATGAGCGGAACGCGGCGCCTAAACCTGGATGCTCTACACCATAGGCTTGGGTGATTTGGTGGTTGATGTCAGCGACCATGGTGAAAGACACGGGACCAATACCACCTTTGTCGATGGCTGTGTTGCGCCATGCATTGTGGGTGAAGTGGGAGTCAATAGACACCGCAATCACTTCAACATTGTGCGCATGAAACTCTTTCATGCGATGTTCTAAGGCAATTAACTCTGTTGGGCAAACAAAGGTAAAGTCCAAAGGATAAAAGAACAACAAGCCGTACTTACCTTCAGTGGCTTTTGCCAAATTAAATGAAGAAACGATTTCCCCACTGCCCAATACCGCTGGCGCAGTAAAATCAGGTGCTTTCCGACTGACTAAACAACTCATTTCTAACCCTTCCTATTGCTATACATTCTATATCCACGATAGGCGCGTTCGCGCCTATCGCATTCTACCTAGCCATGCTTCCCAAACCAACTGAGAAAGCTTGGTACTGACCTAAACCTTAGCAGCCACGCCCTGCGCGGTTTCACCCGTTACGCCTGCAGCTTCTAACATGGTCTGTAACTCACCTTCTTCAAATAGTTCGGTCACAATGTCACAGCCACCAATCAGTACGCCATTTAGGTATACCTGGGGAAATGTTGGCCAATCAGCGATAATGGGCAACATGCGACGGATTTCTGGGTGTTCTAAAATGTTCACATACGCATATTGGGCACCACAACGCTCTAGAATTTCCACCACACGACCGGAAAAGCCACATTGTGGAAAAGAAGCCGTGCCCTTCATGTAGACCAATAGGGGGTTGCTTTGAATTTGGTTTCGGATACTTTGTTCGATATCTAGCATGGTGATTCCCAATATTTTCTAAAACTGTTCTGATATGTCTGTGATGACCACACGGGAGGACGCACGCCCAAGCCCATGTGCGACATAATACGCAGACCCAAGCCGGGCTGCAACTTGTTCCTACCGCTAGAGCCCGATAGACTGTCCAAGTTTTCTTATTGGAGCAACCCAAATGGCCATTGAGCTTCCCTCACTCCCTTATGCCCAAGATGCCCTACAACCCCACATCTCGGCAGAAACCCTCAGCTACCACTATGGTAAACACCATAAAGCCTACGTGGATAACCTCAACAAGCTGATTCCGGAAACAGAATTTGCCAACCTGACGTTAGAAGACATCATCCGTAAAAGCCAAGGCGGCATTTTTAATAACGCTGCTCAGGTCTGGAACCATACCTTCTATTGGCACTGTCTATCCCCGAATGGTGGCGGAACACCTCAAGGCGCTCTGCTGAATGCGATTGAGCGCGACTTTGGTAGCTTTGATGCCTTTAAAGCAGCCTTCACACAAACTGCTCTGACCACCTTTGGATCCGGTTGGGCTTGGTTGGTGGCTGAAGCAGGCGCCCTAAAGCTGGTCAGCACCTCTAACGCACAGTGCCCCCTCACCACACCCGGGCAAACACCCTTATTGACCTGCGATGTATGGGAACACGCCTATTACGTAGATTACCGTAATGCGCGCGCCACCTACGTGGAAGCGTTCTGGAAGCTCGTCAATTGGTCGTTCGTTGCCGAAAACCTCACTAAGGCTACGCGCTAGGCGATCGCCTGCTTGACGCCTCTGTGACCACTACATGCATTGCGTGTAGTGGTCACAGATATCTAAAAAATTACGTTGAACTACCCGTAAAATCCCTAAATTCTGGCCATTTTCCAGCCTTTTTTTGAAATAACTGAAAAAATGAAACCATATTAGTGAAATTACTTAAGTTGTTTATTGTACTTTTATTTTGACTTGGTATAATGCTTTCAGATTATCTGAGTTAACTTTCTATTTACGTGTAATTAAAATAATATTGGAGAGGCATTCATGACACGCCGTAATGATAAACGTCAACGCCTAATCGAAGCCGCTGACACCCTATTTCACCAACAAGGTGTAAGCATCACCACTTTAGCGGATATCGCAAATTTAGCGGGAATTCCATTGGGGAATGTTTACTACTATTTTAAATCCAAAGACTCTATCATCACTTCTGTGATTGAACGTCGTAGTCAGGATCTTCAAGCCTTGTTAACACAACTGAACAGCCAGACTTCCGATCCTGCAGAACGCCTAGCTTTGTACCTGCAAAACAACGAGTCTACTTTGGACAGAATGATGGCGTACGGCGAGCATACCAGCAGCCTTTGCCAAGAAGTGTCTAAAGAAGGTAAAACCACCCAT
>JAZKAM010000189.1:4799-5112 GCA_040389145.1 Pseudomonadota bacterium
GCGCGAAATGCTCCAGTGGTTGACACAACAATTTGAAGCGCTCGGTAAAACCCCAGCAGATTTGAATGCACAAGCATTCTTAAGCGCGATTTTCGGTATCAGCTTGCTGACCTTCACTTTGAAGAACCCAGCGCTGTTCCGTACGCAAACCCAATTGCTGTTGGCACAATACACACGCCAACCTGCAATGGCTTAAGCTTAAGAACAAGACCAACCTTACTTCTCGGGCGTTCTCCACCGAAAAGCAAGGTAAAACAAAAAAGGCAGTGGCAACACTGCCTTTTTTGTTTCCCTACACATCGCAACACATCAC
>JAZKAM010000190.1:0-1139 GCA_040389145.1 Pseudomonadota bacterium
GCTATTCAGGCTGATCAAGATGCACCCACTGGCCACTTAGATGCGGGTGTATTGTTCGACGGTGGGGGTACGGTTACATTAACCTCAACCAGCAACAATTATCGCGGTGGAACAGAAATTAGTTCAGGCATACTCCAAGTCAGCGCTGATTCGAACTTAGGTCATAGCGCTGGCGCCATTACGTTCAATGACGGTGGTACTTTAGCAACTACCGATTCTTTTACTTCCTCGCGTAATATCGTGTTCAGCGGTTCAGGTGCGCTTAGTCCGAGCGCTGATACTACGTTGAGTTTGTCTGGGACAAATTCAGGCGCAGGCGGCTTAACAATCAATGGGCCTGGCACAGTATTATTTTCTAATAACCAATCCTATACCGGCGATACTACGATCTCCGGAGGTACCTTAGCTTTTAGCGGTTGTGGCGCACTTAATGCAACAACGACGGTTTCTCTGGCGCCTGATGCGATACTTGATATCACGAATGCGCATATCTTCTCTACCATTGGAAATTTAAGCGGTACGGGCGGCACGGTGGCTTTGGGCGGGCACCGTCTTTATGCTGCAGGCAGTGGTAACAGCACCTTTAGCGGGACAATTTCGGATAATGGAAGCGGCACCCTGGTGAAACAGGGCGGTGGTACGCTCACCCTGGCGGGCACCAACACCGCTTCTGGCACCTTAACTATCGACGCTGGCGCTATTGAGACGACCGGTAGTAGTGCAGGAGCGTGGTCCAACATTACCGTGGGGACCACGTTAAATTTGAATCACGATACTGACGTGACTTTAGTATCATGGCTTTCTGGCGCCGGTACCATCAACGCCCTGGGCACCGGAAAGGTAAACTTTACGGGTGAAAACGAAATTTTTTCAGGGACGTTGAACCTTCAAGGACCAGTGGCTATTAATAATTTGTTTGGCGGTCACGTTGCCGTAGCCCCGGGTGGTACTTTGTCAGGTACTGGTCATGTTTTAGGCTCCGTTACGGTAGGCTCTGGTGGTGTGAGTGCACCGGGTAACAGTATTGGTACCATGGTAATTTCGGGGAACTATACACAAGCAGCAGATTCTACTTATCTCGTTCAAATCAATAATGCTGGCGACAGTACACTGCTGGATATTGGTGGGAGCGCAATCTT
>JAZKAM010000190.1:1149-3623 GCA_040389145.1 Pseudomonadota bacterium
ACAAGCAAAGCGTATACCATTCTGCAAGCAGGCTGTGGTGTAACAGGACGCTTTTCTTCAATCAATACGCTTGGCCTACAAGGGACAAGCCCTTTTTATGGTGGTGCATTAACCTATACAGGCACTGAAGTGTTATTGACTGTTGAAGCCGACTTCTCGTTGGCTGGGCTTACAGGCAATGAAGGGCAGGTGGTGACACAGCTGAGTAGCCTTACAGATCCAACAAGCAGCCAACTTCAGATGTTGAATGCGCTGTTAGGCTTGAATGTTACAGAGACTGATATAGCGTTAAGCCAAATGGCTGGTGAACCACATGTGGTTGATTTGCTGCAAACGGAATATAGAAACCGCCAATTCCTTCGCAAGCTTTCGGCGCCACTCTATAACCAGATGATGCACAGAGATGAATTGGGTGGTAATAAAAAACCCACTGCACCTGGCCTTAGTTTCTGGTCCAAAGGTAGTGCATTTTTTAACTCTGACGCTTGGTCTGACCTGTCGGTTGGACGTAGCATGCAACCCAATGACGGTGATGCTTATGGCTATAATTCAGCGGGTTATTCAGTAACCTTAGGCACCCAAAAAGAAGTTCGCCCAGAAGTAACTGTGGGTGGCGCAGCAGCTTACGACTATGACCTGAATCGTTACCATGTAGGTGGCTCAGGCACCATGAATACTGTAAATGCAGGACTTTACGGTTTGTATCGTCCGGAACAATACTATGTATTTGCTGACTTAGCGGTCAGCTATACCCATAGCAAACTCAACCGCCCCATTAACTTAGACACGCTTGCCTATAGTGCCGACAGTACTGCAAAAATTACGCAAGCCGCGTTGTATGTTGAAACCGCACGAGACCTCACATTAAAAACCAGTCTTCCGATTTTGATTCAACCTTTTGTTGGATTTGAATTGGGTAGCTATTGGCAGCCTACGTTGACAGAAACTGGGGCAGGCGATTTAGATCTAATATTTGAAAACCAACACCAAAACCGTATGAATACCCGTATGGGTACCCATATGAGTTTTCAATCCACAATCCATCCAAACACACGTCTCGATGTTGATTTAGCTTGGCAGTACCGCTGGGCTGGTTATAACGACACGATGACAGCCCAGTTCAGTACCTTTGGTTCTGAATTCACCACCATAGGGCTACCCCGATATCGAAGTACCTTCGATGGCGCGGTTCGCATGGTCAAAACCCTCAATAAGGCATGGAATGTATCCGGTGAGGTAGCCAGCGATACCCGTATGAGTAGCACCCGCGCTAAAGTTGGTGTGACCATGCGGTTAAACTAAGGGGTTACTGGGGGCGTACTTACCCCCCCCTATAGGTGAGGCAAACCACCTTTGCACTGCCGTGACTATTTAACCAATTAAAACAGTAGGTTAACGAAAAAACCTTAGCTTGGCAGTATTGTATTTAACATATTGCCGGACTTGTATTTAACATATTGCGGAATTATACTTAACACATTGCCGGACTTGTGCTTAACATATTGCGAAAATAGGGGTGTATATGCATAAAAAATATCGTCGCTGGCAAATGGATGCGGTTAAAATGGCTTTGCAGTCCAGACGCGTGATTGTCTTAGCGGGTGCTCGCCAATGCGGGAAAACAACCTTAGCTAAAGATTTAGAGCGCTCGGATGTAATCTATCGTACTTTAGATGATGTTACCTTATTAGACGCAGCCTTAAACGATCCTCATGGGTTTGTGCGTCATGGTGATGAGCTGATGGTTATTGATGAAATTCAAAAAGCGCTCATTTTACTCCCTGCTATAAAAAAGGAAGTAGATGAAAATACAAAAATGGGTAGATTTTTACTGACAGGGTCGGCAAACATACAAAGCCTTCCTGGCGTTAATGAATCTTTAGCGGGGCGAGTTAGAAAAATAAGATTACGTCCGCTCTCGCAAGGGGAGATTGGTGGTGCTTTTCCTAACTTTTTACCTTGGGCTTTTTCACAAAAATTTCCGAAAAAATATGAAAGTTGCAGTAAGGATCTCTGTATAAAATTAGCATTGAAAGGTGGATACCCAGAACCGTTCTTCATGGAAAACCTAAATGCTGCTCAACAATGGCACATGGATTATATAGAAGCGATGATCGAAAGGGATTTAAAAGACATCATTAATATTAAACGTCAATCAGGGATGAAAGAGTTACTGACTGTTTTGGCGGCATGGTCCAGCAAGGCGATGGATGTTTCTGCCATAGCCTCCGGATTATCGTTAACACGGCAAACAGTGGCCACCTATATTTCCGCTCTTGAAATATTGTATTTAATTGAAAAATTGCCCGCTTGGACAAAAACAGATTATGACCGAGTATGCAAACAAGATAAAATTTTCATGACAGACACTGGTCTAATGGGCTCCCTATTGAGTTGGCAGTTTGAAAAAGTTCAATTAGATGGTGATAAGAATGGAAAATTGATTGAAATAGTTCCCGGCAGATCAGGCTTTG
>JAZKAM010000190.1:3633-7613 GCA_040389145.1 Pseudomonadota bacterium
CACAGTTGGCTGCACATATTGAGGCCTTGGCTTCTAAAAACGAAACATACACTATGTATCATTACCGCGATCGTGATAAACGTGAAATTGACTTTTTAATTGAAAGTTCAGATGGAGCTCTGTTGGGCGTTGAGGTGAAATCTGGCTCCGCAGTTTCGAAAGATAGCTTTAAACATTTGGAATGGTTTAAAGCCAATATCGCGAAAGATAAAGGTTTTATAGGTGTTATTTTTTATACTGGAGATCAGCTTGCATCCTTTGGTGAAAATATGTGGGCGGTTCCTATGTCCGTTTTATGGGTGCCAGATCAGTTTGTGTGATTTTTCAGATTGACGCTGCTGGTTTTACTTCAAAGAATCAAGAGTTTTCTTATGTTTTTTGAAAGCCTTGTTGAATGCGACCAAAGCTTCTTTATCTGTCGCTGTAGCCATAGGCTTAAGAATAATGGTCCCGTCTTCAATTTCGGTTACCTGCCATTGCTTGTTGGCATACTGATTGCCAAGCCGCATTCGACCTTCTTTATCGGTGTTTTTGTTTTTACGGCGATTCATTATCTTTATCCACGATTTTTTTCTCCCGTACTTTTTTATCCGAGTATGCTTTTGAACGATCTACCGAGTAAAAAAATGTGAATTGAAGCGCTGTATAGACCGCGGCAACCAGCGGGCAAATTATGAAAAATTTATACAGGCTGGAAGTTTTAAAAGTACCATCAAGGATTAACAATAGGCCTAAACCAAGAGAGAACCATAACCATACGGTGAAAAACATCTTAATATAAGATACTCTTTTCTTAACTAGGTGTTGGCTGTAACGAGCAGACCAATATCCAGCCATTATTTCAAATAAAATTTCCAGCATGCTTATCTCCTAATATTCTGCGGCAATCGCTTGGCCGGCCATGGTAATCGGCACCGTATTGGCCTGCCAAAGTACTTGACCGACAGTACTTCCTGTCGCCTTTCCTAAAGATGCCCCAACACCGCCTACGGAACCAAAGCTGGCGGATATCATAAGTCCGTTTCCTGTAATTTCTTCACCGTTTAAGTATTTCTTGGTAGCATAGAATCCTGCACCTAGAGCAGCGCGTATTACATATGGCGATACTACTGCCCAAGCAGCGTATAAAGCCGGTAAAAATCCACCACTGACCAAGACCATCTCTTCTTTACTAATTTCACGCATTCCTAATTCCTTGTGATATATCATTTAATTCTTTATCGCCGCCTATCTATTTCAGGCCCCCTGTCAATTTACAATATTTTTCATCACATTCTTCTCGAAGGGCAGTTTGCTGCGCTTCATGGAGGCGGAACAAGCTTCCGAGATAATGCGATCCTATAAGCGCGTCAATACCGCTGCTGAGGTATTTGCTCACGTAGCTCAATAAGGTATCTTCATCCAGCAACAGCGCTTCAGATACTTGCTTTCGTGTCCAGCCAGATCTTAGCAAGAATACTGCAGTTAGCCGATACGCTATCTTTTTTTATAAGCTCTATGGGCACAGCTTCATAGCTGTGCGATTTCGTTTGTGTCAGTTCAAATCCTCTCATGCCGCCATTCTATCAAGCTTTATGTAATCTTGGAATCACACCGAAATCTTAGGTGTAAGGGGTATGTCTATACCATTGAGTAGAATTTGAGTATATATTTTGCTCAGACATAAGGTGTGAATAAAAATGGCTATTAAGAGTGCGATGACACGAACATCTTTAAAGAAAATAGAAAAAATTACAAATGGTCCATTAACTTTAGGCCGACTTCTCTGGTCCATTCGTCAAACGCATGATGAAAGTAGCCAGGTGGTATTTGCTAAAAAATTGGGTATCTCGAGGCAACAGCTTTGCAATATCGAACATGATCGCAAAGTAGTCAGTCCCCAGCTGGCAAACCATTATGCTAAAAAATTAGACTATTCTTCAGAACAGTTTGTTCGATTGGCACTTCAAGGGATGGTAGATAAAGCAGGCTTGAATTTTCTTGTACGCGTTGTTCCTAAGAGGGGGCGGGGGAAATAGAGAGGAATAAACTAAGATAGTTAACTTATTGCCCTTTAAGGACACGTTGCTTTTGACGACTCCAGTCACGTTCTTTGATGGTTTCGCGCTTGTCGACCAGTTTTTTACCTCGAGCGAGGGTGATGTACAGCTTAGCCCGGCCTTTCTTCCAATAGAGCTTAAGTGGAATGATGGTTAGACCTTTTTGCTCTACGGCAGTGCGTAAACGGCCAATTTCACGTTCATGAAGGAGCAGCTTACGGGTTCGGGTGGTATCTGTCTTCACATGGGTAGAAGCGGTAATCATGGGGGTAATTTGTCCACCAACCCACCAAGCTTCATTATTTTTGACCAGGATATAGCCCTGGCTAATATTGGCTTTGCCAGCCCTTAAGCTTTTTACTTCCCAGCCTTGTAGCGCCAAACCAGCCTCGAACTGTTCCACATAGGTATATTCGAAGGAAGCACGCCGGTTTTGGGCAATTAATGAATCATCTGACATAACTGGGCCAGTATACTCCAGTTCCCTAGGCGCTAAAAGGCTGGGGACGGAGTTTCAGGGGTAGATTGATTGGCTGTTACGCCAAGCTATGACACAATAATCGCCTTTATGAGCGCCTAGGGGGCAAAATGCATCAGATTTCACGGTCGGCTTATGTGCCCTATACGGCAGAGCAAATGTATGACCTTATTACCGATATTCGAAAGTATCCGGAGTTTTTACCGTGGTGTACGGATGTAGTCGTGCATAAGGCGGATACAGAAGAGCAAGATGCCACCTTAAAAGTACAAAAAGGATTTTTCCGGCATGCCTTGCGTACACGTAATCAATTGAAGCCAAATGAGTCTGTGGTGATCCATCTCGTTGATGGTCCTTTTAAACAATTTGAAGCCCGTTGGACAATCACTACAGATGCCGATGGCGTCAGAATAAGCTATGTCATGAATTTTGAGGTCAGTAATCCGATGATGGCTGCGCTTGCCGCACCATTCTTTGATCAGATTGCCGGTGAGATGGTAGAAGTGTTCAACAAACGGGCAAAGCATTTATATGGATAATAGAACCATGCAAGCAACGTTTGATGTAACTGTTGTCTATGCAGAGCCCAATCGATGTACACAGCGCGTTATTGCGATATCAGGCAAGACGACCATTGCTGAGGCATTGGCTCAATCAGGCATCGCTGAGGCCTTGTCTGTATTAGGCGTGGATATAACGACCTTGAAAGTAGGTGTTTGGGGCGTCTTAAAAGACCTAAATGCGACACTGAAGGCGGGCGATCGTATTGAACTGAATCGACCCTTACAGTGTGACCCCAAACAACGACGACGCGCTCAAGCCAAGGCTCAGCGCTTAACTAAGTGAATCTGTTTGACGGTTGATTCATCGTCAAACTCAAGTACGATATGCTGTTTTACGGTCAGTTTTTCTTCGTAACTGGAGCCAGCCCAATAGTCCCAACGGTGCGCATGGAAAGGGTCCTGTAACGTGGGGCTACCCAGTGTGTTGAGCACCTGCGCTTTAGTCATCCCTACTTGAATTGAGCTGATCTGTTTGTCGGTAAGTGGAATACCCTGCATAATGGTTGGGTGGAACAGTAAACTGTTCGTGCATCCAGATAAACATACTAGGGCAGACAAGATGGTTGGAATTCCGTATCGCACAATCATTTTAGGTCCCTCGAATAATAGCGATCCGCCAAGGCTAACACGGCATCTGGAGCCGTTCAAGTTTATACAGGTGAGTTGGAGAGTCGAATAAATGTTTGATATCGATGACGAAAGTGCGCGTTTGCGTGCGGCGGGCCTCAAAATTACATTGCCTCGTTTGAAGGTTCTGAGCATTTTGGCGCTGAATAAAACCAACCATTTGACTGCCGAAGAAATATACCAACAATCTGTTCGTGGCGGTGAAGACCTTGGCCTTGCTACTATTTACCGTGTGCTCAGCCAATTTGAAGGAGCTGGGTTAGTAATTAAGCA
>JAZKAM010000190.1:7623-8381 GCA_040389145.1 Pseudomonadota bacterium
CCGTGCCGTTTTTGAATACAATGAAGGCACGCATCACGATCATTTCGTATGCTTGCAATGTGGCGGCATTGAAGAGTTTATCGATCCGGTTATTGAAGAACGCCAGCATATTATTGCCAAAAAAATCGGATTCGAAATCACCAGCCATCACCATAACATTTATGGGCATTGTCGACAGTGCCAAAAAGCACCGGGTTAGCTAACCGCTAATTACTTGGTTGTCACATTAGGTGATTAATTTTTTCCTTGTTTTCTTATTTTTTAAATATTAACGTGACTCTTCTAACAAGCTTTGAGCATGCGCGTGTGCACGACCTGAGCGGTCCACTGCGCCCAGCATTTCAGCCAACGCATCTACGCGTTGCTCATCGCTTAAGTGTTCAATAACCGTGAAGGTTGTTTCTTGTTTTTTGCCAATGGACAAATGGTTGTGCCCTTGAGCCGCCACTTGGGCTAAGTGGGTGACACAAATAATTTGTGCAGACTTGCCCAACTGTTTCAGCGTTTGTCCGACCTTAGTGCCAATGATGCCGCTGATTCCCACGTCTACTTCATCAAAAATCAATGTAGGCGTTGTGTGGGCATGTGCTGTGATTAATTCAAAGGCCAAACTGATTCGGGATAGTTCACCACCAGAGGCAATTTTACTTAAGGGCTGCGGTGGCAGGCCTTCATTGGTTTGAATGGTAAATTGGATGGTTTCTAGGCCATGGGGCGATGGGTCGGTGCAGGCAGTTGGCAGTAATTCCACCGTGATA
>JAZKAM010000190.1:8391-8747 GCA_040389145.1 Pseudomonadota bacterium
ATATGTGCTTCTGGCATACCTAAGGTTTTGAGGATGTTACTGGCTTCTTGTGACAGTTGGGGCGCGCATTGACGACGCGTTTCTGTCAGTAGTTTGCCTGCAATGACATACTGTTGTTGTGCTTTTTCGATTTCAACATCGAGTCTGGCACGCTCTTCCGTAAAACCGTCTAATTCTGCTAGTTCCGCTTCAGAGGCTGCCAGCCGGTCCGGAAGCTGGGCCGGTTCAATGCGGTATTTTCTGGCCAGATTGAAGAGTTCAGAGACTCGTTGCTCCGCTTTCGCTAAAGATTCCGGGTCGGCATGACAGCCATCCAATATTTTTTCTGCTTGTTGGGTGGCTTCTTGAACATATAT
>JAZKAM010000191.1:0-529 GCA_040389145.1 Pseudomonadota bacterium
ACCATTTGTCCTGCATCCCATCGGTGTGGCGCGTGTCTTAGCAGACATGCGCATGGACGTCTCAACCATTTGTGCAGCCTTGCTGCATGATGTACTCGAAGACACCGCCACCACCAAATCAGAGCTTCAAGCAGAATTTGGCCCAGTTGTCGCAGACTTAGTGGATGGTGTGAGTAAATTAACCCACATGCCCATTCACTCTCAAGAAGAGCTGCAGGCTGAAAACTTGCGTAAGATGATCTTAGCCATGGCTAAAGACATCCGTGTTATTGTCATTAAATTAGCTGACCGTCTGCATAACCTTCAAACAATCCATGCGCTGCCGACAGAAAAACGTCGCCGCAAAGCCTTAGAAACCCTTGAAATCTACGCACCCCTAGCAGCACGCCTGGGTATGCATCAACTCAAACTCCAATTAGAAGACCTAGGCTTTGCGGCGTTGTACCCCATGCGCTACCGCACATTAAAAAAAGCACAAGAAAGTGGCTTTCGAAAGGAAATGGTTCAAGGTATTGAAACACAGTTCAAT
>JAZKAM010000191.1:539-5763 GCA_040389145.1 Pseudomonadota bacterium
GAGCCGACATTCAGTTCGTGAATGCGACGCTTAAGACGATGACGCTTAAGATGTCAGGGAATGTCGGCATCGGTACGACATCTCCCGCGACGCTGTTCGAGGTGGGTGGCAGTACCGCGAACAGTTCAATGCTGCGCTTAAAACTGCCGGCGTTTCTGTATCGGTACTGCCTCGTGATAAACCCCACTACAGCCTGTACTATAAAATGAAGCAAAAAGGCATACGGCTGGCGGAAGCGATGGATGTGATTAGCTTTCGTTTGATTGCAGACAGTATTGATGATTGTTACCGCGCATTAGGTTTAGTTCACGCTGCTTACAAGCCATTACCCAAACGTTTTAAAGATTACATCGCAGTACCTAAAGCCAATGGTTATCAATCTTTGCATACCGTACTTGCTGGGCCGCATGGTATTCCTATTGAAGTGCAAATCCGCACACAATGGATGGACCATGTGGCCGAAAGCGGTATTGCGGCCCATTGGCTGTATCAATCCACCGATGTCAGCAACGCCTCAAAAGAAGCACAACAGGCTTGTGCATGGGTAGATGAGTTGGTGGGCATTCGTGATGCAGTAGACACCACGCGTGAATATTTAGACCAAGTAAAATTCGACTTAGAACCGAGTGAAGTTTACGTGTTTACCCCAAAGGGCAAAATATTTGCGTTGCCCTTTGGTGCAACTGCCGTGGATTTTGCTTATTTAGTGCATACCGATATTGGTCACCGCTGTGAATCCGCGCGTATCGATCGCCGAATGTCTCCATTGAGCACGCGCTTAAGCAGTGGGCAAACGATTGAAATTATCACAACAGCAGATGCTGTGCCCAATCCTGCGTGGCTGAATTTTGTCGTCACTGCTAAAGCGCGTACCAGTATACGTGAATGGTTGCGGCGCCAAAAAGCAGAGCAAGCACAAAAATTAGGTCAGAAGCTTTTAGAGGCGGCATTAGCGTCGGTTGGGGTATCGCCAACTTCGCTGACGCCAGAACACATTGCAACAGCATGCCGCCATGCACATGTTGCTTCTTACGCAGCATTGGTTGAGGCTATTGGCCTGGGACAGCAATTTGCTGCCTTGGTAGCCCCCCATTTCTTGCCACAGCAATCTGTCGACGCCTTGCCTGTAGTCAAGCCAAGCTTGGTGATTGAAGGCACTGAAGGCATTGTGGTGCATTATGCGACCTGTTGTTACCCGATTCCTGGCGATGCCGTGGTAGGGTTTTTAACCGGTGAAGGGCTGCTGGTACATCAAGAATCTTGTGCGCACATTGAACAGCGATTAAACACGCCAGAAAAATGCGTGTTTCTGTCTTGGGCTGACCAGGTAGTCGGAGAATTCCCAGTAGAGGTACGCTTTGATTTAGACAACAGTCCAGGCGCTTTAGCGCTGGTGACCACCATTATTGCAGAAGCAAACGCCAACATCATTGCGGTGCGCTTAGATGAAAAAGAACGACATTACTCATCTGTTATGTTGGTGATGACTGTGCACAATCGTTACCATCTTTCTAAGATCATCCGTCGTTTACGGAACAATACTGTCGTCAGCCGCATTATCCGCACTTAGCAAGGAGCAAAAGCCGTGTTTGAGCGTTTACCCATCGAAAGCAAAAAAGCCCCAAGCGCCGTTGGCGCTTACACGCAAGCCGTGCGTTATGGTGATGTCATTTACATTTCTGGCCAACTCCCTTTAGATGCCAACCGGCAACTGGTGGGCGATACCCCAGAAGCACAAATGCGCCAAGTCTTTAAAAACATTGCTGAAATTTGTTCGGTCGCAGGTGGAAATTTAAGCTCTATTGCCAAGCTGAATGTCTATTTAAAAGACTTGGCGAACATTTCGGTGCTGAATAAAGTGATGGTTGAAATGTTTGCACAACCTTATCCTGCACGCACCACCGTTGGTGTGGCGATACCCATGAATGCAGAGATTGAAGTCGATGCCATTCTTCACATCGGTTGATTGTCCGCTCCTAAAAGAGCCAATCCAGGCGCATTGCGCAATACCGCCAAAAGTATTAGAACGTTTGGCGGCGCTGGAGCTGCGCACACTGGGTGATTTACTGTTCCATTGGCCCATCCGCTATGAAAACAAAACGCAGATATTCCCACTGGCGGATGTATACCCCGGCCTAGTATCGCAATTTCAAGGTCAAATTGAGCGCTTAGATCATCCACGCACAGCGCGCCAACGCTTACGCTTTGTGTTTGCTGATGACCGTGCAGCGTTGCCGGTGGTGTTTTACCATGTGTTCCCCAGTATGGTGGCGCGCTGCGTGCCTGGTACTTGGGTGCGGTGCTTTGGTGAAATACGCGAAGACAATGGCGGTTTATTTCTGGCACATCCCGAAATTCAATTTTTATCAAGCAATGAAGCGCCGGTTAGCGAAGCGTTAACGCCGGTATACCCTATGACGCAAGGCGTCTCACAACAAATACTGAAAAAACTCATTCAACGTGCGATTACGTTAGTCGGCGATTGGTTTCGAACAACCAACGATCCGATCCGACAATTCCCTGCTATCCCCTCCAGCATACCAGGCTATAATTTGGGCTTTGTTCATGCATTGCATTACATTCATATGCCGCCACCGGATACGGATGTAGAAGCGATGATGACTCGGCAACACCCGGCCTATCAGCGGCTCATATTTGAAGAGCTGTGCGCCTTTCATTATATTTTGTCTGCACAACGCACCAACGCCCGAACGTTCCCCGCCAAACCATTGCATGTATCGCCTGGCGCCAAAAAAACACTGGCTGACCACTTTGGATATGTACTCACAGGCGCACAGCAAAAAGCAGTTGAAGATATTTTAGAAGATTTAACCCAGCCTGTGCCTATGAACCGCCTGTTACAAGGTGATGTTGGATCAGGTAAAACGATTGTGGCAGCCTTTGCAGCATTAGCAGCCGTAGAAACAGGGTTGCAAGTCGCGCTGATGGCGCCAACCGAAGTGCTGGCAGTTCAATTGCATGAGCGCTTTAGCCATTGGTTTGCCGCCTTTGGCAAAACGGTGGTTTTGCTACAAGGCGGCATGACAGCGAAACGCAAAACGGCTGTATTGGCGCAGTTGGCCAGCGGCGAAGCTGCAGTAGCCATTGGTACACATGCTTTATTTCAAGACGGCGTAGACTTTGCTGACTTAGGTTTGGTCATTATTGATGAGCAACACCGCTTTGGTGTTGAACAACGGCTGAAGCTTGTTCAAAAATCTAAAGACTTTTTGCCGCACCGTTTGTTTATGACGGCGACCCCTATCCCGAGAACGTTGGCCATGACGTATTATGGCGACATGCCATGCTCTGTACTGAATGAACGGCCGGCGCATCGTAAACCCATTCAAACCAGTTTGGTCCCGTCTGAGCGACGCGCGGATGTGATCGAGCGCTTGAAGAGCTTTTGCCAAACTGGGCAACAAGTGTATTGGGTGTGCGCATTAATTGAAGAGTCAGAACACATCCGCGCGCAAGCGGCAGAACAAACCTTTGAACTATTGCAAAAAATGGCACCTGAATGTCGGTTTGCCTTATTGCATGGACGTCAAAGCAGCAAACAAAAAATCAGTGTGTTACAGGATTTTAAAGACCGAAAGTTTGACGTATTGGTGGCGACATCTGTAGTTGAAGTCGGTGTAGACGTGCCCAATGCCAATTTGATGGTGATTGAGAACGCTGAACGTTTGGGTTTGTCTCAGTGTCACCAATTGCGCGGCCGTGTGGGCCGCGGCAGCGAAGCTGCCTACTGTGTATTACTCTATCAACACCCATGCTCGGATGTAGCCAAACAACGGTTGAGTGTATTAAAGGCAACGGAAGACGGATTTAAAATTGCGGAAGAAGATTTAACCCTCCGTGGGGCAGGCGATATTTTGGGTGTGCGACAAACGGGTGTGTGCGCCTTTAAAGTTGCTGACTTACAGCGGGACTACCGCTTGTTACCACAGTGCCGCGATTGGCTGGTTGGGCAGCCCTTTGGCCCTGTAGAGGCACAATCGACCTGGTTGGCTGCTTGGCTTGAAACAGAAGGTGCTTATTACCATGCGTAACGTTACCTGTATTTTTCCTATTCACCAATAATTGACGAGGAATGGCTGTGAGAAAACCTATATTAAGTTATATCGATTTGACGGTGGCACAAGTCGGTATTGCAATGAACGTCATCATTGGAAAGTACTTGCTGGACTTTATGCCTATTTATCTCTATGTATGCATGCGCTTTATACTTACCACCCTATTTTTTGCGGCGATCATCCATATATATCGCATCCAAGCGAGCGCTTTACCTGAAAATATGCATGCTCCTGTCAGCCGCAGGGACATGAGATTAATGATTGGGCAGGGGCTTACTGGAGGCTTCTTGTTCAACGTCTTGATGTTATACGGGTTGATGTATACCACGGCAACCTCTGCGGGTATTGTCACCAGCAGTTTTCCTGCGGTATTGGCCATTATTTCTTTTTGGCTGCTGGGTGAGCAAATCTCTCGAAATAAAAAAATTGGTATCGCATTAGCGGTGATCGGCATTCTGATTTTGAGCCTTGGCTCAGAAGGGGCCCACGGAGCGGCAGGCAAAAACGCTGTCTTGTCTGTTATGCCTTCTTTGAGTGGTGTGTTTGGAGACAGCCTGGTATTTTTGGCCATGATTCCTGAAGCACTCTATTCGATTTTTGCTAAGCTGATGAACGGTCGCATTAAACCGCTGTATGCAGCTTTTATTGCAAACCTTAGTGCGGCGGTAATGCTGCTGCCTTTGGCCATCTATTCTGGCTGGTCTTACGATTGGGCGAGCTTTACACCGTTCCTATTTGGCGTAGTTGCGTTGGCTGCGGTCTTTTCAGGATTATTTTATGCGCTGTGGTTTCGCGCCCTATGCTACGTTCCAGCCAGCACGGCCGCGCTATTTGGCGGTGTGCTACCTGTAGCCACCGCATTAGCAGCCATGCTTATTTTGCATGAATCGTTTACCGTGTATGCGGCCGTAGGCATGATTTTCGTGTTGGCATCGTTGTATATCGGTACACGACGCCAAAATGCCAGAATCATTTAGCGTGTGAAGCAAACCAAAATGCATAAAAACGCCGTGCTACGATTAATCCGCTGGGACAAACCTATAGGCAGCTACTTGTTGCTTGGGCCCACCTTAGCCGCCTTATGGGCGGCCGGCCTAATGGCCGGTGAACAGCACCCGCTTTTGTGGGTGCTGTTTGTGGTGGGCGGT
>JAZKAM010000191.1:5773-14356 GCA_040389145.1 Pseudomonadota bacterium
CATGCGCTCGTTAGGGTGCGTCATTAACGATATTGCAGACCGGCACTGGGATGGTGGTGTGCCACGCACCGCAGATAGACCGCTGGTTACTGGGTTACTTTCTGTGCCACAAGCGTGGTTATGTTTGCTTGCGTTGGCGTGTGTGGCCTTAGGCGTGGTACTGGCTACCAATAGGCTGACGGTTCTGTTGTCTATTCCAGCGTTGATGTTGGCACTGATTTATCCGTACACCAAGCGGTGGTTCGGTTTTCCACAGTGGGTTCTGGGTTGCGCCTATGCAATGGGAACGATTTTATCATACGCTGCGGTACTAAATACGGTACCTTTGCACAGTTTTTGGCTATTTGGCGCCGTAGTATTTTGGATGGTGGCAACAGATACGCTATACGCACTGACGGATTTGCCGTATGACAAGCAGTTAGGTATTCAGTCATTTGCGCGCTGGCTTGGTGACTGGTGTCAAGCGGGCATTGCACTGTGCCATATCGCGATGTTCGTTTGTTTATGGTGTTGGGGGCAGAGCAGTGGTGCCAACAGTTGGTTCGCAGTGATATGGTTAAGCATGATACTGGATTGCCTATACCAACACTGGGCGTTGAAACAAACCAATAGGCCGTTTCAAGTATTCAAACACAATGCATATCTGGCTTTGGCGTTTATTATTTTAGCCGTGGTTGGGCTTGGTTAAAGCAAAGCGATTAATCGCTTTGCTTTAACCCGGTCACAAAACCCTTCGTCAAATGTTCAATCAGCATTTCATACGTTTGGTTTGCTGGCCCGATAGGGTCAAGCACCGCATGGTGAATGCCGTATTCAGACAGTAAAGGCTTCAAAAACTGATCGTTAAATTGTGGTTCACTAAATACACAGTTCAAACCTGGCTCAGATAAGTCGGTCCGAATGCGTTGTATTTCGCGGATGCTCATTGGTATTTCAGGGTTGTAACGTAGTACGTGACTACCCTTTAAGCCAAACTCAGCTTCAAAATATTGATAGGCGTCATGGAAAACGACGTACTTCGATTTTTGATAGGGGGCCAGTTCGGTTTTTGTTTTCTCAGCCAATGCTTGGACGCTTATACCAAAAGATTTTGCACGGTCTTTAAAAGCCGCGGCATGCTCAGGGTCAAGTTTTCCTAAGTATTCTGCCATTGCGGTTGCTATGTGTTGGGCATTTTTCAACGACAACCAAATATGTGGGTCAATCGCGCTGTCATGATGATGGTGATGATGGTCATCGCCATCATAATGACCATGGTCGTGGTTGCATGGCACGCGCTTGGGCAGTAAATCTAAAGTAGGCAGGGCAATGAGCGCTAAACTGTGCAGGTCTAGAGAAGCCTTTTTTAAAGGCGCCAATAGAAAGCCTTCAAAATTAGCGCCAACCCAAAATACCACCTGTGCTTGGTTTAATAGCTTCGCTTCAGAAGGGCGCAAGGCATAGTCGTGGGGGGACAAGCCGGCGGGCACCAAACAAGAAACGGTAGCGTCATCACCGGCAACAGCACGTGCAATGGCACAAATTGGCTGAATACTGCCAACGATATGTAAGGGGGCGGCCTCAGCTGCGTTAACTAGCCAGACGGCACACCAAAAAATTGCTATTCGTATTTTCATGGGCGACAATACCTCGAACTTAGGGGAGACCAACGTGGCAGCACTCATTGCGGCACAAGAAGTCAGCTATATAGTTGATAAAAAAAACATTCTTGACCGGGTGTCGTTATCTATTGAGCCGGGAACGTTAACCACCTTAATTGGGCCCAATGGTGCTGGAAAAACCACCCTATTGCGATGCTTGCTCGGTCTTATTACACCAACACATGGTGTAGTGGTTCGACGTCCCAAGCTCCGAATCGGATATACGCCTCAGCGTCTTAACTTAGACCCCGTATTCCCAATGACCGTCCAACAGTTGCTGAGCATACCAAAAAAGATTTCACTCGCCCAGCAAGAGGCGGTTTTGTTGGATGTAGGCTTAGAACGCGTGCACCTCAATCAATTATTGGTGGCTTTATCTTCAGGTCAATTACAACGCCTCTTGCTGGCGCGCGCATTGATGAGCAACCCGGACTTATTGGTATTAGATGAGCCTGCACAAGGCGTGGACTTGGCAGGACAAGCAGAATTATATGAGCGTATTTATCATATACGCCGCACCAAGGGGTGCGGCGTATTGATGGTGTCTCATGACTTAAGCTTTGTGATGGCCTCTACCGAACGCGTGGTTTGTTTGAACCGTCATGTATGTTGTGAAGGGTCACCAACGGACTTAAAAGACCATCCAGATTTTAGAGCCATGTTTGGCCGACTAACGCCAGAACACTTAGCGTGGTACCCACATCACCATGACCACAGTCATGAAGTGAGCGGTCAAATTAAACCAATTTGTAATCATGGAGCACATTCATGAGTGCAACACTGTTCGATCCACTGATTCTCCGAGTCATCTTAGGCGGCCTTGGTATTGCCATTGTTTCAGGTGCCTTGGGCACAACGGTTGTGTGGCGACGTATGGCCTTTATGGGTGACAGCTTAGCGCATGCCAGTTTGGTGGGCGTCGCCCTAGCATTTGTCCTTAAGTGGCCGACCTGGTTGGGTATTGCTGCCGTTGCCATTTTGTTGGCACTGATCATGACTTATTATCTAAAGCGCAAAACCCAACCAGCAGATACTCTGTTGTTGGTTGTTGGGCAATTTTTTCTCGCGTTAGGTTTTGTCATGATGTACAAAATCCCTAGCCTGCGTGCAGATCTGTTGGCATTTTTATATGGTGATATTCTGACCCTATCCTGGTCTGATGTGGCAGGCATATATCTTGGTAGCGCGATATTGTTACTGATTCTACAGCGTATTTGGACATCCCTATTGCTGATGACCTTAGATCCTGCTTTAGCCGCAGTGGAAGGTGTAAACGTCAGTCGCGTGCAATACTTGCATGCCATGTTATTGGCCATCACCATTGCGTGGGCCATCAAGTTTGTTGGGGTATTGCTCGTCAGCGCCCTATTGGTCATTCCTGCTGCTAGTGCGCGTGCATGGGCCACAAACCCTACTCAGCATGCGCTGCTGTCTGCAGTGTTCGGATGCATCTCTGTTGTGTCAGGCATATTGCTGGCCTATGCGTTAGATATTCCCGCAGGGCCAGCAATTGTCATGACTTCCGTCAGCTTGTTTGTGATCAGTCACCTCAAGGCATCTGACTAAAGCTGACTTTCCATTATTAGATCTTAGGAAACCTAGTCTTAATAGCCGCTGCTGCCAAATTTGCTAAAGCATTTGTTGCATCAGCTGAACGTCTGCGCGCAGAGTCAGTTCGAGCGCGAAATCCTTTATATCCAGGAGCGTTTTCGATAGTGTCATTATGGTGTGCATGAGACGCAAAACCTTGCGATGGTAATGCTGGAGACGGGCCGCCAAGGCTAGGCAATAATGAAGGACGTCTTGATTTTAATTCTGGCAAGCTTGATGCACTAATTGTGCGTGGACTAGAGTTTCCACTGTCACGACTACTGTTTAAACTGCTGGCCGATGAAGAATTATGCGACGCAGGTGCAGACGCTCTCTTTTTTGGGGTACGGTCCATAATCAACCTCTATCATTTTAATTTGTACGTCTGAATTCTAGGACAAAAAAAAATAATTGAGTGTTGGTGCAATGAATTGAGTATGGGTCATCTAAAAAATCAAAAAATACATTATATTTAATCATATGTTTCTTATAACCAAAAAGCGTTCTTTCACCAAGTTCATGTAAAAAAGTGTGTTTGCACTGATTAGTGAGGTCTCATATGGGTAACCGAAAAGATAACAAAAAAAGTTCTAGTAGCAACTTGCTCAGTCGCATATGGGCTGGTATTCGCAGTATTGCTGTTCGCATAGGAAATTCGTTCAAAAAGCTGTGGCATTGGATTGCCCGTCGTAAAACGGATGCGTCACCCAAAGCTGTCTCTGTTAATGACGAAGGGGATGTAGGTGCAGGGTATGGTATTTCTAATTCACCTGGCAGACAATCGCCAGTGGTATACCAGCGGCCTAAAGCCCTTACACTAGATGAAGCTGTTGTAGATTATTTGAAAGACTACTATTCGACAGAAGAGCTAGCAGCTAATGATGAGCTCACAACATTATCCTCAATCGATGGAAGATCAGTGAAGCCTGATCTTGATGTATGCTCGATTGCGTCGGCTGTTGTGGCAAAGCACCTTGAAGGTTTAGAATTTTACCTTGTGGCAAAAATACAAACACATAATAAGCACAACCCACACGATAGGCGAGATGTTGAGTATTATACCGATCCCTATTTTAAACAGGTTCTGATTGATGTGGCTCAGAAGGTAAGAAGTGCAGCCGATTGGCAGGACAAGCTTTTAAACCCCGAACAAGAAGATCGTGCAGTAAAAACCGCTCTTGCCCTGGTAGGACAGAAGCTTTTGAAAGAGATGCTACCTTTTTATCATAAGAATGGCTTGCTCAACTCCGTCACAGAAAAGCAGATCGGTTTAGAGGCTGGCGCACACTTTGCGCTTGCCGTGCTGAATAGGTATCTTGTTGAACGTCAAGAACACAAGATCAAAGCTTTGCCTCCTCTTGCACAGCTGAGTGGGATGGCGGCAGCTGACTATAGAAAAGGCCAGGGAACAAGGCCCTAATTAGGGCCTTGTTCCTGTTACTACATGGACTGCAGAGCAGGTCATACCCTTTCTCATCATATTTTGTAATCACACACAATATGCACCAATACCCTATAAACATAGGGTATTGCACTTATCCTCAGAAGAGCAGACAATACGACAATAACAATACCAAGGTAAGCTCGCCGTGGGCTGGTTTACCCTTTTGTACATCATTTATATGGGGATACCTCAATGGCACAAGCTAAGATACAGGCCGAAAAGAACAACAATGACAAGGCGAGCACTAGTTTTTGGGCAAAAGTTTGGCGTCCTTTCAAAGTCGGTTTCACTGCTGTTGCAAATGCATTTAAACGTCTAGGAAATTGGTTTGTAGGTCTGTTCTCAGGCAAGAAGTCGGTAGTGACTGAAACACAGGCAGAGACTCAAGAACCCATTAGCCAAGGTTGCGGCGGTTGCAAGAGTGAAGGTGGCATTTGTCCAGGCAAGAAAGAAGGTCGGGAACTGTTGCTTACGATGATTGGGGAGGCCAATTACGAACAACTCAAAGACTACAAGTGGAAAGGCGTAGGTATTAAGACTAAGCAAGAGCTTGAGTTCTCCCTGCATGATCTGGTGACCATGGTGCCAGAGCAAAATTCCGATAAGGTGGCTCGCGACAGATATATTCTGGCGCTCGATTTGGCATCTGCGATCTATACTGTTTACGCTAAAGAAATGCAAATGAGCTATATGAAAGCGAGTGGAGATAAAGGGTCTGAGGAACTTGAAAAACTCATGCGTTCTTTAACTGAAAGAGAAGGCGCTAAAACGTCAAAATGGATGGAAGTATTAGAGGCTGAAAAAAATAAGGCAGCAACTGAAGTTGTTGATCTAAAAGTATGTACGATGAAGTTTGATGGACGTGCTTTATTGAGAGAAACATTGCCAATGTTTCAAGCGCACGGCCTTTTGATGGATATCCAACCTGAGCAGGTCAGCTTTAATGCCGGTGTTGAGTTCTCTGTCGCCCTTCTGAAGCAAATAGAATCAGAAATGCCACAATGCAAGCCGAAAACTTTGGCCCAAGATAAAGATGCTGCCTTGAGTTGTATAGACCGTTGGTTTAAGACTGGTAAAGAGTTCAAGACAAAAATCCTTTCTGATGCTGGTCTTAATGTGCAACCTGCTCCTACTAATGCGTCAGTAGCACAATCAGAAACTGCTAATCGTCCTCGTTCTGTTCACTATTAATACTTCCAATAATAAGGAGTAAAAAAGCCCGAGAGGTATTCATCTCTCGGGCTTTTTTGTTTCTAAGACTTTCCTGCTATCTCAATTATTTGATTCGAGGTTTGTTCATAGACAATACTGGCGCTTCTTGATGTACGGGTATTGCTGGCAAGCTTTGGCGGTGCTTTGGTGTCTTGTTTTTGTGTAAATGAAAAAGATTGAATCCACTTAAGAATGAGGTAGATTTTGAGCGTTCTTTTTTCTTTGGCGGCTCTTCCAGATCATCAGCAATACGCTCATAAGTTGGTTCTGGTACAGGGGGCAACTTGTCGTCCGCATGTCTCCATCGTTTTGGTGGCTCTGGTGGGGCATCTTTGCTTATTGCTATTGGAACAATAGGTTGGGGTTTTTCATATGGGTTTTCCGCTTTAACTAGAGGATCGTACTCATACAGGTGTAAAGGTTGTTCTGTAACGCCAAAGTTAAAAGTGGTACTAGGCTGGCGTCTTAATGGCGCTACAGGCGCATTGCCAAAAGGTGACGGTGAAGGTGGGGTATCCCCTATATCATAATTGTTTTCTTGTGGCGCGACAGGTTGGTATTCATACGGATGTTCATTGTGCTGAACAACGCCTTGGTTAAGCGCATCTAGCTGCTGCGTCATTTCGTCTACTGATGCGTAGGTATGGTCTTCTTCAAAGTCTTTGACAGCTTGATATACGGCTTCTTCTTTAACTTCTTCGTGCGGGAATATTTCTAAGTAGGGGTACGGCTTGCTGACCAGCGCATGAACGTCGTGATGCTCTGTTGAAATTTCCAGATAATGGGGTGATGGCGCCTGCTCTTTAAGTAGGTCAATGTTTAATTCATCGTTGTTATTGTTAGAAGCCATAGCACACCTGAAGCTGTTCTGTGATGGTTAGACCATAGTAAATTTTTATCTTTTATGGGTGTAGGGTAACCTGTAGTATGTGGCAGGCGCCATCGGTGCCTGCTTAATGATTAGTTGTAGACCCATGAAAATCTATAAATCAGATTCTGGACCACCTCTCATTCTTATTGCATCGATCTGCATTTCTTCAGTAGGTTCTGATTTTTTGTTTTTCACCAGATCCTTTATGGCGGATAACTTTGAGAATAACGGCGCATAATGCTGTCTATTTTCTTGAGCAATCGCTTGGCGAGATCGGGTTCTTTTCCCTTTTTCACCGAGTTCTTTTATTTCAGCATTCCGCAATGCTGGGAACAGTTCGCGCCGTGCTGCATGAAATTGAGGGTCAAATTTTGCATCTGATTCGACGGCATGAATCTGCTCATCAGGTTCAACTAATTCGTATCCATACATAACATCATGTAGCGCCGCAGTAAGAGGCGTTTCTTTTTGTTCCGGTTGGTAAAGTTCCTGGTTTCGGTGTTTGCGTAAATTGGGTGGCGTTTGCTCAGGCTTACTTTTGAGTAGAGTATTATGGAGTGACTCGGACTGTAGGTGTTTTTCCAGATTTTCCTTCACATCCTTCATGTCGACTGAATCATAGGGTAGCCAGCCGTCTGTATTCGTATTTTTTTTCAGTAATCGTTGTACAAGGGGGGCGGCTGAGCCAAAAAGATTTTTCGCTGATTTTTGAATGGCTTGAACAAATGACTTTTTAGGACTACTTGCGTCCTCGGTGCTTTTATTCTGCGCGGAGGGATTTTTTTTAGTTTTTTCTATCTCGTAATTACCACTAAGAGAAAAGGGGTTATTATCGAAAGAGCCATGCTCATGAGCTGTATGCTTGTTAGATTGTCGATTCATAACACTATGTTTTTGCTTTGCGAATACTTGGGCGGCAGCAGTCCCATCACCATATAATTCGCTAGACGTTCTTGGTTTTTTGGGGTTAGTGTTGGACATATCAATCACCATATATAAATAAAAAAGGACTATGCCAAAATCCTAGTACATTTTTATTTTTATCGGTGTAGGGGCACAGACTTGGTGATAGGTTAAGCCTGTGCTTTTAGAGAGGAGAGGGTGGTTAAAGAATTGTATTGAGGGTGGGTATGCTTCTTGCCACATCCTGACTGCGCTTTATCCTTATTCGTTCAATAAGAGATTCAATAAGCAGGCCTAGGATATATGTGCAGAGACAAAGGATTAACGAAAAAATAAAGGTGGCTTCCCACTCAAAATAGTATTCCCCCAATAGAGTTGCTGTAATACCCATGAATAAGGTGGCCAGAGCCGTGATTGCACTGCCTTTGTAAAACCAAAGACCAAACAGAGTGGTTACCAGAATGCCTGCAGACCCAAATGAAGCAGATGCAGATGCCAAACCAAAAATCGTGTCACTGGAGGTGGCGATAAAGTAGGCCAAGAAACCACTGATAACGACAAAGACGCGCGCGCTGGCGACCTTTTGTGATTCGGTTA
Source organism: Pseudomonadota bacterium (assembly GCA_040389145.1). Taxonomy (GTDB): domain Bacteria; phylum Pseudomonadota; class Gammaproteobacteria; order Berkiellales; family Berkiellaceae; genus JAZKAM01. The sequence continues at coordinate 14,031 of JAZKAM010000191.1, forward strand.
TTTTTGGAAATAAAGGCACCAAGATGTTGTGCGCCATCAAGGCAGCGGCTGTTAATAAGCTGCTTTCTAGAATGGATAGAATTGCGGACAATAGTGCGCCCACAAAAATTACAAAACAAAATGGATTTAGTATGTCTTGCGCCAAACGTGGCAGAAATTGGTCACGATGGCCTAAAGTAAAATCATAGTCTGTGCCGGCAACCAAACCGATGAATACTGGGATAAGACCGATAACTAGGTACAGAGCAGATGCTAAGTACGCGCCTTTTTGTGCCACAGCAGGGCTTTTTGCTGCAAGTGTCCGAGACAAGGCCTCTTGTGCGACC
>JAZKAM010000192.1:0-8205 GCA_040389145.1 Pseudomonadota bacterium
CTGTATTCACATAACAAGCAACAATATCGCACCAATAACCATTTTGCCAATTACTTCAAGCGTTAATCTGGCATAGGTGGCCACTTGCGTCACTGCAGAGGTAAAGGCCTTATCTGGGCGTAGGGAAACGTGACGATAACTGTCTTTGGGGTATCCGCCCTTGGCTACTGCCACCCCCATACTACCTACAGGCCCCTCAGGCTTTTCCTTTTGGGCTAAGGTGATGGGTATGGTCAGTTGTTGTTTCTTTCGTTCCACCGTCAGAGCAAGTGTTTTATTGGGGTTGTCATGGATGATACGCACCAAGTCTGCCCAATGCACAGGCTGACCATCCACCGCACGAATAATATCGCCTGTTTGAAGGCCAGCGCGATCTGCCGGTGTGTCTTCATAAATAGTAGAAAGCTTGGCAGGGATGTTGGGTTGCAACGCAGTTAAGCCGATTTCATCCAAAAGAAATTCGGCGCTTTCCTGGTTAGCCACACCAGATAAAGACAAATTGACTGTCAGCGTTTCCCCTGCCCGTTTCACGACAACCGGACACAGGGACGGATCTGCGATACGGTCAAGCATAGCGACTCGGGCATCACTCCAGTTATGTACTGGGGTATGGTCAATGGCAACGATTTCATCCCCTTTATGGAGACCTGCCTGGTATGCGGGCGTATTGGGTCGTGGCGTATCCAGCTTAGGGATAAATTCAGGGATGCCGTATATGAAGATTGCCCAATACACTAAGATGGCCAGAATAAAGTTAAATGCAGGCCCAGCTAGAACAATAGCAGCGCGATTGCGTAAAGGTTGTTGTTCTAACGTGCCTTTGAGGTTATTAGGCGCTGCCTCATCCAGAAAGTGAACGTACCCGCCTAATGGAATAGCGCTGATGGCAAATTCGGTACCATGTCGATCGACATAACGACAGATAACTGGCCCCATACCGATGGAGAATCGCCTTACGTGCACCCCAAAATACCGCGCCACACAAAAATGACCGTACTCATGAAAAGTGATGAGCACACCCAATAACAACAGAAACGCAAAGAGACTAGTAAGCATGTTCATGAGTATGTACCTGTTGCTGTGCAATGCTTCGACATTCTGCATCTAAGTGTATGACATCGTCTAGGGATTGTAGGGAAGAAACAGGCGTTAAGGCCAAGACGGACTCAATAAGCGCAGCAATACCTAAAAAAGGTATTTCGCCAGCCAAGAATGCCGCCACGGCCACTTCATTCGCCGCATTGAGTGCTACGGTATGCGCGGGCCCCTGCCTTAGGGCTTGCTTCGCCAATTGGAAGCATGGGAATCGCTGTTCATCCATGGGTTCAAAATCAAGGTGTCCTAATTTTGCCAAATCGATACGGCCTGTAGTAATGGCTAATCGTTCTGGGTAGGCCAAACCATAACCAATGGGGACGCGCATATCAGGGGCGCCCATATGAGAGATAATAGAGCCGTCTTTATACTGTACCCAACCATGGATAATACTTTGAGGGTGCACGACGACACGAATATCCTCTTGAGGCAATCCAAATAGCCAATACGCCTCAATCCACTCCAAACCTTTGTTCATCATGGTAGCGGAGTCTACAGTGATTTTAGCGCCCATGGACCAATTGGGGTGTTTTACCGCCATTGCTGGGGTCACACTTTTCATCTCTTCTCTTGTCCAAGTCCGGAACGGCCCGCCGGACGCCGTAATGGTAAGGTGGTCAACAGATTCAGCGCGCATCCCAACGGTATACCCTGCTGGCATACATTGGAATACGCCATTATGTTCGCTGTCTGCTGGCAATAAGGTTGCTGAGGGGTGTTGACGCAGGTGGTCCATCAATAAGGCGCCCGCCGCAATGAGTGGCTCCTTATTCACAAACACAATGCGTTTATGGGCGACTATGGCGGCCCAAATGGCAGGCAGCCCTGCAAACCCCACTACCCCAGCCACAACCACATCAACACCCGGCCAAGTTGCTGCACGCTCCAGCGCCGAGACACCGGAAAGTACAACAATATTTAGCTTTAGTGCGTTTAATTGTTCCGTCAGTTGTTGTGCAGCAGCAGGATCAACCATCACTACAACTTCTGGGTGGAACTGTTGGCAAAGCGCCAGCATTTGGGGGACAGATTTTTGTGCTGTGAGTGCAACAACGCGAAAGCGATTGGGAGATTGGCTAAGGAGATCTACGGTAGAGCGTCCGATAGAGCCAGTTGCCCCCAATACAGCAACACCAGTGCGGTTTTCATTGTGAGATTCTATAGGATGGAAAGTTGGATATGTCTTAGCGGACATAGGAAGCTCCTTTGTAAAGGCGGCTTTAGTGCAGCAATAAAGCGACGAGCGAGACCAATAATACCGTCTAGCCGACGGTAAAAAAGACCCAAGCAAACAACGGCAATGCACCGAATATAGCGTCAATACGGTCTAATACACCGCCATGACCTGGCAGTAAGCGCCCACTGTCTTTAACACCGGCCATACGTTTTAATGCACTTTCCGCTAAGTCGCCAAATAATGCAAACAAGCTAATGCCGCCTGCCAACAACCCAAGCCACACAATATCTACGGACGGAAAACACCATTGAAGCAAAGGTGTACCCAATAGTATCGTGGCAGAAAATCCTGCAATAAAGCCTTCCCAAGATTTTTTCGGTGACAGCGCTGGCGCTAGACGATGACGGCCAAGCAAGCTGCCGACAATGTAGGCCACGCTATCTGAAATGGCTACTAAAGCAATGAGTACCAGTAGCGGCAATGCCGATGGCGCATCATTTTGCAACAAGGATAGTGCCAGCAAAGCCGAAACAGGTAGCAATATCAACCCCAAAAAGCCGCGCAGACCGGGACCAGCATGGCGGAGCGTTCTGCGGTTCATCCATAAAGCAAAACCAATCCCTGCCCAAAAGAAACTGGTGAATAAGCTCAGGTGTCTCAGATCTAAATAATTCAGCGTAAACACGACATAAGAAAGCAGCGGCACAATTGCCGTTGCACACAATGTGTACAGGAGGCGGCTTATTAGGTGCTTATATTCTGCCAAACGGCTCCACTCCCAAGCGGCTACGATAAAAGCGATGGCGAGAAAAGGCTCTGCGTAGGATTTGGTTTGCAGAAAGAGATATAGCGTAAGCGCAGACAACAATAGACCTGTAACTAATCGGGTTAGGAACATATCGACATCTCTCGTGTGGTTTGGATTTGCTCAGAAGTGAGGCCAAAACGACGTTCGCGAAGCTGATATTCATCGATGGCACGATCGAACTGTTCTGCATTAAAATCTGGCCAAAGGGCAGATGTAAAGAACAGTTCAGAGTACGCCAGGTTCCAGAGTAGAAAGTTGCTGATACGCTGTACGTTACCCGTTCGAATCAGCAAATCTGGATCGGGCAAGCTACCCAAGGCAAGCATGCGTGAAAACGCATAATCATCTATTTTTCGGATTTGTTCGGGACCTAGATTTGGTGCATCGTTGAGCAAGCGACGGACCGCCTGCATCACATCCCAGCGCCCGCTGTAGTTAATGGCGATATTCACAAGAGTACCCACATTAAGCGCTGTGCGTTCCTCTATATTATCGAAGCCTTCAACCAAGCTTTCTGGCAACCCTTGGCGGTCACCAATCACGCGTACGCGGATTTGATGTTCCGACAAAAGTGCTACATCCTGCTCCATGAATTGTTGCATCAAACCAAAGAGAAAGGATACTTCCGCCTGTGGTCGATTAGAGTTTTCGCAAGAAAACCCAAACAGGGTAAGTATAGGGATTTGGCGATGGGCTGCATGTCGTACGATATCACGTGCCGTCTGCGCGCCTTGATAATGGCCGTCTTGTCTGGGCAGACCACGTTGCTCTGCCCACCGTCCATTCCCATCCATGATAATTGCCACGTGGTCTGGCAACAGCTGTTGATTTTGCATCAAATATCCATTAGGTCCTGTTCTTTTGCAGCAACCACTTTATCGATTTTTTGCGCATAAACATCGGTTAGCTTTTGAACAGCTTCTTTTGCTTGGCGCACGAAATCTTCAGTTAATGTTTTGGCTTTTAAACCTTGTTCCAATTCTTGATTACCATCACGGCGCACGTTACGTAACGCTACTTTGGTTTCTTCCGCTTCTGACTTTAAATGTTTAATCAGTTCTTTACGTCGTTCTTCTGTCAGTGCAGGCAAAGGAACGCGAATCGTATCACCACTGGTGGAGGGGTTTAAACCCAAATCACTGGCACGGATTGCTTTTTCAATGGGGGCAATCAATGCTTTTTCCCATGGCTTTAAGGTAATGGTGAGAGGACCTTCCACTGAGATAGAAGCAACTTGACTTAAGGGCACATCGTTACCGAAATAACTAACACGAATTTTATCCAAAATACTTGGGCTTGCACGCCCAGCACGTAACTTAGCAATGGACTCTTCAAAGCTTGCTAAAGTTTTTTTCATACGGGTTTCTGTGATGTTTTTAACGCTGGCTAAATCCATAAAATGACTCCTACGCGATGATGATAACGCTGTTTTGCGATGATTTACTTAACAAGTGTCCCTTCAGGCGAACCTAAAACAACCTTTTTAAGCGAGCCCGGCCGATTAAAGTCGAACACACGAATCGGCATATTATGGTCGCGGCACTGACAAAATGCCGTTAAATCCATCACGCCAAGTTCACGACGCAATGCCTCGTCAAAGCTCAATTGAGTATAACGTTCTGCATTGGGGTTCTTTTGGGGATCTTCGTGATAGACGCCATCCACATTGGTCGCTTTCAATAGAATGTCTGCATCAATTTCAATGGCACGTAAACTGGCCGCTGAATCTGTAGTGACAAAGGGATTACCTGTACCGGCAGCAAAAATAACGACGGTATTGGCCTCTAACTGCCGAATCGCATGACGGCGATCAACAGGTTCGACCAGGCCATTCATTGGGATCGCGGATAGAATACGTGCATCTTGGCCAACACGTTCTAGAGCATCACGAACAGCAATGGCATTCATCACGGTTGCAAGCATACCCATTTGATCGGCCGATACACGCCCTACACCGGAACGGGAAAGGGGTGCGCCTCGAAAAAGGTTCCCCCCACCAATCACCAAACCAATCTGAACGCCTAGGTCAACAACTTCTTTGACATCAAAAGCAATTCGGTTCAAAACATGAGGATCGATACCCAATGTCTCTTGTCCCATTAACGCTTCCCCACTGAGTTTCAGTAGGATCCGACGATAAACTGGCTTTGGTGCTTCGGCCATTTTAGCTCCCGCGTGATGCTTGTGCCTGAACTTCTTCTGCAAAACTAGGCTTGTCTTCTTTGACAATCCCTTCACCGACTTGGTAACGAACAAAACTATACACTGCGCCCTTATTGGCATCAATGACCTGCTGAATGCTTTGATCAGGATTCTTGAAGTAAGGTTGATCCACCAACGACACTTCTTGTGCCCATTTCTTTAAGCGACCTTCCATCATTTTTTCGATCACTGCTGGTGGCTTGCCTGTGCCTTCTGCTTGCGCCATAAAAATACGCTTTTCGGAATCCAAGCGGTCTGCTGGCACTTCGCTGCTGCGAACAAACTCAGGTTGTGAAGCGGCCACTTGCATCGCTAAATCTTTACCTAATGATTCTGGACCATCGTAATGCACAATTACACCGATACGGTTTAAATGAACATAGCTGGCAATTTTACCGGAAGTAACAGACATCCTAGCCAAACGACGTACTTGAAGGTTTTCACCAATACGCGCCACCAAACCTGTTCTTGCTTCTTCAACAGACATAGTCGCGTCGAATGGACTTGCAAGCAATGCTTCTGCAGTATCGACGTTATTTGACAGCGCTGCATTAATAGCCTGTTTGCAAAAATCGTTGAAGCTTTGGTCACGTGCCACAAAATCTGTTTCACTGTTCACTTCTAAGAGCAGACCTTGCTGGCCTACCACTAAAGCAGCAATGATACCTTCTGCTGCCACACGCGAAGCGCTTTTAGCTGCTTTCACATGTCCTGCTTTTGCCACAAATTCCATGGCCTTTTGCATATCGCCGCCGCTTTCATCTAACGCTTTTTTACACAGCAACATGCCCGCTTGGGTTTTTTGCCGAAGTTCTTGAATCATTGCACTGGTTACTACTGATGACATGATATTCCTTACTTTGATTAAGTTACACGCTAAGGCACGCTTTTGCCACCCCAGATGTATTTAAAAATTTAAAATCCTGCCTTTTACGGCACTCAAAACTTGGGGGCCGAAGCCCCCAGTTTATCGGATTACTTTGCATCCCCTGCTTCAGATGAGGGTTTGTCATGACCTGACTTACCATGCTCTTCTGCCGCAGCGGCTGCTGCCTGACGCTGTTCAGCGCGCTCAGCACGTTCAGCGCGTTCTGCTGCAGCTTCTTGTGCTGCGGCCTGACGGGCTTGAATCAAAGTATCAGCAACGCGACTGCAGTATAATTCGATGGCGCGGTGCGCATCGTCATTACCTGGAATCACATAGTCGACCAAGTCTGGGCTACTGTTGGTATCAACAATCCCGATAATTGGAATGCGCAATTTACGCGCTTCAGAGACAGCGATGTGTTCATGATGAACGTCAATCACAAATACTGCATCTGGCAAACTGCTCATATGGCTAATACCGCCCAAAGAACGTTGCAATTTGTCGAGGTAACGTTGCTTGGTCAAGGCTTCTTTCTTAACTAACTTTTCGAAGGATCCACTTGCTTGCTCTGCAGACAAATCTAACAGATGACGCACGGATAGCTTAACAGTTTTGAAGTTAGTCAATGTACCACCCAACCAACGATGGTTGACGTAGGGCATGCCGCATGCAGTTGCATATTGTTGCACCATATCACGCGCAGCGGGTTTGGTACCGACAAAAAGGATTTTGCCGCCACGTGCGCCGAGGCGATTAATGAAACTCAAGGCAGTTTGGAAAAGTTCTAATGTTTTGTCCAAGTTAATAATATGGACTTTGTTTTTAGCGCCATAGATGTATGGGGCCATTTTGGGCTGCCAGTAACGGGTACTGTGGCCATAGTGAACGCCGGCTTCAAATAACTGACGTAAAGTAACGTGACTCATCGATGATATACTCCTATTGGGTTATGCCTCCGCTGTAGCACTGACCTGACCCAAATAGGGGCACCCAAGGCAGTGATAAACTGCAGCGTGTGATATCTCTTGCTGGCAGGATTTGCCAACAAGTGGATAGTCTTATACCATAAACCTCTGCAGCAACACAATAAAGCTGCCAAAATTTACCCGTATTTACCTTCGACATGGATTGAAAAAATGACTGTTCCCATTAAGACGCCAGAAGACATTGAAAAAATGCGGGTAGTCGGCCGCATGGCTGCTCAAACACTTGAAATGATTGGGCCTTATGTAAAACCTGGCGTTACTACGGAATATTTAGACAAGGTGTGCCACGATTATATTGTACATACGCTGAAAGCCATCCCTGCCCCACTGAATTATCACGGTTTTCCAAAATCCATCTGCACTTCCGTCAATCAGCAAGTCTGCCACGGGATCCCCTCAGACCGAGTTTTGGTTGAAGGTGATAGCCTCAACATTGACGTCACCGTCCTTTATGATGGTTTTCATGGCGATACGAGCGCCATGTTCGCGGTGGGGTCTATTTCCCCGCAAGCTGAGCGACTCATTAAAACCACTTATGAATGTATGTGGGCAGGTATTCGTACGCTCAAAGCAGGCACACGCTTAGGGGATATTGGCGCTGCCATTCAGACCATCGCCCATGCTAAACACTACTCAGTAGTACGTGAATATTGCGGACACGGCATTGGGAGGGTTTTCCACGAAGACCCCCAGGTATTGCATTACGGGCAAGCTGGTACGGGCCTGGCGTTAAAAGCAGGTATGGTGATTACCATCGAGCCCATGATAAACGCAGGCGGACGCGACGTACGTTTACTTAAAGACCAATGGACCGTGGTAACCAAAGACCGCAGCCTGTCTGCCCAATGGGAACACACCATTCTGATTACCGAAACAGGCTATGAAGTCTTGACCTTGCGCACCGATGAAGCCAATAAATAAGTTAAGCAACTTGTTTATTGAAAATGGATACAATGCCCTGCTAACGCCTACCCGCTTGACTTAGGTCGGCTATACTACGAGCAGAGCATCTTTTTTGAGCTAATTTGTTAATTGGCTCACTTATGGGCGGGGGCCATGGAACGTGTAA
>JAZKAM010000192.1:8215-11413 GCA_040389145.1 Pseudomonadota bacterium
GTGTAACTCGGTTTATTGCCTATCACTACACCACGCAAGCGCGCAGCACTTTTCCTTTTGGCTTTGGCGCCTCAGGGGAAACAGAGCATTTGGTGTTGCAATTCATTCAATCAGACCCGCGGCGTCGGCTTGTTGCAGCCTACCGAGAAACAGGGGTATCTCGCACCGCAAAATGCGAAACGCCTGAGCTCAAACAAGCCCTACAAGCCTGTTTGGAAACCCAGTCCATTTTGCTGGTGGTCAACTTTAAAAAACTACTCACCCATGCCCCTTCACTAACGCTCATCAGCATGTTTTTAAGGCACCGCGACCCTCGTGCTCCCTTTGAGCCAGATATCCGATGCTGTGATATGCCCATCGTAACGCGTGAAAATTTTGACTCCATCATTCACCTGGAAGTTCAAAAAAGAAAGGTGCACCGTGAAAAAATTCTCACAGGCTTAAGCAGCCCAACGGCGAAAAAATCCGGAAATCCCAATGCAGCAAAACTTATTTCTTCCGTAAACTGGCCAAAAATTAATAATGCCATTTTGTTTGCCATCCACCTGCAGCCAATTATCGATCAGTTTGAGCAAAAAGGCTTTTCGCAACGTCGTATTTTGAATTGTTTGAACAGCTCAAATATCACGGCACCAGAAGGTGGGAAATGGGTGCTCAGTCAACTGCAAAAAGTAATCGAACGCATTAAGCTCAACCAGATCACCATCCAACTGCATGACAAAATTAGCGCTTATGAAAACGAGTATTTTTCTTCGGACGAAATGGCACAAGCACTCAACTCAGCAGGTATTCGCCCGATTAAAGGAACCCTTTGGACCAGCGCACTGGTCTATAAAATGCGTGAACGCAAACAGCAACTCAATGATATTTTAGCGCTGACAGAATTTTTAAAGAAGGCCAAGCCGATCTTCATAGCCCACGCTACAGGCAACCTATCACCTAGCGACTTGTTACCAGCCCTGGAGCGCGCCAGCATCGATCTGCCAGAACGGTTACTTGAACTTATCAGCTAAGGATTTTCTATGGCAAATGTACAAAAAAAGTCTCAAGGGCAAGCACTGGTTGCATTGGTGCATCAATCCATGGAATTGGCTGTGCAACAAACCTTCCCCAAAAGTGAACCTGCTAAAGATGCCAATCCCTTGCTCCTAGCACTGCGGGATGTACACCCTACCCTCCTAGCTATCTACCATGAATTACAAGAGACCACACCCTCAAAAAGCGCACAGTCTACGCTTATCAGCCAGCCAGCAGACGATAAGCACGCATAAAGCATCCTCAAATGGTCCGATTTTCTCGGAATCTCCTCTCGTTTAGGATATACTTCAGACGTGCTTGGGCCTGATTGAGACAAAAAATATGCACATGGGACCTCAAATTTACGAACTACTTAATGATCCGTCTTTGAGTAATGAGACAAAAAAAAATCTCAGTACTCTAGAGGATATGCGTCGTGCGATTAGCCAGAGTGGCAATATTGATCTGATTGCAATCAATCGCATTTTAGGTGGTACAGAAGCATTTGCCGTTATGCGGCACTTACGTTGGCCAAAAGGTATCATTTGCCCACGGTGTGGCTCTACACGCATTCAAACCATAAGTATTCCATCGGCTGAATCAAAACCATCAGAAACAGCAACTGCTGGCGCTAAACCCACTGCTATAAACGCAGATGAGGATGCCTCATTACGCCGGCACTATGAGTGTTTAAACTGCCGAGACAACCAACGGCCAAGCTTCTTCGACGATCTGACGGGCTTGCCCATGACGCAGCTTGCCTCCGTACGTCAGTGGATTACCAGCTGGTATTTGTTAGGCTTATGTTCGCCAGCAAAAGTAGCACAATTGTTAGGTGTTTCACTTGAGTATCTATTACAGCTTTCCTCTGTTACCCAAGAAATTCGCATTCTCCCAAAAGAAGACCGCGTAAAAGCATTGGGATTCCTTATGCAACACCAAAGGTCACAACAAACAAAAGTTGCTGAAAAAAAATTGGAAGCTGAAAAAGAAGAATTGGAGCAAACACGGGATTTGTATTTTAATACAAAACCAAAAAGCAGGAAGTAAAATCCCAGCACAGTTCAGTCAAAACAAAATCAGCTTTCCTTAACCACCTTTTGACGAATTACCTTTCGCACCCATAGCGGTAACACTGGGTGTATCTGCGACCGGTGCCATTGGGTTCTTGACCGTTTTTTCTGTTGGTTTTGGTGGCGCAAATAGTGGCTTGCCTTTAGGAGCATGAGCTAGTGCCGCAGCCGCCTTAGGATCATTCGGATCCACACCCGTAGCTACTGCTGCCGTTTCTTGGCCAGCAGGCTGGTGTGGACCGCGATTTAATAACCCTGTCAATGCCAGATTTAATGTCGTGTTGTCATTGTTTTTATTTTTCCCAGCCATCATCGCAGCAATCATGTTTTCTAGAATTTTGCTCAAAACCCCTGATTCCGAAAGACTGCTGGGACTCACAGGCGGTTTTGTTACAAGCGGCAGAGCATTGCCTACAGCTGCAGCCACATTTTGTACCACGGCCTCACCCAATGGTGCCAAAAACTCCTTAACCATCTTCCCTGCGACTGTAGCACCTTCACCCATCATCGTTTTCACATCTGCAGGGCTAAAGGTTATGCTCTGGCCATTTGCATTAGGCAGAGATAGGGTCGCATCCTGTGCTAACGGGTGGCTGCAGACGGCCTTCATCATGCCCGCAGCATAAGGCAAAACAGAGTCAGTGGCCATTGGGAGTGCATCTTTTAAACCCCGAGTAATAAGAATTGTTAAATTAGGCACACAACCCCCGATTCATCGCTGTTTGTATCAGAAAACGGTTATGGCATAACATGATGTGATGCCTCCCACCCAAGCTGCAACAGATAGTCCGTAAAGTTTTTAGCGTGGTGATCGATGATTTTTTGGTAGTAGTCTTTAATTTCTTGTGGTGAAATCGTATAATATGCTACAGAGCGTCTGGTATAGGTTTTTTCAAACACATTCATGGCCTTGAATATTGGCTTTGGTAACTGTGCCAAATACTTCATATACCCTTGAACCGTGGTACTGCCAGTCGCATTACCTTCTTCAGATTTCGCCCAAAGTTGATAGTGGAAATTTTTTAATATTTTGGCAATGCCTGAGCGTGCGCCAAAGTATGCCAGCAAATCGAATGAATTTTTCGTCACGGAATCCACAAATCCAGCA
>JAZKAM010000192.1:11423-20429 GCA_040389145.1 Pseudomonadota bacterium
CAAGATAATTTCAGTTTCTTTTTTGGATTCCGAAAGGCATCCACCTCGAACTTGAACTTTTCTGCCTTGGCTAAAATTTCTTTATGCGGTGGTTTTAATTCTCTTTTTGTAGGTGTGTAGAAGAACTTAACGGCTAAAGCAATGGATTGAATGCGCGCATCCTGACTGGATTCAATGGCTTTCAGATCTTCTTTTTGCGCATTAAAACCACGGGAAATCAATAACCCACGCACATAGTACGCGTGCTGCAGGTATACTCTCTCCAGATGGCTCACATTATCGGAGAGAGGAATATTTTGATTATAGTGGATCAACAAATCATTAAACGTGTAGAGCACTGCACGAATATTTTTAACTTCCTCAGAAAAGGTGAGCAATTCAATTTCAGAATACAGCCCCTTCACTTCTAGCTTTTCCGACTCTGTCAAATTCGTAAGATCCGATGTTTGACTGGCATTCTTTAGCAGAGCATTATATTTTCTCTTCTTTTCAGATATACAGTGACGAATTCCAGCAAACAAGAAACTAAAATATTCATGACCAAAACGTATTTGCGGAATTTGTACAATATATGGGCTGGTTTCTGATGCCGTCATTTTTCCAGAATTTTTTGCCAACTCCAGCGTGCTTGCCAAAATCTTTTGGGCTGCCCTACCCCATTGCTCTAAATTTTCCCCGTAATCTTTACGGAAATCCTGATAATCTGAATCAGATACAAATGGTCGCACAGTTTCCGGAGGATTCAAGGTGCCTAGCGGTGGCAATGTAAGTGCAGGCAACAACTGACAGCGTTGCGAGGCATCTACAGGGTCATCATCACCCAAATCAATTAAAACCGAAGGTACCGGCGGGAAATAAATTTCTTCTGGTTTAATGTCAAGAATTTGCGACAATTCGGGGGACAGACTCCCATCCATGGCATCGCGCACAAATCGCTCTCTTACTTCACCCAAATCGACCAGGCCATCTGCACCAATTAGGCTTTGTTCGCCATCCATATAGCACCTCAACCCCTAGCGTTTCTTCAATTCAGTATAGTTGTTCTACTTCTTTTAATATTATTGCTTTGCGGCATTCTTGCGTACGATCACACGCAAGCCAAGCGTGCTTAAAATCAATAAGGAAACAAAACTGCAGTAGGTAACCAAGCTAAGGAGTTGGGGCAAAATAAAATAGGGACTGGTGCAGTACATCAATGCCATCAACATGGACAGGGAATACAAACTGTACTCTTTCGTCAGTACAGGCACAGATGCTGAATGCCGTCTTGCTACCACAGATTGGCCAGATAAAAACCCCACCCGTACAAATTGGACAGGGTATTGAAAAACCATAACCAGGGCCAACACCAGCCAGATCAGTGTCACCGCCAGAAAAACGTATTCTATGGCTGACTCGCTCAAGCAAGTCAGCGTGTGATAGCCAAGCAAGGCCAGTGAGCTGGCCAGAAACATCCCTATAGCAATAAACCTTGGCGTTTGCCCCCACGACAGCCGCGCCACACCGGACCCTACCAGGGGTGAAGAAATTCCGATGAATAGAGTAAGAAAGTACGTAGATGGGGAAACTTGCTGAAAAAACCGATGTTGCCAATTCTGCAACCACGCCTGGATAAAGCTGGGAAACTGAACCTCAGGTAAAACGATTTGTTGATGCACAAAGACCAGCAACGCATGAACACCTACGATCAATAAGGCTGCCATCACTAGCCCCACCCCCCAGTGGGTCCAATGCGCCCTGAGCGTTGCATCTTGTGGTAGCAGGCCTTTAACGCGACCTTTGAACCATTGCGTGAGCAGCAGCAATACAATAGCGGTCAACGCCTTATCTGAGGCATTGTCGGGCGCCAAATGGGTGATTTGTACCAACCAGCAGCTAACGCCCAATACAAGCATCCCAACAAACAGCCAATGACTGAGCAAAACTAAGGTGTCCATCCAGTCTGAGCGCGCATGTCGAAAGCGGACCAACTTTTTAGGATAGATAGCATGCACCCACCCCCCAAAAGTACTACCGTGGCGTAGATAAGCCATACGAAACAACCAAGCAATGCCCCAATAGCCATATAGTGCCCAAATGGCATACCAATAGAATGTGGTGACCGCTTGGCTTGCTGTGTCTTGAAGTGTGATCTGCTGTAGCGCTTGGCCTGGCAGTTGCGTATGGGTGAGCTGAACAATGTGTATCGCCGACCAATAGGCGGACATGGCCGTTCCGGAAACAAAAGCGGCCAGGGCAAGTACATAGACGATGGGGTTTTTAATGGTCTTGGATGCTTCTAGCCCTAGGCTCAGCTGAGGTTTAGGGGATACCAACAAAACGCACCAAGCAAGCAAGGCAACCGGCACCAACCATAGGCCCAGTACAATCAGGTTGGGAAACCTAAACAGCAGCAAGCTGAGTAGGCATGCCACATATAAGTCATGACCTATGCGCAGATTCATCGTCGATGCAATTACTGAATGGTATTCGTTGCAGCAGCCATTGCGCCACTGGCTGACGGCATCGATGAAGTAAGCCCGTCTAGGCTTGTCTTCAATTGCGAAATCGTGGCAATCAATGCAGCCATCAACCCTTCTAGACGTTCCCCTTGGCGGAATGACTGATAATCCATCATTAGGCCATAAGCTTCCATATGGGCGATTTCCCGCAATAGACCTTCCGTTGGGGTTTTAGCCATCTCTTGAAGCCAGGTGGGATTGCTATAACGCCATAAAGATTCACGTTCCATCAAGGACAGTGCAGAATCTGGACTACCAGGTGCTATTGGGGTACGCATAGCATACATATTTAGTAAGGAATAGTTTGGGATAGAGAGCAAGGCGTGCTGCATCCGCTGTGCAACCAGGGTTGCGGCATTTGTTGAGGCATCCTGGGTCGTAAAATTAGGTAAGGACTGTTGCAGTTGTCCTGCAATTTCGGTGGCATCACTGCCGCCTATGTTACCGAGCGTCACGCCTGCCGTGCCACCTTTTTGGCCTAGGCCCATAACAATATTTTTGACAAAACGGCGCACCACCTCATCATTTTCTTGAATCACGGTAGTGTTATAAAGATTCGCCGCATTGATATCTGCAATAGAATTGGCGTATTGGTTTACATAATCTGTAGAGGATGGCACATTGAGACCAATTAACCCATACATGATGTCTCCAATCAAAGCATTGTTAGATACCGTTTGCACATTGGTCATACTGGGCTGAAGCTGTTCGCCAAAATTTAGGGTGGTGAGCAAGCTAGGGGCCTGCGTAAATAATGCTTGCCGTCTTGCTTCAAACTCTTGATAGGCTGTTTCGCCGATATAGTTGATGAGCGCATTTGTAGAGTCTTGTAGCAAGATATCTGCCCCTAAAGGCGCAGCAACACTTGCGCAAACCAAAGCCATTGCCGCAGTAACCGCCAATTTTGAAGTCATATTACTCACCCATTCCTTTATTGAACCCAGTTATAAGCGGAGCCAGTCGTTCCTGGCGCAGCGGTACCCGCTGGTGGAAGCGCATTGCTGACAGCATTGTTTGTTGTCGGGGTGCCTCCTGGCGCTTTGGTATTCATTGCGGCATTGGCGGTTACCGCGTCGTTGTCATTCGCGCCCCAAGCAGGCAAGTGACCATTCAAGTAATTGGTCAAAAAATTAGTAGGATTAGGGGGCATGTAGGTAATTTGATACTGAGATTTTGCCTGAGCAACATTGTTTAACAGTTGGTCAGATGCCGCATCTGCACATAGATCGGCGCACATCAAACTAACACACAGAGGGAAAAACCACCCCCGACTAGGTTTACGCTTATTCATCCTGAGCCTCCAAGGCACGAATCACCAAGCTAAGACGGTCAGCAGCAAAAATTCGGCTGAGCAACTGTAGGCGTTCAAACACCAAGTTACGTTTTAAGAATAAGCTGGCGTAGGGGTTTTGTGAAGCGTCTGCGCCACCTTGGCTGACATTTTCTGCATGCATCAAGATATTTGATGCAGTGCCAGGTTTTTCGCCATCCACAAATTGCATAATTCTTAAGGCTCGAGCGGATTTTGCGTGGATCAGGACTTTAATAAAACTATCGATATCCGTGAACTCATAGCTACGGTTATCATCCATCGCCCTGCCCAACAAGACATAGGCGGCATCTAGCGCCATGAGATCGTCGACGGTCCAGTCTTCTACTTGTTGCATGGATGATACAATGCGGTATAACGTTCGCTTGTCATAATCGCACCAAAAGTAGTTAACGGCCTCTTTAGATAGATCTGGCATAGGTCACCATGTATAAACGTTTATCGGCGTGATCACCACTAAAAACAGACGGTTTGCTGCGCTCACTTGGAAAAAGCGGGCGCACCCCCCACTTTTGGGTATACTTAGTATACAACTACTTATCCAATATGTTGCTAGGCGCAAGGATTTTCAATGGCTATATTCGACAAAAGCAACCCGACTGACCCAGCGGACAAACGCGCAAAGAAGAGCGTGACGCGTAAGGTATTGGGATCTATTATCGACGTACGTGTAGACCGCTGGATCAGCCTAGACTTTCTTAAGTCGCACACCAGCCAAGTTTACGGCATCGCAAAAAGCCTTTTTCAGAGACAAAAAAACAGCAACCCCCTACTCTTAAATCAGTCAGAAGACTTTGAAACAGCTCAGCGCCGCTTGGGCTTGTCTGATGAAGATTTGACCAGACGCCAGCGTGAATTTTTTCGGCTGAGCTGTATTTACGCAAGCTTTGGTATCGCATTACTGTTCTATGCTCTGTATATGGCGTTTCAAATTGCGATTGGCGCGATGATTTTATCTATTTGCCTGGCCTGTTATGCCTTTTCGCATGCCTTTTCCTTTCACTTTTGGTATTTTCAAGTGAAACAGCGCAAGCTTGGGTGCACCTTCCAAGACTGGCTGGACGGCTAATGCACACACCATTATCACGCTTGCTTCCATTGGTACGCCTGTTCTGGTCGTGCTTATTTTGCCTTTTTCCAACCGCTGCTTTTGCTGCCAATCCGCTGAATTTATTCACAGTAGACGTTAACGATGCTTGTTTAGTCTATTTGAGCGACATTTTTGGCACCGTGGGTGACGTACTAACCAGCACCGGCGGTGGCAACCAGCTGATGGGCTCGCTTTTTCTTTTACTGAATACGGGTATTTTTGCGGTAGGGATTTCTTTTTTGGTGTATACCGCTTTTGCTGGCACCTTAAAAACCGCCCATGAAGGCCATGCCATGGGCAAAGAGTCTTCATTGTTTCTGACGCCGGTAAAAGCAGGGATTGGCTTGCTCTTAATGCTGCCCACCCAAAGCGGCTACTCTCATATTCAAGTATTTGTGATGTGGGTCGTTATTAATAGTGTTGGCGCAGCCAACCAACTATGGACGACGCTGTATCAATTTGAACTGGTCAACAATACGAGTCAAGCAACAGCGACCAGCCTTACAGGTACACCTGCCGCCAATACGGTACAGAATATCAACATCAACACCGCGCAAACAGTACAAAACTTACTGAGCTTGTCTGCCTGCATGTACCAGTACAACAATGTCTCACCTGCTTCCATGACCTTAGTATCACCACAGATTAATGTACCCACCTATAGTTTATCTGTGGGCACACCGAATAACCCGACCTTATGCGGTACCTTGCAGCTCAACGCCTCAGATTTAAATTTGGGTTCAAGTAGCAAGCCCTCAAGTCCCGCCTTAATGCAACAGATTGCCAACGTTTATTTGAACACGTATGCACAAGCCATCACGCTTGGCGGGCCATTAGGGTTTGAGGCATATGCCAATGGCACCGCCAAGCTAAATGGCTACACGCAAAAAACCTATACACCTACCGCAACGGATAGCCGGTTTTTTGGCACCTATAATGATTTACTGTCTACGGTACAATATTCTATAGCACAAGGCATTAGTAGCGCATTAACACAGATACAAAACAGCCCAGCTACAGATGGCGGCCTAACCGCTAATGATTATGCGCAGGTCAAGTCACAATTAAGCTTAGGCAATGCGACACCTTCTTCGTGGGTATATGCGGGTGCCTATTACTACAATATTACCCATGCCATTGCCAGCGCCAATAATTTGCGCACGATTTTACCCAATATTCAATCGACAACCATGCAGTTTGCGCCTGGGATCAACAACTATGTGAAATTCAAAAACACGATCACGCAATCTAACGCTAAGGCCGCGGCCATTTCCCCCACACTTATGTCGAGCTCCAGCTCTAACATTGCGGGGATCGACCTGTTTTCTGGTGTATTACAGAACGCATTCATTGCCTTTGCAACAAGTTTTACTGAGTATGACCCCGATCCGATCATCTCTTTATCCATTGTCGGCAACACAATTTTACAGATTATTGAAACCATGTTTTGGGCGACAATTTTTGGCATTTTACTTACGATGGCATTAAGCGCTTGTTATTGTCTCAATCCTTTTCCCGCAGCGCTCATGACCTTTATCAACAGCTGGACCGATATATTTTTAGTTATCATTGCAGTGTGTTGGACGGGCGCGGCCTTCTTAGCCTTTTACGTGCCGCTCATACCCTATATGGTGTTTCTCTTCGCCACCATTTCGTGGTTCATTTTGGTCGTGGAAGCCATGGTGGCTGCACCTTTGGTGGCAGTAGCATTTATGCTGCCTTCTGAAGATGAGTTTGGCAAAGGTGCAGTTGCCATGGGTTTCCTCGCCAGCTTATTCTTTCGCCCGCCTCTGATGATTATCGGCTTTGGTGCATCCACCCAACTCGCCAAAGTCATGCTGGGCTATGTCAATCAAGGTTTTGCGGCCTCTATCGGTGGTTTAGTGGGCGACTTGGGCTTTTTTGGTTGGATTGGACTTTTTACTTTATATGTGACGTTCCTGACCTCTATATTAAATGAGTGCTATTCACTTATTTATGTCCTGCCAGATAAATTGATGCGCTGGATGGGTGGCCAAGCAGAGCAAAGTACGGTTGCTCAAGCGCTACAAAAAGTCAGCCAAGCACAGGAAAAAGGCGCAGAGCAAGGCAAGAAAATTGCACGCGGTGCATCGACCACCGCTGGCGCTCTTGCACAAGATGCCAAGGGCAAGAAAAAGGAATGATGATGCAGCCAATTCAGCTCTTGCGAACGTTTTTGTATGGTGCCCTAACCTTATCTCCTGGTTTACTTTGGGCTGCATCCTCAGACGGCTTTACGCCAGACTTTTTCAACAGTTACCCTCAAGATGCCTCCCTCTATTATTTAGGTATGCTTTTTGGGAATGTTGGCACCGTATTACCCAATGCGACGGGACCAGAGCTGTTTGGTTATATGTTTCGCATCCTCAATATCATCGTTATGAGCTTTGGTATTATTGTGCTTACCTACGTCAGCGTCATGTCAACCGTCCATACGGCGCAAGAAGGCCAAGCCATGGGCAAGAAATTTTCTGCACTATGGACACCTCTGCGTTCTGCTGCAGGGATGGCTTTATTAGTACCGTTTCCTAGTGGCTATTCACTCGTACAAATCATGATGATGTGGTTTATCGTGCATGGTGCTAATTTAGGCAATATGTTGTGGTATACCGTTTGCGATTATTATGCCGCAGGTTACTCCATCAACCAGCCCGCCCCTCAAACAGGCATCAACAATGCCCAATTCACACAAAACTTTTTTAATGCCGCTGTCTGTACAGAAAACATGAATGTTTTTGGCAAATATGGCGCTACGTTTTCCGATCCGAGCAGCCATGCTACCGCTTATGCTGTACCCAATCCACCAGGCGTCAATAGCACAACGGCAATTATAAACTTTGGCTTTCCACAGAATCCAAGTTATGCGAACGTATGCGGATATGTTGAAATTACTGTGCCGCCACAATATACCAAGCTAGATCCAGCCATACAAGCGACATTCTTATCCAATATGCAAACGGCACTCCTAACTTTTTATGGTTATTTAGATCCGCCCGCCTTTGAAGCGGTGACGGCGGCCGGAACGTGTTCATTTCCAGACATACAAAACAATGGCTCCGCCACATTAAATGGATTAATCCAACCCATTGCTGCCGAGATGGCTATTGAGCTTGGTAAAATAAGTACCGGCGCCCGAAAAACCATTATTGAAAAAAATCGTGGTTTAGGCTGGATGTATGCGGGCTCTTTTTACAGCACCCTTTCTGCCAGCGCCCCCAGTAGTTTTTCCAATCCATTCACCCTATTTAATGCGCTGTCGCCAAATGCCAATAAAAGCGGTGGATCAGGTGGCGCACCGTTACCCAACCCCACCAATGCCAATTACGCCACGTTTTCTGCGCAAGCAACCGCTTACTGGAATTTATCCAATGGTCAACCAGCGCAACAAGCGGTTCAAGCCTTTACCATGCCTGCAAATAGCACCACGGGCGGGGTGGATTTTTTTGAGCAAACCATTGGCAAAGTGATGTCGCAAGCCTCTGAGAAGATCATGGACAGAATGTCTGAACAAGTTCCAGAAGGCGGAGCAATCGCAGACCCGATTTTATCGATGCAGACTTTTGGCAAAGAAATACTGAATATTTTAGAAATTATGGTGCTCACGTACTTGGTTGGCGCATTCCTCTTTTGCTTGATTTTAGGATTTGCACCGGGTATTAACCCCATGCCTGTAACGATCACGATGCTATCGACAGTATTGGGCGGTATTGTAGCATTCTCCATTGCATTATTGGCAGCCGGTGCCATTATTTTTGCGATTTACATCCCCTTAATCCCTTACATGTATTTCACGTTTGGTGTTTTATATTGGTTTATTTTATCTATTGAAGCCATGGCCTCCGCACCCATCATCGCATTGGGGCTCACTATTCCAGCGCAAGAAGGCTTAGGTCGCGTAGCCCCAGCCGTAACGCTTGTGCTGAATCTGTACTTACGTCCTGCATTAATGGTCTTAGGTTTTGTGGCAGGCAGCCGCCTACTCATTGCTGTATTCACGCTGTTCCACACTACGTTCAGTGCCACCATCCTAAGCATCGCCACACCGGGTGTATTTAGCTTCATTG
>JAZKAM010000193.1:0-1539 GCA_040389145.1 Pseudomonadota bacterium
TCTGGGTTAATGCTTTGAATCTTGGCCAAATAGGGTAAGCTTTCCTTCACTTGCCCTGCATCAAGTAATAGGGCAGCTGCTGTAGTTTGTGCCATACTGCTGTTTGGCGCTGTTTCTGCCCAAATTAGGGCAGGCTTTAAGGCGGTTTTCGTGTTTGAAAACATCAAAGCGAATTCCGTTGCGCGCTCTGCCACCTTCGGGTCTCGAGTACGTTCGGCGGCTTCTAGGTAGTTTTTGAGTGCTAAGTTCGGGTTTCCGCGGCTGGCGGCCATTTCTGCAATCAGCAGGGCATCCAGTGTTTTGCTGTCAAATTGCTTTTTAGGCTTGTTCTGTGTGCCCATCGTAGAAACAGAGTTGTCTCCATAACTTACTTGGGGTACAGTTAAAAATAGAAGTAAAATGCCGAGGTATGTATGCTTCATGGGTGGCTCTATTCGGTATAATGGTCCTGCCTGATATGTTTATCGGCGGCGTTTGTTTTTAATAAAGGGGTAGTGCAACTGTAGCTATGGGCATCAGCACTGTTGGTATCAATTATAAAATTGCACCCATTGCTTGGCGGGATCAGGTTGCGCTACCCCCAGAAAAGCTTAGGGCAGCCTTGCAAGGGCTAAAATCCGTGCCCGGCATCACTGAGGCGGCCATTGTATCTACGTGTAACCGCACGGAGGTGTATACCAATCGTGTTGACCCAAATGTGGTTTTGGCTTGGTGGCGGGACTTTTGTCAGTGCCCGGAAATTGGTCGGCAGATTCCCTGTTATGCGTATAATGGCGCCGATGCTGTGCGCCACACCTTAAGGGTAGCCGCTGGTTTAGACTCTATGGTGTTGGGTGAACATGAAATTTTGGGTCAATTAAAGACTGCTTTTCACCAAGCGACACAAGAAGGGGCTGTTAAGAAGCTTCTGAATCGGTTGTTTCAGCATGCTTTTGGTGTCGCGAAGCGGGTTCGAACGCAAACCAACATTGGCGCCCACCCCATTTCTGTGGCGTTTGCTGCGGTCCATTTGGCCAAGCACATTTACCCCAACTTGGCGCAGACCCAGGTATTATTGGTGGGCGCCGGAAAAATGAGTGCACTGTTGGCCCAGCACTTGCAGCGCCAAGGCGTGCAACGCTGGATTTTCGCTAACCGGAATATGGAAAAGGCGCAGTATTTGGCTGAGCGCTATTCCGGCCAAGCGGTACCCTTGTCCGGTTTAGAATATGCGATGGCGCAGGCGGATATTGTGATCTGCGCGACGCATAGCCCACACTATTTGGTAACGCGGGCCATGGTTGAACGCAGTGCGCACCATCGGCAACAAGCAACACGCATGATGATTGATTTATCCGTGCCCCGTAACATTGAACCCAGTGTGGCTGATCACTCTAGTATATTTTTATATACGGTAGATGATTTAGATGAAACTGTGGCACACAACCGACGGTTGCGCGCAGCGGCAGCAGAAGAGGGTGAGCGGCTCATTGATGTGGAAGTATCGGAATATATGCGTTGGTTGCAGGCGCAAAGTGGTATGACCCTGATTCGTTCGTA
>JAZKAM010000193.1:1549-16346 GCA_040389145.1 Pseudomonadota bacterium
TCGTCACCGCGGTGGTACAACGGCAGAACGGGTATTGCAAGAAGCAAAACGTCGGCTACGTCACCAAAACCCAGAAGCGGTATTGGATTGGTTTGCTCATCAACTATTGAACCAGATGTTACATCCGGGGACGACGCAATTGCGCAAGGCTTTGTATACACAAGACCAACAAGCGCTTGCGATGTTAAAAACTGTATTAGAATTGGAATGTGAATAAATGGCACTACAAGAGTCATTAAAAAATAAGATCGCCGCTTTATGTGAACGTCATGAAGAACTATCGCACGCGTTATCTGAGCCTGATGTGATGAATGACGTGAATAAGTTCCGTACCTTATCTAAAGAGTATGCCGAGTTGAATGAAATTTCGGAACGATATGCGGCATACAAAAAGAATTGCCAAGAAATGGATGAAGCCAAGGTGTTGAGTGCAGACTCCGATGCTGATTTGCGCCAAATGGCTCAAGAAGATATGCAACGCTTAGACGTTGCCCTCGAGGCGCTGACCAAAGAATTAGAAGCATTGTTGCTACCTAAAGACCCAAATGACAACAAAAACGTATTCTTAGAAATCCGAGCCGGTACCGGCGGTGACGAAGCGGCTATATTTGCTGGTGATTTGGCGCGTATGTATTTACGGTATGCGCAAGCGCGTGGCTGGCAGACCGAAACGATGTCTGAGCATGCCAGCGAGCTAGGTGGTTATAAGGAAATCGTCATCCGCTTAGAGGGTGACCAAGTGTATGGCATGCTTAAGTTTGAGTCTGGTGGTCATCGTGTACAACGTGTGCCAGCAACTGAATCGCAAGGGCGGATCCACACTTCAGCTTGTACGGTTGCCGTGATGCCTGAAGCAGAAGAAATTGATGAAGTCGAATTAAACCCAGCCGATTTGAAAGTAGACACGTATCGTGCTTCTGGTGCTGGTGGTCAGCATGTGAATAAAACTGATTCGGCGATCCGCATCACCCATATCCCGTCCGGGGTAGTAGTGGAGTGCCAAGATCAACGGTCTCAGCATAAGAACCGCGCCAAAGCGATGGCGCTGTTAAAGGCGCGTTTGTTTCAAAGCAAACAGGATGCACAAACACAGCAAACAACCGAGCAGCGTCGTCTTTTGGTGGGTAGCGGCGACCGTTCAGAGCGCATTCGTACGTATAACTTCCCGCAAGGGCGTGTCACGGACCATCGTATTAACTTAACGTTGTACAACTTGCTGAATGTCTTGGAAGGCAATCTGTCTGCGTTGATAGAGCCGTTACGACAAGAATACCATGCAGACTTGTTGAAAGAATTGAGCGCTGGGCAGTAACTGTGCAACAGAGCCATACGGTTAAAGAACTTTTGGCACAGAGCGCCGCGCTGGGTATACCTGTAACGGAATGCCTGGGGTTGGCGGCAAAGGTGTTGGGTTGTAATCGTTCGGCTGTGTGGGCATTTCCTGAAAAAACGGTTTCAGATGCGCATTATCAGGAGTTGATCAGCCAGTTTCAGCAAAGGGCACAGGGTGTGCCCTTTGCGTATCTGCTTGGCGAACAAGAGTTTTGGTCCTTGAGCTTTAAAGTGTCACCCGATGTCTTGATTCCACGACCTGAAACAGAACTACTGGTAGAAGCAGTGCTTGCGCGCTTAGGTGACAGGCAGTGTACCGTTCTAGAGTTAGGCACAGGTTCGGGCTGCATTAGCGCTGCCTTGAGCATAGAGCGGTCAAACTGGCAGCTGGTGGCGGTGGATCAAAGTGCAACAGCGCTTGCTCTTGCAGAAGAAAATGCCGCACGCTTAGGTTGTGCAAACATCACCTTTTGCCAATCAGACTGGTATACCGCGTTGGTGCCATCTGTAACATTTGATGCTATTGTGAGTAATCCGCCGTATTTAGGGCAGGACGATCCGTACTTAGGTACAGATATACGCTATGAGCCGCATGCCGCGTTGGTATCTGGACAAACAGGATTAGAAGCCTATGAGGCCATCATTGCAGGGGCCAAAGGATTTTTAAAACCAGGCGGGTTGCTGATGTTTGAGCATGGCTATACGCAAGTTGAAGAGCTGTCTCGAATGCTTGAAGCACAGGGATTTTGTATCGTTGAATCACGACGTGACTTGCAGGGGCACCCGCGGGTATTGGTTGCAAGGTCGTAGATAAAACTAAGGGATGAGGAATGCGTTATCAGCGTTATTGGCTTGGATGCCTAGCACTATTTTTTTCATTGATGGGTTCACCATCAATCTCACAACCACTTATTTATGTTTACGATGGGCCAGGTGTAGGCAAAATGTCACTGGGTGAGATTTTGCTTACCTTAAAAGACAGCCTAGGATCAGACTATGATGTGCGCACGTTGGGCTCAGCTGAGATTATTGAAGGGCAGTGGGTTGATGATGCCGCGCTGCTGGTGATGCCTGGTGGCGCTGACATTCCCTACATGCGCTACTTAAGCGGACAAGGCAACAGCAATATTAAGCGGTATGTGGCACAGGGCGGAAAATACTTGGGTATTTGTGCTGGCGCATATTACGGCTCAGGTTATGTGGAATTTGACCGTAATGGCCCATTAGAAGTACTGGGCAAACGCGAACTGGCCTTTTTCCCTGGTAAAGCAGTGGGGCCTATATTGGCCAAGTATCAATATAAAGACTTATCTGGAGTCCGTGCTGCACACTTAACTTGGCACGATCACTCCATTTCATCCGATGATTTGTTTGTGTACTTCAATGGCGGGCCTTACTTTCCCCATGCAGATGAGTTTGAGGATGTAGCAGTGCTTGCTTACTACCAGCTAGATAAGCCTCAACAAGAAAAAGCGCCCGCCATCATTCAAATAAGCTATGGTTCTGGTACTGTGATACTCAGCGGTGTTCACTTTGAGTACGATCCGATGCGTTTGAATAAACAAGACCCTTATTTGCAACCAATATTGCCCCAGCTCCAGCAGGGTAACATGGCGCGGAAGCAACTTATTGATGCTCTTTTAAGTGCGCTATCTCTCAACAAAAATGAGAGTAATGTGCAGGCATTAACGTAATTTCTTTACTGCGCGATATTCGGCGTCAGAGGGTTCTGCTGTGGTGTGCATTCGGGTCGATAAGCGTGCTGAAGCACTTGCTAAGTTCTGGCTCATTCGAATAGCAGGTGCAGGGATAAGAGGGTAGCGTTCTTTGAACTCCCCAGTAAGTGCGTTTATGATGTGGCCACCGTATATTCTGCATATTGTTTCGGATTCATGATTAACAACAAATTCAATTGCGTAATGGCTATTTTTTAGGATATCCGGGTATAGTTCTGCTATTGCTTGATTTGTAAGTTTAAGTTGGGCTCTAAGCAGAAATGTAATAAAACTAAGCGCTAAATCGGCATAGCGTCGCACATTTTCGAGTAATACATTTTGTTGATCCACATGAAAGACAATTCTGGGCGTATCTCCTGGGGTATCAGTAGTTAATTCAATACATTTCTCAAGAACGCCGGCCTGAAGACGAAGTTGGCGAAGGTCTATAGTTTCATTAACTTTTCGAACAAAATAACTAAATGTTTGATCGTATAGCTTATGTTCAGACCCAAACGATAGATTGATGATAAGCTGTCCGCCTACCCTTAGTGTTTTAAATAAAGTTTCAGACAGGAATTCAGTCGCACTTTGTTTTAATTCATGTGTTTCTTTGAAGATATCATCCAGATAATAATTTCTTTCTGATTGAATGGAAAAGACAAACACATCGTCTGGATGTTCAAATTGTTTTAGAAAAGAACAGAGTGTGCTTTCTGGTGTTGATAAATCCGAAAGTGCAGACATAAAGTCAAAAAATAAAATATCCTGATTGTCTTTGCTGTGACTAAGTTCAATCTGATTGCATAAGCGCTCAGCTTCGTTGGGTTCATGTTCCTCTGATATGTCATCTTGTACAAAGGCAGGATCGTCAATATCATACCCTGCTAAGGTTAAAGAAGACGTTGAAACAGCCCGGAAAAATGCATGCATTGCTTCGACTGATTTTAAAGCGCGAACCGATTGAATGACACGTGTCAGTTTCTTTTTGGCGCTATTTTTGACATCAAGTTGTGAAATTTTTTCTTGGGTGGATAATATGTCCTCGGAAGGATCATCGGTTTCAAGGGTGCTTCGACCTAAAGCAGTGATGATTTTTAACCGATTTTCTTGACTGCGTTGTAGTGTTTTTGCACTGAGTTCGACGATCTCATCTGACGAAAGGCTTGAACGATGATCTGGTAATAGAAATCGAGTATAGCCTGCCTTCACGAGGGCATCGATAACAGACGGGTGTGCCATCAATTGATAAGGAAAAGGATCATATGGTAGTGTCAGGCAGATGAGGAGTGGGCGTGCTTGTTTTGATGCAGGTATTTTGCGCTGTAACATTTCTGCTTGCATTGAGCTGCCTCATATTCCAATAGG
The DNA here is from genome assembly GCA_040389145.1 of Pseudomonadota bacterium. Taxonomy (GTDB): domain Bacteria; phylum Pseudomonadota; class Gammaproteobacteria; order Berkiellales; family Berkiellaceae; genus JAZKAM01. The sequence continues at coordinate 5,965 of JAZKAM010000193.1, forward strand.
GTGTCACGACTAAATAGATTTAGGCCTAGGCCTTTTGACTATATTTTGAATCGTAGTTAATTTCAACTAAAAACACCATGATTCCGTATGCATTATTTTTTATCGGTTATTTGACATATCGCTAAGGTGCAAAGGCACTTCTTGAACGTGATGGCCATCAGATTGAAAACAACGTAGGACCAAAAGTCCTTTGGTGTCCAAGTCTAGCGCCATCAGCAGAGTGTAAGATGCAAAATCATTTGAAGAAGGCAAGGGCACTTCGCTAGGAAAAGATTGGAAGTAGCCTGTGGCAGTGGTATGGCCTTCTAAAGGCATATGCCACAGTGCTTGGTTAGATCGCAACTGGGTGCCATGAATTTCTATCACGTCGTTATTCAGCGTAAATAAACCACAAATTTGTTGCTGTGGGTTGGCTAACGCCAAGTCCCACAGCATGGTGGCAGTTTTTCGGGCGATGCAATACATTTAGGACAGTTTATCCTTAAGCAAGCGGTTCACCTCTTGTGGGTTGAGCTTGCCACCGGAGCGTTTCATGACCTGGCCTACCAAAAAGGCAAACACGCGCTCGTTACCTTCTTTGTACTGAGCTACTTGCTCTGGATTGGCGGCAATCACTTCTTCCAATACTTTGCTGATTGCATCCGTATTGGTGACTTGCTTCAAGCCTTTACTTTCAATGATGCTGTCTGGCTCACCACCCTCTGTCCACATCACTTCAAATATGGTTTTGGCGATTTTGCCCGAGATGGTGTTGTCGGCGATACGTGCTGCTAACGTACCCAATTGTTTTGGATTGATGGGGCTTTGTTCAAGCGCTAAGGATGCTTTGTTCAATGCACCCAACAAATCACCCATGACCCAGTTAGCGACCAATTTGGCTTCCGCTGGTGCTGCGTGCCGCAATGCTTCTTCAAAAAAGTTAGCCAGGTTTTTATCAGAGGCCAGTACTTGAGCATCATATTCGGACAACTGAAGCTTGGTTTGAAAACGTTGCAGCTTTTGGTCTGGTAGTTCAGGCAAGGACGCTCGAATTTCCTCAATTTCTTCATCGCTGATGAGCAAGGGGAGCAAATCAGGATCGGGGAAGTAGCGATAGTCGTTGGCCTCTTCCTTGTCGCGTAGTGCGCGTGTCTCGTTCAAATTGGCATCATAGAGGCGTGTTTGTTGGCGAACCGTGCCGCCAGATTCAATTAGTTCAATTTGACGTTGAATTTCATATTCAATGGCTTTTTTGACGTTTTGAAATGAGTTTACGTTCTTGACTTCACAGCGGGTACCCAAAATAGGACTGCCTTTAGGCTTAACAGATACGTTAGCGTCGCATCGGAAAGACCCTTCTTGCAGGTTACCATCACAAATGCCCAAATAGCAGACCAGCGTATGTAAGGTTTTCAGATACGCAACGGCTTCGGAAGAAGAGGCAAGCTCTGGTGCAGAAACGATTTCTAGTAGAGGCGTACCGGCGCGGTTTAGATCGATGCCAGAAAAGCCTTGGAAGTTTTCATGAAGGGATTTGCCAGCATCTTCTTCTAAGTGGGCGCGTACCACAGTAATACGTTTGTCCACACCGTCTGTACGGATGTCTAGGTAACCATCATGCACAATAGGTAAGTCGAATTGTGTGATTTGGTACCCTTTGGGGAGATCGGGGTAAAAATAGTTTTTACGGGCAAAGGTTGAATATTGGCGAATTTTGCAGTGGGTTGCTAAGCCGAATCGAATAGCCATATCCACTGCAGCAGTATTCAGCATGGGCAGTGTACCAGGCAAACCTAGGTCAATGGCGCAGGCTTGGTGGTTTGGCAGTGCCCCGTAACGTGTATTGGCGCCAGAGAATATTTTGGATTGTGTAGACAGTTGAACGTGGACTTCTAGTCCAATGACTGCTTCAAAGGTCATTTTGCACCTCCGTTTGTGGGTTCGAAGTTGGTTGGCATGTGTCGGTGCCACTGGGTTTCTTGTTGGTAACGGTGTGCAACGTTTAAAAGGCGGGCTTCTGAAAAGAAATTACCAATCAGCTGCATACCGATTGGTTTATTGTCCAATAAACCAATCGGCACTTGTACGCCTGGTAGTCCTGCTAGGTTAACTGCGATGGTATAAATGTCGGACAGATACATCGCAACAGGATCTTTAGACTTAGCGCCCAATTTAAACGCTGGCGTAGGGGTGGTGGGACAAAGAATCATATCAATGTCTTTAAAGTTTTTATGGAAGTCTTGGGCAATCAAGGTGCGCACTTTTTGTGCTTTCACATAGTACGCATCGTAAAACCCGGAGGACAGCACATAAGTCCCGACCAAAACGCGCCGTTTCACTTCTGCGCCAAAACCTTCGGAGCGGCTGCGCGTGTACAGATCAAATAAGTCTCTCGCATCGCTACATTGATAACCAAAGCGAATGCCATCATAACGGGCTAAGTTAGAAGAACACTCTGCTGGTGCCAGAATGTAATAAACCGGGACCGATAAAGATACGTGGGGTAAAGAAATTTCGTGGAACGTTGCGCCTTGTTTCTTCAAAACAGCAATGGCTTCATCTAATGCACGGTGCATATCGTCATTGAGATCGTTGGTAAAAAATTCTTTAGGTAAGCCAATGCGCAAACCTTGAATTGAATCATTCAGTGTTTTTGTATAATCGACTTTAGGCTGTTGTACGCTGGTGGCATCTTTTTCATCAAAGCCCGCCATGACGTTCAGCATCATTGCCGCATCTTCGGCGGTTTGGGTCATTGGGCCGCCCTGATCCATACTGGACGCAAAGGCGATCATGCCATAGCGTGAAACCAAACCGTACGTTGGTTTTAAACCCACCAAACCGCACATGGCAGCTGGTTGCCGAATAGAGCCGCCGGTATCTGTACCGCTGGCAGCTGGGGCCAAACGTGCGGCAACGGCTGCTGCAGAGCCGCCGGAAGAACCACCTGGCGTGCAATCCGTTGCCCAAGGGTTTAACACTGGCCCGTCATAACTGGTTTCGTTCGAAGACCCCATGGCAAATTCATCACAATTGGTTTTGCCCAACATAGGGCAACCTGCCTGCTTAAAATTGGCGATGACGGTAGCATCGTAGGGGGGGATGAAATTCGACAGCATTTTAGAGCCAACAGCTGTGCGGTGGCCTTGGGTACAGAAAATGTCTTTTTGCGCTAAAGGAATACCCAGTAATGCATTCAAGGGGGTGCGATTTTGTTGGCGCGCTTCGTCTGCGGCACGTGCTTCCGTTAAAGCAGACTCAGCGGTTACTAAAGAGTAAGCATTTAAGTGTTGGTAGTGGGCGCAACGTTCGAGGAAATGGCGGGTCAGCTCAAGCGAAGATATTTTTTTGGTCGACAGCAGTAAAGATAACTCTGCTAACGTATGGGTGTGCATCAATGACTCCTCGATTAAGATTCTTGGATGACTTCTGGGACTAAATACAAATCAGCTTCGTGTCGCGATGCTAAGGCCAATAGGCGCTCATGATCATCTGACTCCGTCACCACGTCAGGTCGGCGTCGCTGAAACTGATCCGGTACGGGATGCGCCATCGGTTCGATGTGATCCGTGGGGACGCTGCTTATTTGGTCAACTAAGTCAATGATGGTTTTGAGCTGTTTAGAAAGCGCCGCTAGATCGCTACCACTCAACTGGATGCGCGCCAATACGCCTAACTGTTTTAGATAGTCTTCTTCGATATGCATGCCGGAGCCCGTTAGAAATGTTCAACACATAAGCTTGGCACTTTAACATGAGACAGGGGGGCCCGCCAAACCAACCCCAGGCTGGAGCCTGATGGTGCTTGGTTTGGCGGGGCCTTGGCGCACAAATCGGGTGGTTGATTCGGCCAGGTGTGTGCTAGAATTTCTGTGTATATTTGCGCCCCTATAGCGCAGCCAGTGGCCAGTTCAGGATGATCAACTATGTTCAAATCGCTTCGCGGAATGTTTTCAAATAAAATTGCCATCGACCTTGGCACCGCTTACTCCCTCTTTTATATCATTGGCGAAGGTATCGTATTGAACGAACCTTCTGTAGTTGCAGTGCGCACTTCACATTCTGGGCAAGAAGTGATTGCAGTTGGCTGGGCCGCAAAGAAAATGTTGGGCCGGACGCCTGGCAACATTATGGCGATCCGCCCCATGAAGGACGGTGTGATTGCCGATTTTCAAGCCACAGAGAAAATGCTACAAGCCTTTTTGCGTCGCGTATTGGACAACCATTTCTTTCACTTTGCGCCAAAAATTCTGATTTGCGTGCCTTATGGCTCTACCCAAGTAGAACGACGTGCCATTCGCGAATCTGCTTTAGGGGCAGGCGCGCGTGATGTACATTTGATTGAAGAACCGATGGCTGCGGCACTTGGTGCTGGCTTACCCGTAGATGAACCAACGGGTTCCATGGTCGTAGATATTGGTGGCGGTACGACAGAAATCGGCGTGACTGCATTATCCGGCTTGGTTTATGGTGCATCCGTACGTATCGGCGGTGACCGGTTTGACGAAGCGGTTATTCAGTATGTTCGTCGCCACTATGGTACCGTCATCGGTGAGGCCACCGCCGAGCGTGTGAAATTGGCTATTGGTTGTGCGTATCCCGGTTCGGAAGTAAAAGAAATTGAAATCCGTGGTCGTAACCTATCAGAAGGCATACCCCGTAGTATCATCATCAACAGTAATGAAATTTTAGAAGCCTTCCAAGAACCCTTGGCAGGTATCGTTTCAGCTGTGCACACCGCATTAGAGCTGATGCCACCAGAAGTTGCAGGTGATATTGCCGAAAAAGGCCTGATGTTAACCGGTGGTGGAGCGCTGTTAACTGATTTAGATAAACTATTGATGGAAGAGACCGATTTACCTGTAGTAGTTGCTGACGACCCACTTACCTGTGTGGTGCGTGGTTGCGGTAAGGCACTAGAGATGATGGACAAGCATCAGGTAAGTTACTGTGTGGAGGAGTAGATCCAAGCAGCGTGGTCCAAGTCTGCAGACACGATATCGCTGGTTGTGGGTGTATGTATTAAGCCTGTTCATGTTAGGTGCGCAGGCGCGTTTTCCGTCACTCCTCGGCCTAGAAGAGAACATACGCGGTAGACTGGCGCCAGTCTACCGCCTCTTATCTGCCCCAGCCCGCTACTATGATAACCTTCAGCTGGACTCCGGATCTAAGCAAGAGCTGCTTCAAGAAAACACCAGCCTGCAGCAACAAGTACTCACGTTACAAAGCCATATGCAGCGTTTTGACGCACTAGAGTACGAAAATCATGCACTCAAAACCCTATTACACCGCTACGAGCGGTATCACCCCGACACCATCGTGGCGCGTCTTACACCAATCTACCAACATGAAGCTTCTCCAAGTGTTTGGATTGACCGCGGTTCGTTAGACGGTATTCATGAAGGGCAACCCGTTGTCGATGCTTTGGGTTTATTGGGGGTTATTGAGTCAGTCACAGAACGCAATGCACAAGTTATTTTATTGACCGACCCGCGCATGGTGGTACCCGCTGCCTTACAGCGGGCACACTTACAAGGTTTGGTGCACGGCAATGGTTTTGGTCAGCCTTTACTGATGAAACATGTGCCTACCACGGCGGATGTGCAAAAGGGAGACTTTGTGGTGACGTCTGGTCAAGGTGGGCGGTTGCCCCCCAATTTACGTATTGGTGAAGTCATTCAGATTCAAAAGACCCCAAACCACGAATTTTTTGAAGTATTGGTTGTGCCAAAATCCAGACTGGTCCACAATATCTTTGTGGTGGTTTTAGCGGAAAGTCAGGAAAATGCCTCTTAGTTTACCCTCCGTGCTCCAATCTTTATTGGCGGCTTGCGGTCTTTTTTTTGCATTTTCATTGCATTTGGTCCCACTATGCCAACCAAACCCGCCTTGGTTACTGCTCTGGCTATTATGGGGTATCAGCCGACACCGACAACCGGCACCCTTAGCGGTCGTTGTTGGGGCCTGCCTGTTCCTAGATATTTTGTTGGGCGCGCCGTTGGGCTGGACCTGTGCATTGATGGTGCCTAGCTACGTAGTGGCATGCCTGGGTACGGAACGATGGCCAGCGGTCGGCGGCCTGTCTACAGCCCTGATACTCAGTGCCAGCTTATATTATGTTAGCGACAGTTTGCTCGCATGCGTGTACGGCTTTCACCGTAGCATTCTCCAAACCCTACTATTTTGGCTCATTACCTTGGCCGTATTATGGCTTGCTGCCCGTTTCCCAGCACCAAGCAGGGGGACCTTATGAGCCATAAGCCGACAAGTCAGCTGAACACAAAATTGGAATGGCACTTTAGCCAGTCTGCCTTGGAGACCATGGCCGGCCTATGGCGTGGCACCGTATTACAAGAGCTCCATATAGAACGTCTCACCACCCGGAGTCTCGTGGGTAACGTCTATTGGGCAAAAATTACACGCGTACTGCCGGGGCTGGGTGCCGCATTTGTGGATATGGGGTGTGTGCAAGGTTCACCGATGGTGGGCTTTCTGCAACTTCAAGAAGTGATTGACCTTAAAACCTTACAACGCCCAGAAAAAATCACAGACGTACTTCGAGAAGGCCAGCAGTTGCTGGTACAAGTGATGAAAGACCCAGTGGGCGATAAAGGCCCAAAAGTATCGATGCAAGTGGCACTTGCTGGTCGCTACGCCGTATTTTCGCCGCACCGTACCGAACATGGTTTATCCCAAAAAATTACCGACCCTCAAGTGCGTGCGCAACTGCTGGATTGGTGCGCGCGTAGCCCGGCTGGCGCGTATATTATGCGTACGGCAGCGCAAGGTGTGGATGAAGCGACGTGGAAGCGCAGCGTGGCTGCGCTTCATGCACGCTGGGAAGAAATTCAAGATGCAATCCCCAATTTAAATGGCCCAGCGTGCGTGTATCAAGAACCCAACTTGGCGTTGCGCCTATTTAGAGATTCTGTTTTGTCTGACATGCACAGGGTTGTTGTAGACGATGCAGCACTGTATGCGGCATTACAGGACTATGCAGTAACAGAATCGCCGGAACTGTCATCAAAGCTGGTGCTTTTGAGTGGTGCTGAGCGTTTGGTTGCACGTCGTGCCTTATGGGCTGCTGGTCGCGCCATTACCACGCCAGAAGTTACGTTGCCTTCGGGCGGCAAAATTGTGCTACAGAAAACAGAGGCCTTGTGGGTTATTGACGTCAATACGGGTGCCTTTGTTGGCAAACGGCAAGTTGGCGCGACACTGCTGAAAACCAATTTAGAAGCGGCTACCGCTTTAGCCGCGCAAATACGGTTACGTAATTGCGCGGGGGTAATCGTCGTGGATTTTATTGACATGGAACATGCAGAAGACCGCGAAACATTGATGACGCATCTGACACAAGCTGTGCGCAGTGACCCTCAAAAAGTGCAAGTGTACCCCATGACAGAGCTTGGCTTGGTGCAGCTGGTGCGCCGACGAGTGCGTGAGCCGCTAGATGCAGCATTGATGGATTCCTGCGCACATTGCCAGGGGCGTGGTCTGGTTACAGCCCCAGAAGCCGTATGCTATGAACTATTGCATACCATTGCAGAAGAACAGGAATCAGAGCCGGAGCCGCCAAAAAGTTATCGTGTTCGCGTACACCCGACAACCTATGTTTGGATTCAGCGACACCTAAATGAATTGCAGAAAGCAGCCCAACAACGCTGGCAGGTTACCCTCACATTTGTCGCCGATCCGCAGTGTCGGATAGACGATACGGTTTTATTGTACGGATAAATTTCATGATCCAACACCCATTGCACCATATCACACGTGAACTCGGAAAACTGTTTCAAAGCGTGCTGGTAGTTGTACTGTCCGTTCTGCTGTTATTGCGCTTGGGCACGGTGCATGTGGACCGATTATTTCCATCACTGCGTCCGCTTATTATTGAGACTATTTCTCCGTGGGCCACTGTTGAGCATTTGGATATTACCTGGCGTGGTGTATACCCAGTATTACATTTGCGTGGCGTCGTTGTTGATCCGCCTGGCGATGATATGCCAGCCATTCAAATTCGTGCGCTGGAAGTATTCATTTGCCCCCTAGACTCTTTAGTGAACCGTAGTTTACGTGTCCATACGCTAACGTTGGATGGGGTGGTGTTTTCATTGCGCGGTGGTGAATCAAAAGGCTGGCATGAAATCGCCAGTGTCATCGACCATTTGCCAATTAATACCGTGTTGCTAAAAAATTTAGTGCTGAACGGCCCTCAAGACAGTCATATCCTATGGTCGTTGAAACAAGGAAAAGGCCGTCTGGTACGTTCAGGCTCAGATCTGACTGCTCAGCTAGAAGGACAATTGTTCTTAAACGATGAGCAGACAGCTATTTCCGGAATTTTTTCGGGCAATACTGCATCGGATAGCCCATTATTCAAAGCCTACGTGACGATGCCGCGTCTACCTTCTAAAAGCCTATCACGTGTCTTGTTTTCGGAACATGCCAGTTTGGCGGAATCTTCACCGCTGAATCAGGGATTTTCTGGTTTATCGCTTTGGCTTGAAGGCGCCGTTGAAAAACCACAGTTTGCTGCAGAATGGACGGTAGATCATGCCGTTCCGTTTTGCTTGGCAGGTTATGGCTTTGAGCATGTGGATCGCGCAACGGTTCGCTGGCAAAAAGATGCCACGGGTCAATGGGTTGCCTCTGGACATACGTTTGCCCGAACAGCACCATTAGGCGCGCAAAATGCTGACACACAAGAAAGCCGAGAAGGGCAGTTTGCATTAACGGCCAACGGTGATGTGATCACCCTAACCGCCGAGCACATGCCTATTGAAACATTGTTGTTGGGCGCCAGTATTTCGACACAGCAGCACCAATACGAGTTACTTCAAGGCATGTCGGTGTCGGGTAATTTACCTTCCCTAAAAGTGCAAACCTTAGTGGTGCCAAACCAAGCTGCAGTACATGTGGCATCGGGTGAATTTTCTGAGGTCACCTTATCGCAAACATCGGAAGCCATACAGTTGCAAGGACTTGCGGGCACCTTTGATGCGCGACCAACAGAAGCATTGGTTCATTTGTCAGGTGATGCAGAATACCACCACGGCCCTAACAACCCCCAAGGTGCTCCGCAGGGTAGTTTGTCGCTTCAGACGCTTGTTGGGGATATTGCCTGGCAGAAAAATGATAAAGGATGGCAGGCAACCGTTAAGGATGTGTCCGCGCAAATTGGTCCAGGCAGCTTAATACTGAAGGGTAATGTTATTGCGGCCTGGGACCAACCATTAACAGCAGATTTAGATGTTAGTCTGTCTCAGATCACAACCAAGGCATTCTCTGATGCCTTGCCCTTGTCTACTGTGCCTGAGCTTGTTGCTTGGTTATCGATGGCGATTGGTCCGGGCACCTTAGAACAATTGTCGTTGGCATGGCATGGCCCATTAACAGAGGCTGCATTACAAAAGCAAGAAAGTACGCTGCACGCCAAAGCACGCATTGCCGATCAAGAAGTGAGATTTGCAGAAGATTGGCCCGCTTTGAACCATGTGTCAGGCTGGATTTCATTTGAAGGAGAGCGTATTGATGTCGCAGCCGAAAGCGCGCGCTTTGATGAGCATTTGCCTGTGGAAATCTTGGTGAGCATTCCGAGTATTTTAGATCACACCATTCTCATTGAAACGCACGCAACTTTGAAGGACGGTGATTTGACCTTGGCTTCGGCTGCATTAAAGAAAACTGCGTTGTTGAATAATTTGGGTGCCGAATTGGAAAATTGGCAAGCAAAAGGACAGCTGGATTTAATTTTAGATTTAACCATTCCCCTGGGCGATGATGAGGTTTCCCTAGATGGGGTGGTAACCTTGAAAGAAACCACCTTTGAACAAGATTTTGCTGGCGTAGCTATTAGGGGATCGAAAATTGGCGGCAAAATACATTTTACGGAACATCTAGTACAAAGCGGCCCGCTAACAGGGTTATTGTTTGATAAACCATTGGCACTACGGGTCGATGCTGAGTTAAACAGTCTGTTGCAGCCTTTAGTGTTTCACCTGGATGCGCCGGTGGCGATGACGGATATTGGCGCTTGGTTGGACCATAGCCCTGTTTTGACCGGTCAAGCCAATATGCGCGCCGAAATTGAAGTGCCCTTAAGCATGCAGGAGCAAACCGCCCACTTCAAGGTGGATAGTGACTTGATTGGTGTGACTTTAGAAGCGCCAGCACCCTTTGGTAAAGCAGCAGAAGTCCGAAAACCTTTGCGTGTGCTGGGCGCTTTGCAAGGTGCAGAGCTTGCATTAGACATTCAATATGAATCATTGTTGCGAATTTTCCAGGACTTTGAAGCTACTGGAAATAATTGGTTATTGGCACGTACTTTGGTGCATTTAGGTAACGAGTCTGTACCTGTTATTCCGAACAATACGGAATTTTCTTTAACAGGCACCGTACCTTTGT
>JAZKAM010000194.1:0-1609 GCA_040389145.1 Pseudomonadota bacterium
GGCGGAAACACATCAATGCCGATCTTGGGCATGCGTGGATTCGCCGCGCTGCCAAACAAGGCGTTTTAGACGCGCAAACGACCTTAGGCGCTATGTACGAAAACGGTATCGGTGTTGAAGTAAATCGCGATGAAGCAGAACGATGGTACCAAATTGCCGCAAAGCGTGGTGACGCCGCTGCGATGGTAGGCTTAGGTCGCCTCTATCGGCTGCAGGCGAGTGCAGATGGCAGTAAACAACGTGAAGCAGTGGGTTGGTTTGAACGTGCAGCCGATTTAGGCGACCCTCAAGCACAATATTACTTAGGGAAAATGTATTTGGTTGGCGCAGGTGTCCCACAAGACCGTGACCTTGCGCTGGCGCATTTCGTGACAGCAGCCGAGCATGATTACGCTGATGCTTATGTGGCTTTGACTGAAATGTACGCGCAAGGCGGCAATTTACACAGCAAGGCGCTCGAGCAACAAGTAAATCTGTTGGGTGAGGGGCGCGCACTCATGATGAAAGGCATGCGCTATGAGCTGGGTGACGGCATGCCTAAAGACATGGCGCGCGCCGCAGAAACCTATGCCTTAGCCGCACAAAAGAATATGCCCTTTGCGGCTTATCGGTTAGCAGAGCTCTATTTAGACGGCCAAGGCGTGCATCGTGATACCGTTCAGGCTTATTACTATTTAAATATCGCTGCAAAAGCAGGTATGGCGCCAGCACATCTGAAAATTGCGCAGTTGCTGTTTCAACAAAGGCGCGTGAATACAGCAGAGCTACTGGAACATCTAGAAGCTGCTGCCGCGCTATCCCAACCCTTAGCCGCCTACTGGTTAAGTATTCTGTACCGCAACCCCATACCCGGAATGGTCAAAAATATTGACGCTTCTATTGAATGGCATGCGAAAGCGGATGACATGAGCGGTAATGCGTTGGGCAAGTACGAAATTGGTCGCATGTACGATCGTGGTCTAGGTTTTTCACGCGATTTTGCAGAAGCCTTTCGCTGGTACTTGCCCGCCGCAGAGCAGGGCTTACAAGAAGCCCAAATTGCTTTGGGCAACTTGTACTATTCCGGCCAAGGCATAGAACAAAATTTTGGTGAAGCGATGTATTGGTATAAAAAAGCCAGTGTGGATGGCGCACCCGCCGCTTCGTACCAACTTGCACTGATGTACGCGAATGGTGAAGGCGCCGACATGTCGTTAGAAACAGCAGCACACTGGATGCGCTTAAGTGCCATGGCAAAGTACCGTCCAGCGCAGTTTCGTCTGGCGCAATGGTACCGCGATGGGGTAGGTGTGAAGCAAAGTGACGTTGAAGCCTACGCATGGTGGCGTACCGCTAATGCCCAAATATTTGAAGGCAGCTATCGAGAATTTGAAACGGTATACCGTAGATTGACGCCAAAAGAGCTTAAAAAAGCCCAGATACTCGCTTTACGCTATCAGGGCGACTATGCACCAGACTGATCAAAAAGCACGATAAAAGCAGAAAACCGCCAAAAAGGTGAAAAAAGAATTTACCCTCCTGGAAAGCAGGAAAGAATTTATTCAGATGATCAACCGGCTGCAGCAGGCCCGGTTCGTCATTGAAAAGAATGAGACAACGGTCGAGGAAC
>JAZKAM010000194.1:1619-1957 GCA_040389145.1 Pseudomonadota bacterium
AGGTGACAAAACTAGTTTTCTGTTGCACTATAAAAATCCGACTAAATAATTTTTACTTGTATTTGCACAAAAGGAGGAGTAGCCATGAGTGCGCAGAATCCGCTAGAAGCGCGACAGACGCCCTTAACCTTATCACGCGCATGGTCCGTTTGGGGTCTCGCCGTATTGTTTTATTTCTATGAATTCATGCTACAAACCTCTACAGGCATTATGGTGCCTGATTTGATGCGTGCCTTTAATGCGACGGGTGAACAAATGGGGCAGCTATCCGCTGCATATCTGTACTCTTATGCGCTGATGCAGATCCCCGCCGGTATTTTGATGGACCGAGTAGGACC
>JAZKAM010000195.1:0-528 GCA_040389145.1 Pseudomonadota bacterium
CCATAAAACGAAACGTACGGTGGGCCAATCTGCCACATACGCCACAACATAGAGAAGCCGTGCCGCGACAAAGGCCATGGCCAGCGCGTCCACCTGCGCTTGCGCCACGTGATGAAATTCAGCAAGCAGTACCGCAACGGCAAAGGGCGCGAAGTTCTCATACGTATTGTTTTCAGCCCAACCAGCGCGCTGACGCCAATCCACTAATGTTTCGCGGTATAAACGGGGGTAGCGGTTAGAATAGCTGGCTGAGGATTTGGCTAAGCCCGTACACAACAAGGGCACAAACACCATAATCACAATACATAGTTCTGCGATGGTCATCGACAAGTTGAAATTAAAAACCATGTTAACCTCCTAAAACCGAGACAAACCGCGCTTTGCCGTGGGCACGGCGCGCCGCTCCCACTCAATACGCAGCAGAATCGCACACGCAGCAACCATCGACAGCAGGCTGCTGCCACCATAGCTTAGAAAAGGCAATGTTAATCCTTTCGTGGGCAGCAGTCCAACATTCACGCCAATGTT
>JAZKAM010000195.1:538-966 GCA_040389145.1 Pseudomonadota bacterium
GATCCCCAACGCCAAGTAACATTCAAATAAAGCCAAACGTGCCTGCGCTAAGTGGGCAATATACAAGCCGCGCCCTACCACAATCGCTAACAAGCCCAATACCGTTAAGTCACCCCATAGGCCCAACTCTTCACCAATGACCGCAAAAATAAAGTCCGTATGTGCTTCAGGTAAATAAAATAATTTTTGAATGCCATTACCCAGCCCAACACCGAACCACGCACCGCGACCAAAGGCAATTAACGATTGGATGAGCTGATAGCCTCGGTTAAATTGGTCGGCCCAGGGATCCCAAAATGCCAACAGTCGCGCCAGACGATACGGGGCCAGAACCGCTAATAAGCTCAGCCCGACGACGCCTGTCAGCATCAAGCCCCCAAACCATCGATTGGGTATCCCTGCCAAAAAGAGAATGCTGGCCATCGTAG
>JAZKAM010000195.1:976-8308 GCA_040389145.1 Pseudomonadota bacterium
ACTGACCCGTGTCGTCATAATAGCCACCCGCATCATCGTAGCCGCCGCCACCACAAAGGCACCAAAGTCCGGCTCAAGCATCAGCAAAATACCCACGCCCATCAGCAACGCCAAAGGAACAAGAAAGCGGCGGTCCGAAGGCGGCAAAATTTGCTGTTGGCGACACAAGTAATCACTGACATAAACAATCAACGACAGTTTCACCCATTCTGATACCTGAAGGTTCATCACCCCCAAAGAAATCCAGCGCGCACCACCATTGACGTTGTGTCCCAAACCAGGGATTAACACCACGACCAAACCTACCAAGCCAATCAGAACGCCGGGTAAGCTCCATTTTTGCCACGTAGCTATAGGCATGCAGCACACCGCTACACCCAATACGACGGACATGGCCATACGTATCAAATGTCGCTGGGTATAAAAATAGGCATTGCCCAATTGACGGTCGGCCACCGCAATGGAGGCAGAGTCAACCATCACGGCGCCAATCAATAGTAATAAAATGACGGGAATAAGCAGATACCAATCAACTTGGTCAAACCAGGGCAGCCGCCGTGGTGTCAGCGGCGCATGCCGCCTGGTATCTTTGTACTTGCTGAATGAAGACCTGTCCACGTTCTTGATAATCCTTAAACTGATCCCAGCTGGCACAAGCCGGTGACAACAATACGACATCTCCAGGTTGCGCAATACCCCGGGCAATATCCATTGCCTCAATCAGTGTAGGCGCAAAACGAATAGGCGCAGCGCCAAGCAGTGCGGCCCCCAAAATATTTGCGTCACGTCCATATAACAGTAAACAGCCTACTTGAGCATTTATTGCGCTGCGCAGCGGTGAAAAGTCGGCCTGCTTACCATCGCCACCTGCCAATAAAAAAATATTCCCGGCATAGGTATTTTGCATGCTGATTAACGCAGCTACTGTGGCACTCACATTGGTGCCCTTGGAATCATTCACATAATATACACCACCACACTGCCCTACCATGGCGCATCGATGTGGTAAGCCTTGGAAACCTTCGATCGCCAACACCATGCGCGCAATCGTCTCTGTCGTCATCGGCAACAATGCCGATACGATGGCCATGGCAGACAGCACATTATCCTGGAATACGAGGCCTGGGATTTTCAGATGGCTCAAGGAAAACAAAGGGTTGTTGTCTAGCGCAATAAAACCTTCACCCTTTTGTACCTGAATACCGACACCGTGCGCCACAGAATCCGTATCAAAGGTAATACACTGCTGCGCTGGCGTACAGGCCGATGGGTGGGTAGTAGGATCGCTGCGTTTATACACCAAGGCCGCTGCACCTTCGTAAATACGGTGTTTCATGGATTGATATTCTTTAAAAGTCGGATGGCGGTCTTGATGATCGGGCGCCACATTTAAAATAGCGGCTACGGCTGCTTTTAAACTAAAGGTACGTTCTAATTGGTAGCTAGATAGTTCCAACACAAAATAATCTGGCTTTTGTTGTGATGATGCGGCTTCCAATAGTAAATCTAAAGCAGGAATACCAAGGTTACCTCCAGGGACAGCATAGCAGCCTGCAGCATTCAATAAATCCGCTACCAGCGTGGTGACAGTAGACTTTCCATTTGTGCCTGTGATGGCCACAATAGGCACATCTGTATGTTGCACAAACAACTCAATATCGCCGGTCATTGGCACGCCACGAGCGCGACAGGATTGCAATGCCGGATCGGTCAACGGCACACCAGGGCTAACGACCAACACATCGGCTTTGGCCAATGTAGGTTCAATGTCGCCAAGGCTTAACGTGACGTTGGGAAATTCAGCGCGAAATGCAGCGGCCTGGGCCACTATAGGACGCGTATCTACCACCGAAAACGCATAGCCTTGCCGGGCCAGAAATCGTGCGCATGAAAATCCGGTCAAGCCTAACCCAACAACTACATAGTGCATTTTTTTATCTGAGTGTGCGTACATACAAACCCTACAGGAAATCAGACCAAGCCGCAGCAATAAGTAACGCTGTGACCAACCAGAAGCGTACACAAATTTGTGGCTCCGACCAGCCGGACAACTCAAAATGGTGATGAAGCGGCGCCATTTTAAAAATGCGTTTACCGCGTGTTTTAAAGCTACCTACTTGGAGGATCACCGAAACGGTCTCCAAAACCATCAAGCCTGCCATGATAAACAGTAACCCTTCACGGCGCAGTAACAACGCAATACCGCCCAACAAAGCACCCAAGCCCAAGGCACCTACATCACCCATAAATAAGGACGCAGGGTGGCAATTGAACCATAGGAACCCTAAGCCTGCGCCAGCGCCGGCAAAACACAACAACTGAACTTGTACCAATTCAGCGGCCGTTAAATAGGTTTGTTCGGGCGGTAATATGCCGGCCATCAACCCAAAGGCGATCAAAATGCCACATACGGGCACAATGGCTAAGCCATCCATACCATCGGTCAAGTTGACTGCGTTAACGGTGCCGGTTAATACGCCGATGATCCACAACCAATACACCGCACTTGGCACCACCAGGTCGACGTGCATAAAGGGCACATATAGGGTGTGTACCGGCATACGTGTGGACAGTAACCAATAAACTGCCGTTGCCAAGCACACTTGAATAATAAACTTAGTCCATGCGCGCAAGCCGGTGGTATGGTTCTTTTTGATTTTTGCCCAATCATCTAAACCACCAATGATGGCATGCAAGACCACCAGTACAACCAAAGCACCACTGATGATGCCCCACCCTTGCGTCACCGATACGCCAACCAACATGCCCAATAATAAGGCAAGGCCGCCCATCGTTGGTGTACCACGTTTTTTTTCGTGCCCTGCCACCCCTAATGAACGAATGGGTTGTCCCATTTGGGCGGCCTTGAGAAAACGAATCCATGGCGGCATCAACAACGCTGTGGCAACAAAGCCCGTTAACAGAGCAAGACAGGTATGGTGCGACAATGTATGCAGCATCGTGGTCAACATGGGGTTTTCTCCAAGATATTGGGACAGACTGCTTGAACAACGCGCTCCATCACACGACCGCGTGAACCTTTAATTAAACAACTTACTTGAGGGCCAATGAACGGAATGAGTGCTTCGATCAAGTCTGATTGTTGCTCAAAGTGTCGTGCATTCGGACCAAAAACAGGCATGGCTGCTTTCATGGCAGGTCCGAGACACCATAAATGGTGGACACCCAAATCCCGTGCTACACGGCATAGCTCTTCATGCCGCGCGACAACGGAATCTGGCTGCAAGTCGGCCATATCTGTCATGACAAAAATGGTGGTGCGGTATGGTACATCTAAAGCCAAATGCGCAATGGCCACCAATGCACCATTCCCGTTATACGTGTCATCGTACACAATGCCACCCGTTGGCGTGGTATAGCGCATGAGGCGCTGCGATGTGCCAATTGTCGTCGACAACCCCGCCGCCACATCTGCTACAGACACACCCAATAGACTGGTTACTGCAGCAGCAGCCAAGGCATTACCCACCTGATGTTTACCGAGCACGTGTAAATGCACCGGTGCTTCTTCAGCGCCATGAATTAAGCGAAAACATGCTTCCCCTGCTTCAAGGTGCAAATCTGCCAAAGTGACGCTAGGTACAGCAGACTGGGGTGAATGAGAGAGCAGTTGGCCATAAGCGGCGCATCGATGGGCTGGAAAACGTTGGATCCAAGAAGAAAATAGTGGGTCATCGACAGAGATCGCCGCTTTACCCGAAGTAGACAGGTAGTCCAACAAGGCCATTTTTGTTTCTATCAACGATTCGAATGAGGGATAAAGGCCGCTGTGTACGTGCTGTACATTGGTAACCACACCAACCGTAGGTCTAACCAAACGGCATAGCGTTGCGATGTCACCTGGATGTTTCGCACCCATTTCAAGCACAATACACTGATGGTGTTGCGCTAAGCCCCAAAACAACTGTGCCAAACCATATTCAGTATTCCAATTACGGGTGGTCGATAACACGGAAAACCGACGCGCCAATATCTGTGCAATAAACTGTTTCGTCGACGTTTTTCCTACAGAGCCTGTTACCGCAACCACATCCCCCTGAAAGGCGTCTCGCAAATGACGTACGATAAAACAAATGGCTTCGTAGGCATCTGCAACGACCCACTGTGGTACAGGACATTCCGCTTGTACACGGGTAACCATGACGGCGCGGGCACCGCGCCGTATCGCTTCAGGAATGTACTGATGTCCGTCGGCTTGTTTGCCTGCTACTGCAACATACAAAGCACCAGGTTGCATGGTTCTGGTATCGGTAGAAATACTATCGCAATCGACAGGTTCGCCTATCCAAGTGCCGGGTAGATTGTCATATATGAGACTTCGGAGCATAGCCCAATCCTTCCAAGTAGTGACTATCACTGAAGGCGTGGTGCTGTCCACGAATCACTTGCATGTCTTCATGTCCCTTCCCTGCCACAATGACGACATCGTGCGGTGCCGCTTGCTCAATGGCCAGGGCGATCGCACGTGCGCGATCTAATTCTATCACAAGGTGTTCTGGCCGATAGGGCATGCCTGCGCAGATTTGCGCAGCAATCTGCGCAGGATCTTCATCCCGTGCGTTATCCGCGGTAATAACGATTCGGTCGGATAACTCAAATGCAATTTTGCCCATAAGGGGGCGTTTGGCCACATCACGATTACCACCGCACCCAAACACGCACCATAGGCGACCATGTGGGGTAAGCAAACGGCGCGCAGAGCGCAATAATAGCGCCAACGCATCGGGTTTGTGGGCATAATCGACAATGGCCAAGGGCGACTGCGCGCGCACATAACAGACCATGCGCCCAGGTGGCATCGGCGCTTCTTGCACAGCGTCGCAAACTGCTGCTAAAGGCAAGCCCTGCACACACGCCGCCGCAATAACCGCCAACACGTTATAAACTGTGGCCTCACTAAAGCCAACCAACCGAATAGGCGCCTGCCCCCACGGTGTGTGCACTTGGCCTGTAATGCTGCCTGCTTCAAAATGTAAGCCGGTAATACCTAAATCTGCAGGCGCAAAAATACCGTAGGTAATTGTGTGGGTGTGTGGATGAATGGCTTCACGCATAAATTCAGTATACGGATCGTCAACATTGAGCAAAATAGTTTTTACTTCAGAGCGTGCCAATAAGCGGCGCTTTGCTAAAGCATAGACTTGCATAGAGCCATGATAGTCTAGATGTTCATGAGATAGATTGTGAAAAATAGCAGTGTGCACCTTCAGATCACCTAGGCGGTGTTGCGCCAATGCATGGGACGATACTTCCATACATAAAGCCTGCAGTCCTGCTTGTTTTGCCTGTTGGCATAAACGATAATTTGTAACCACATCAGGCGTGGTCAGCGGGGAAGATTCCTGATAGTCGGGCCAATGAATCCCCAAAGTGCCTATATATCCTGATGCAACCCCACAGTGCTGCAACACCCACTGTAAAATCCAACTAACAGAAGATTTTCCACACGTACCTGTGATGGCATATATGGGCATTTTCTCTGCATCGGGGTACAACAAAGACAAATATTCAGGTAAGGCGCTTTTTAGGCGTGGTAACCGATGGCTGCGAATTGAGCTTGGGCATGTGAGGGAGCTGTCGCTGTCCATTAATACACCCACAGCACCACGACTAATGGCATCACGCATGTACTGAGCATTGTCTGTCAACGCAACGAAATACATGCCGGGCTCAACAGATTGGGAATTGACGGTGATGCCTTTAGCGCACTGTTGTAGCTCTTCCACCCAGGCTTCCATCACCACACATCCTCTGCCATTGATCCAAACGTCATTTTGGTGTGATTGTGCCCGTATGGGACAGATGGGTCAAGGCGCAGCGACGACCGTAATGCTGCTCAACTCTGGGGTTTTCATATGTAGTTGTTCACGGCTAACGCGTTCAATACGGGCGTGCGCGCCCCATGCACCTTGCTCCAGAACCAGCTTGGTCCATTCTTGATGTAAGGCATCACGTTGATAGTGCAATGTTTGTAGCTCAGCAAAGCGTTGATGAGACTGATGCAATACATCAATACGCGCAAAACCGGATAAAACAACCAAGGTCAATAAAACGCACAGCAAGGAGCCGGAGAACCAAGGCGAATCGAGCAATTCATGAACAATTGCGCGCATCTTATTTCAATCGCTCCACCACACGCAATACGGCACTACGTGCGCGGGGATTTTCTGCACACTCTGCATCCGAAGCAAACACTTTCTTTTCCACCCAGCATAATGAGGGCTCGAAAATACCTGGGATTGGCCAGTCACGCGGACGGGGATCCTGCATGGCATGTTGGAAATATTGTTTTACCATGCGGTCTTCTAAGGAATGAAAGCTGATGATACCGATGCGTCCGCCAATGCGTAATAACGGCATCAAAGTAGGCAGTACTGTTTCAAGCTCAGCCAGCTCTCGATTAATATGAATGCGGATTGCCTGAAAGCTACGGGTTGCCGCATGACGACCTGGTGCACCGCGCGTCAATTTGGCAATGGCTTGTGCCAATTGCAAGGTGCTGTGCCATGGGGTTTGGGCGCGCGCCGCAACCAAATGCCGCGCAATGCGACGCCCTGCTGACTCTTCGCCATAGCGGTACAATACGTTACGGATTTCTTCTTCAGAAGCACGGTTAAGCCAGGATGCTGCAGTTTCCGTCTGCGTACTGTCCATACGCATATCCAAAGGCCCGTCTCGCATAAAGCTAAAGCCACGTTCTGCTTCATCTATTTGGGGGGAGGACACGCCTAAGTCTAATAAAATACCGGATACGTTGCCGGTCCAGTTTTGTTGGTCAACAACGCCAGACAAACGACTAAAATTGGCATGATGTAATTGAAAGCGCGTATCGGTAGCAAAACGTTGTTGACCATCTGCAATGGCGGCCAAATCACGGTCAACTGCTAATAAGCGGCCTTCTGGGGATAGTTGATTGAGTATGAGTTGGCTATGCCCGCCGCGACCATACGTGCCATCGACATAATAACCTGAAGGATCGGTGACTAAGTGCGTTAACACAGCCTCAGCTAATACACTTTTATGCATCGTACATTACCAATTGAAGAAAAATAGAGGGAAAGTCGACCGATAAGCCGGGTTCTGTCGTGGACAACCATTCATCTGGGATGCATATCACTATGCACCTCAAGCAACCTACCCGAACCTGTGCGAGCCACACATAAAGTTGGTTCCTATTTGGTCTTGCTCCAAGTGGGGTTTTCCCTGCCGCATGATGTTACCACCAGCGCGGTGCGCTCTTACCGCACCTTTTCACCCTTACCACGTCCGTCAAAAACGGACTTTTGGCGGTATATTCTCTGTGGCACTTTC
>JAZKAM010000196.1:0-2934 GCA_040389145.1 Pseudomonadota bacterium
GTCTTTCATCAACGATCACTTGGATATAAGACAATAGTTCGGGCACATTTTGAATTTCATCGAGTATAGCCCCCTCGGGGAATTGCGCTAAAAAACCTCGAGGATCGGTTTGAGCAAGTAAACGAGCATCAGGCTCTTCTAGATTGGCATAAGGCTTAGCTGGGAAGGTGTCCCGTACCAAGGTTGATTTACCCGATTGGCGTGGCCCCATTACACTAACTACTGGGTATTGCTGCGCAAGCGTTATAAGTTGCTGAGTAATTTCGCGTATGTACATGCTTAAACTGTGTAATAATGAAATCTGTTTTCATTATTACACAAATTTTGTTTTTTTCAAGTCATTTAACCTAAAAGTTCTCTAGTTAAAGCATTTTATAGAGCCAATGGGTGTATAGAGTGCTTTTCTGTTGCTGCGAGGCAGAGCCAGGGCGGGAATAATCACATAAGGGCTATGTGAGATTGTGTGAGCTTATATGAGAAAAATGAAAAGAACCAGACACTTGCGGGTGTTGCTCGTGACAATGAGGCAGGCGCTGTGATTTATAGGGGAATTCTGGCGGAGAGAGAGGGATTCGAACCCTCGATACGCTATAAACGTATACACGCTTTCCAGGCGTGCTCCTTCAGCCACTCGGACATCTCTCCACGATTGGGCAATCCTACCAAAATTTGCCGCCTAAGTAAAAATTTTGTTATACCTCCCTTTAGACCATGAGATAAGGATATGGACCATGCCAAGGATTCAAGGGTATTGTGACCCGCGTTTTTCAGCAGTACAGCAGGCATTTGAGCAAACTTTAGCAGGGCAGCGCCATTATGGAGCAGCTGTGTCTGTTATCTGCGAGGGGCAAACCTTTGTAGATTTAAGCGGCGGTTGGGCAGATCGTGCGCAGACGATACCTTGGGCGCGCAAAACTCGGGCCTTACTCTTTTCAGTCTCTAAAGGTCTGGGTGCTCTGGGGGTGTTGTATGCCCATAGTCAGGGATGGGTGGATTATGATGCCCCTGTGGCGCTTTATTGGCCGGAATTTGCTCAAGCGGGTAAGGGCGGTGTCACTGTACAGCAGTTGTTAGACCATCAGGCAGGCTTGGCGTGTATATCTGAACCTGTTACACCGGATTTGCTGCGCGATGTACCGCGTTTTCATGCGGTATTGGCTGCACAAGTACCCATGCACGCCCCGGGCGCATACTATGCCTACCATGCAGTGTCTTGGGGGTGGTATGTGGATGCTTTGCTATCTCGTGTTGTACCGAACTATGAGTCCTTTTCTCGTTATTTAGCAAGCGTGTTCCCAGACTACCCTGTACAAGTAGGTATACAAGGGCCTACTGCAGCCAATATCGTAGCTGAGCCGGTTGGCCTGGAAAGCCCGCTGCGTGCGGTAAGTGGTTTGTGGCATGTACCTTTAAGTCTGGCTTTGGCGCAGCTTTCCCCATGGTCTGAAGCTGCGCGGGCTTTTCGGCTGATGGGTAAAAATCCACAGGGCCAACTGTCTCCTGATTATTATGGTCATGAAAACCCCGCCAGTAATGTTTGCGCCACCGCGACGGATTTAGTGCAACTCTTTGATGTATTGGCCAATCCACCTGCTTGGTTGCGACATGCACCCAATACACAGCGCTGTTTAATGGCGCAGCCAAAGTTGCCAAGCACAGGGACATTTGACCGTATTTTGAAAACTGAGTCCCGCTTTCACTTGGGCTTTGTGAAACCGCGTGCCAATTTTTCTTTCGGTAACCCAGAGGATTGCTTTGGTGCACCTGGCTTAGGTGGGGGTTTTGCCATGGTCGACGTACAAAAGCGTCTGAGTTACGCGTATGTGACCAATGAATTGGGGACATACTTATGGGATGACCCACGGGATGTGTTGCTCCGTATGGCTGTAGGGCGTGCTTTGAGTGGAGATTGAGCGGAAAGCAGGAGTGATTGGGGGTGGGGACTCGGATGCTTCCGAGTCCCTGCTTATTGGCCGTTTAGTCATTTGCTCACTGTAGGGTTCTTAGACCAGATTTACCCGCAATTAAGATCACATCTGCTTTACGTTGGGCAAATATGCCATTGTCTACTACACCGGTAAGCTGGTTAACTTTTTGTTCCATTTGGCGGGAATTTTTGAGATTTAAGTTATGCACATCGATAATGCGATTTCCATTGTCTGTGGTAGCTTGGCGTAGCATAGGTTTTGCGCCCAAACGTTCTAATTGCGCGGTAACCGAGGCTGTCGCAAAGGGGACGACTTCAACAGGTAAGGGATAGGTGGATAAACTAGGGTCGAATTTACTTTCATCCACGATGCAGATAAATATGGGGGCTTGGTTGGCTAAGATTTTTTCACGCATGAGTGCGCCGCCGCCGCCCTTAATCAGTTCTTTGTTTGCATTAAAGCGATCAGCACCGTCGACATAAATGTCAGGATTTGCTTCGGCTAAGGAGAGTATTTTAAAACCGCGATCACGTAGCTTTTGTTCGGTGGCTTCCGAGCTGGCAATGACGCCTTTAATATGAGACTTTTCACGTACTAGGGCATCAATAAAGTATTCAACAGTTGAGCCTGTGCCCACCCCAACAACCATGCCAGGTTTGATGTACATTAATGCAGCTTCAGCAGCCATTTTTTTATGAGGACCTTGAGCGTCAATTGCCCAAGCCGGACTTGTAAAAAGTAAGGTAATTAACAACGAAAATAGTAATCGCATACACACTCCTTTGCTGTAAAAATCCAATCCATTGTGCCTATGCCGTATGGTACGGCCGAGGTTTCGTGCGATCATAGGGGCTTGGACTGTCTATGTCAAAGAGGCTGACACAGCCCACTTTGCCTTGTGTACTTGGCAAAACCGGCATGCTCTGTTAGCATTCGGGTTCTATGGTGTCCCTATCGGTGCTGCCGCAATTGGTGACTGCAAACCCCGCCAGGTCCGGAAGGAAGC
>JAZKAM010000197.1:0-3538 GCA_040389145.1 Pseudomonadota bacterium
CTGGGCTGCTGTACAGCGTCTATGCCGCACTGGTAAATGGACAACACCAGAAAAGATGTACTCCCAAAAGAGCGAACAAGCGCACGGGCAGGTTTCGTACTTGCCACTCAGTAGCCATTAAACATATACAATGGAGCTAAGAATTATTTTTGATGATTTTTCACAAAATCACAGCCACTAAAATCATATATGAAGCATCAAAAAGAAAGAAGGAAAATAGAAAGAAAGAACGAAGAAAGAAGAAGGGAGAAAGAGAGATAAAAAACTGAATTAAAGCGTTGGCACCCTTTTATCGCGTGCCAACGCTTTAGCTTATAGTGGATTATTCAGCTGCACTGTCACCTGCCCTTGTAGCGGTGGGTCGTGCTGAAGTCATCTTTTTACCTTCTTTAGCAGCCACATCTGACTGTGGGACGTCTGCAGTACGATCAACGGTGACTGGGCTAACACGCTGTTTATCTTTAGTATTGTCTACTGTTGACGTAAACCCAGGATGAACAGTGTTGTCTTCCACGGTATTTGCTTCAGCCGCATCAACATCCTGAGCTTTCTTCCCAACTATACGTGCATACAATTTTGGAATCCAACCAAACAACATCGCGCCAAGCGCTTTGAGGCCGTTCCAAACAGCAGAGAAGAATGCACGCAATTTTGATGGCGATTTACCTTCAGAGCTTGCTTCAGGTTGGGCTTCAGCTTCCACCACTTGAACAATATTGGGTGCAGCAGAATCTGCTTGATGTGCCGCCTGTGGCAACGCATTTTCAATCGCATCCATCGATTTGAAATGCAGGGCCAGTTTCTTGGCGACGGCTTGATTTGCTAGGGTCTCTCGCAACTGTACCAACTGAGCAGCAAGATCACCACTCCTAGGTGCTGGTGGAGGTACAGCTGCTGCAGATGGGGCCGTATCACCGATAGGTTGATTAGCTCCTGGTTGGGTAGCTGCTGGTCTTTTAGGCATAGCGTCCGGCACTTGCATTGGGGTCCGAGCTTTGGGGTGGTGTGTTAGGTTATAGATCGCCTTTGCGAGCTCATCGAGCGGCTCAACAGGTGCACCCGTAGCTGGTGGTGGTACAGCTGATGCATTAGACGCAGTCGGTGCAGGCGCCGTCGGTGCAGGCACTTCTATTGAGACTGCCGCAACCGGTGTTTCTGGTCGTGCGGCCAATGCTGGTGCCAAAGGTTGTGTCACAACTACAGCTTGAGGTGCATGCTGCGCAATATGCAGCGCAGGATTCTTTGTTTTCGCTGCAGCAATTACTAAAGTCTTCATTTGTTCTCTAGTCAGCGGTGGGTTAATTGCATTCAAACGCTGAATGTAGTTAGTGAAAAGATTTTCGACTAGTTTGAGGGACTCAGTAACAGCATCGCGCAATGATTGATCGTTGTTGCTTATCTGAGTTACTTTGCGACGAATCGCCTCAGCTTTATTTTCAAACTCCTGAAAAAAAGACGCTAGGCTATTAGAATGGCTCGACTTAGGAAGCTTCGTACCCTTGGCAACCGCGTCACATTCGTTCCGTAAATCTGCTAAAGCGGTAAGCACAGCCTGCTTATTGGCTAAAACTTGTACACCATTTGCCGTTTTCATTGCTTCTGATGTTCTGCGCGCAATTACTTGATTCGGAACCCTAACAGGTTTAGGCATGGTAGTTACTGGCGCAGGTGCAGGTGTAGGCACAATTACAGGTTGTTTAACAAGGGGCGCAGGCACAGATTCATCCGCAGAATCAAGTTCAGAATCCTCCTGATAGTCTTCAGGCTCAGGCTCAGATGCAGTTTCATACTCTTCAGCTACATCCGAGTCGGATGCAGCTGAAGAAGAATAATCATCATCTAATGCAGGTTCATCTTCAGACAACTCAGCAGAAGCATCTAGTTGAACGCCTATAGGATTACGTTGAAGCCACTGAATAAACCAAAGATCTTTAGAGGCAGGACTTAAATTGCTCACGCTTCTATCTAGATGTAATTTAATGGCTTCTGCATTAATATTAACTTTACTATCCAAAAGGCTTCTGAGTACAAGAACCACTTTCTGAACAAGCACTGCACTATTTCTTAGTGAATCTTGTTGAACATCTGTAAAACCTGGCCGATTGAAGCACTCGCGTAGCTGGTTTAAATTAGCCTGGAATTCTCCAAGGAACGTCTTAACGTCCTCTTCGCTGTCTGACGTAGGTAACTTTGTACCACAAAAGAAATGCCACGCATCATCTGCTATTTTTTCGCTGAGGTCATCAATTAATGTTGTATTCTCTTCAGGTGTACGTAGGACAATAGACTGAGCATCAGCCGCCGCTGCAGGCAGCGTACTACCTTCCGATGGCATATCAGCTGCTGCTTCAGGGCCTGATTCTGCTACAGCTCCGCCTACATCTCTGATAAGCGTAGGCGTTACTCTCATGGAGTGGGCGACCTGCTCGCCCTCGCCAGCAACTGACGCTTCACTTGTATCTACTGCCGCTATAGTGAACGCTGCTTCCGGTACAGCAACTGCAGAGGCAGGCTGCGCTTGTTTATATGCATTAAGCTCGGCTTGTCTATCTTTAAGATGTGTACGAGACTTCTGCAGTTTTAGTGTCGCTGCTGCTACCAAGGGATGTTCTTGTTTTCCCTTACCAGAGGAAAAAACTGCACTAGAAAAGTCAGCAGAAACTTTAGAGGGGCCTGCTGATTTTACTGCAGTAACATTTTTAGCAACTATTTTAACGCGTGTTAATTCAGCCAAATCAACATTTACAGCAGCAGTTGCATCTCTTACAGCCTGCTCCAAACGCTCCAGCTCATGGTCTACAGGCAATACAGCCGCCACAGGCTCTACCGTAGCCGCAGCAGGCAAAGCAGCCACAGCTTCAGCTGCCGGTCGAACTGATGCTATGTATCGGTTAAGTACCGTATCAAAATCAGCAGTATGCTCATCGTCGTTTAATTCTTTATCTAATCTGGTATTTTTGCCTTGTCCAGCTTTTAAAATAAAATTATTAGCTTTCATGGTTTAAAATTAAATTATTGTTATTCTAATAGTAAATATCTTTTATATTGCTTGCAATCACTAATTTTTTGTGAAAATTTTTAGATTTTATTTAATTCTACTATATGAAATTACTAGAAGTTAGTAATCTTATAATAAAGTCTTTCTAGCTCAGGTGAGCGATCTTTCACATCCTCAATTACTTGGATGCAAACCTCATTCGGATTGGTGGTTTCCGTTAATTTATATTGTAGTTCTTTCACCTTTAACATATCTTTCAATGAGTATTTTAATTCTAAAATTACTTGATTATATGTAATCCAAGCTTTCTTTTTTTCTATATCACCTCTGATGAGATTTTCAGTTAGTGTATCTTCATAAGCATGTTCTAAATAAGTTTCAACCTTTCCGTAATGTTCTCTTAGTAGTTTCCTTATTTTAAACTTAATGCTCATTATTAATTTAAAGTTACATTCTTCGATAATCTATAATCATCTGTTATCTTCCCAAACATCCAATCCTTGATTACCTGTTTGGTAAAATCATCACCCATCTTATGCT
>JAZKAM010000198.1:0-238 GCA_040389145.1 Pseudomonadota bacterium
TTGCTCAAACCGAAAGAAAACGCTAAGTCTTGGCAGGTAAATTTAATAGATTCTGCGGTTCTTTTGTAGAACGCAGGCAAGAAAGAGTTGAAATCGAACAGTAATACGACACCTGCAACCACACCACCAATAATCATTCCAGGCAAACCGAAGAATGTGAAGGCCATAGCCATACCGACAGTAAAGAGTGCAACAGCGACTAAGGAAACTAAGTGACCAAATAGTGCACCTAAGTTTT
>JAZKAM010000198.1:388-2342 GCA_040389145.1 Pseudomonadota bacterium
AAGTTTCTTGTCTTTTCCAGCAATGTTGTCATTCCAAAGGGCTTGGAAATCACCTTTGGTGTTTTTCCACTTCCAGCTTTTAATTTCATTGTGGGCATACAGTAAATTCACCAGACCCATCACACCAACAACGATGCCACTAACAATAGGAAGCATGCGTAGTGAGGTGCCCATGGTGTATAAGAAATAGCCAATGCCTGAAATGATCGCAGAAGTCGCAACGATAGAATAAAGTACCGCGCCAACCAAACGAAGAGCTTTGATGACTTTAGATTGTTTCTTCTCATCTTCTAGATCGCGGCCTTTCAAAGCGTCACGTGCCTTTACGTCACCATATACACGCGCCCAGTTAATAAAAAAGAGGGGCAGAATAATGAAGGTCAACACAGCAGCAAATGCCCATGGAGAATGAGTTTTTTGCATGAAAAATGCGTAGTTTTCACGGAAGTTATTGTAAAGAACGATGAAGGGGGCTGCTGCAATAGCCAAGCCATTTCGAAAGGCGTTGACGGTGCGTTGTAAAGCGCCTTGTTTTTCTACGAAAACAGCTCTTGGTTGATCTGTAAGCATGGTGAACTCCATATGTATTGCGAGATACACTAACCCTCAAGCCGGCGAACCGTAAAAAAAGTTAGTTGTATTTCTTGTTTTTTGATAAGAATACTTAAAATCCAATGTCAGATTATTAACATACAACCGCCCCTCTGTATAGAGTCTGGTGCGGATTTCAGTTAACTACGTGGTCAGTATACACAAATCAAAGCGAAAATCACGAAATTTTAGTGGTTTTTGAGATGAATATAATTTGGTTAACTAAGTTGTTTTTATGAAGCTAAGCAATATTAAGTTGACCAACTTTATCTAGAGACATGAGCGCTAGACCATTAGGCGTATAAACACCCACAGAACCTTCCGTACTCCATTCGCCTAGAACGACGTGTCTAATAATGTTGTCGCCGGCGATATGTTGGGTATCTATTGGTCGATGGATATGGCCATGTAATACCGTGGATACTTTGGCTTGTTTAGCTGCGTTGATGACTACGGTGGGAGGGATATGAAAAGTCTGAGGATTTGCTGCCGTAGTATGCGCTTTACTGGATTGGCGTAAGCGTTTTGCCAAGTAACTGCGGCAAAACCGAGGTAAGGCCAAAAATAAGGTTTGCAGCCAAGCTTGGTGTGCCCAGGCTCGGTACTTCAAATACTGTGTATCCTGTACACAGTAACAATCTCCATGGTGTAATAGAATAGGGGTACCCCAAAATGTTTCTACTATAGAGTCTGGTAGCAGTGTAAACCCGGCGCGCGCTGCATACCGTTTGCCCAGCAAAAAGTCACGATTGCCGGCCATAAAATAAACAGATGTTCCTTGTGCTTTCAGTGCGCGACAGCTGGCCGCTACTTGGTCACCAATCGCGGAAGGCACATCATCGCCTAGCCAGTACTCAAATAAATCGCCAAGGATATATAGTGCTCCCGCAGAACGCGCTGGCCCATTGAGGAAAGCGAGAAATAACGCGTTCTGCGGTTGGTCCCCGTCATTCAGATGGATGTCTGAAACAAAATAAACCGGGCGCTCAGACATCGATCTAATTATTCCGCATCAATAAATTCAACACGGGTTAATACGATATCTTCTAGAGGGACGTCATCATGACCTTGAAAACGGCCGGTCTTCGCTTTTGCCATAGCTTCTAGGGCTGGCATGCCTTCTGTGACTTGTCCAAATACGCAATAGCCATAGCCATCCGCCGTCTTTGCACGATGATCAAGGAAATGATTGTCGCTTAAGTTGATAAAAAATTGCGCGGTTGCAGAGTGTGGATCGGATGTACGTGCCATGGCTAAAGATCCCTTGAGGTTCTTTTTGCCCTGATCTGCTTCATTTTGAACCGGTGCTCTGCAGGGTTGTTGGTTTAAACCGGGTGCAAAACCACCACCTTGGACGACAAAG
>JAZKAM010000198.1:2425-3082 GCA_040389145.1 Pseudomonadota bacterium
TGAGTGTCTAATTGGACGTGGATGGGCCCTAAAGTGGTATGTAGCACGATGTTCATAACAAAGTTTTCCTGCAGATGAATTAGTAAGGCCGATAGGATATCATAACTGAGCAGCAGTTTTGCATGGTTATAGGTTGTTCATCCGATGGTTAGTCAAGTTCGTACCCGTTTTGCACCCAGCCCAACAGGCTATATGCATGTAGGCAATCTCCGAACGGCGTTGTTTAATGCCCTTTATGCCTATCAGCAGGGCGGCCTATTTTACTTGCGTATCGAAGACACCGATATTGCGCGCTCTACAGAAACATTTGCGGAATCCATTAAAGAAGATTTGGCCTTTATGGGGCTCTCCTATTCTGGCGTCCCTGTGGTTCAATCGGAGCGTAATGATATCTATGCGGACTATTATACAAAGCTGATCGACCAGGACTTGGCTTATCCCTGCTATTGCACGGAAGTTGAGTTGGCCGTTGCACGTAAAACACAGCTGAGCGCGGGTATTGCCCCACGCTACTCAGGCGCTTGTAAGCATTTGACGAAAGCAGCGGTTGCGCAGAAAGAAGCGGCGGGTATCAAGCCCAGTTTGCGACTACGTGTGCCTGAAAATCAACCTATCCTCTTTGATGATGCCGTTTTTGGGCCCAAACAATTTAGTACA
>JAZKAM010000198.1:3092-3385 GCA_040389145.1 Pseudomonadota bacterium
GGCGATTTTATTATCCGTAAATCCGATGGCGGCCCTACCTTTATGTTTTGTAATGCCATCGATGATTCATTGATGGGCATTACGCATGTCTTACGTGGCGAAGACCATTTAACCAATACGCCACGGCAATTACTGATCTTAAGCCTTTTGGGTATGTCAGCACCGAAATCGTACGGGCATCTGCCTATTATCTTGGGGATGGATGGGCAACCTCTGTCTAAACGAAACGGTTCTGAATCGGTCCGTTTACTCCGTGAGCGCGGTTATTTGCCAATGGCCATTTCTAACTATTT
>JAZKAM010000198.1:3395-6007 GCA_040389145.1 Pseudomonadota bacterium
GAGTGGGACATAGCTATACGCAAGAAGGCTACCATGGCATGGATGCGCTGGTAGCTGGCTTCTCCTTAGACCATATTGGTCGTTCCCCTGCACGTTATGATGTGGTGCAGCGTGACCATTGGCAAAAGGAAGCAGTAGCGCACCTACCGATGTCTGAGTTTATTCCTTGGGCCAATCTCAATACACAAGCACTCTCGTCAACAGAACAAAACCAATGGGCAGAGTTGCTTCAAACGAATGTGTTATTACCGGCGGATGTGGCGGAATGGCAAGCCTGTTTGGGGGTGGCGGCGCCAGACTATTCAGAGGAAGCAGTTTTTGTATTGCGCGCAGGCGTTGCGGTTATTGATGTATTAGCAGATGCATTGCAATCCGGCCTAACAGGTGCGGCTTGCTTAGATGCCATCAAACAACGGAGTGGTCTCAAGGGGAAGGCATTATTTATGCCGTTACGTCGTTTGCTGACGGGCAGGGAAGATGGTCCTGAGTTATTGAAACTTTTGGCATGCCTGAGTACTGAAGCGTTACAGAACCGTATTACCGTGGCGAAGCAGCGCATACAATAGGATTTTTTTATGAAACTCTATAACTCGTTGTCTCAAAGTAAAGAGTCGTTTCATCCAGTACACCCTGGCCGTGTCAGCATGTATGTATGCGGCGTTACCGTTTATGACTATTGCCATCTAGGCCATGGCCGTGTGTACACTGTTTTTGATGTGGTCGCGCGTTATTTACGTGCGCGCGGCTATGATGTGACTTATGTGCGTAACATTACGGACGTAGACGATAAAATTATCCAGCGCGCGCAAGAGCAACAAATTGCCATAGATGAGTTAACGGCACAATATATTCGAGCGATGCATGAGGATTTGGAGCGCTTAGGTAATGAGCGACCTGATTTTGAACCCCGTGCGACGGAATCTATTGAATCTATGCATCGTTTGATTGAAGCATTAATGGAACGAAAAGTCGCGTACCAGAGTGCGCAAGGCGATGTATTATTTTCAGTCAAACAGTTCCAACCGTACGGTGAATTATCTCACCGCAATTTGGATGAGCTGCGTGCTGGTAGCCGTGTTGCTGTGGATACTCAAAAGGAACATCCTTTTGATTTTGCCTTATGGAAACATGTGGCTGAAGACGAGCCGCACTATCATTCTCCTTGGGGGCCCGGTCGTCCTGGATGGCATATTGAATGCTCTGCCATGGCTATGGACCAATTAGGTCCAACCATTGATATCCATGGCGGCGGCCATGACTTGATTTTTCCTCACCATGAAAATGAACGCGCTCAATGCGAGGCTGTAACAGAGCAAGTTTTTGTTCGGCATTGGATGCATGTAGGTTTTGTGAATATTAATCAAGAGAAGATGTCAAAATCTCTGAATAATTTCCACACCTTACGCTCTTTATATGAGTGCTATGCGCCCGAAGTACTCCGATATTTCCTACTTTCTAGTCATTATCGTAGTCCCGTTAGCTTTAGTTTTGAAGCCTTAGATCAGGCCAAAGATGCGTTAACACGCTTATATCGCGCGTTGAGTTTATTTGACTTGCCTGAGTCGAAAGTAGGTGTGCGCTACGCACCAGAGACGGCAGTGTCACCTTTTCATGCACGATTCATTGAAGCCATGGATGAAGACTTCAATACCCCTGTTGCTATGGGCGTATTATTTGATTTGGCGCATGATATTCAACGTTTGCATGGTCAGCCTGACACAAGGCATGAAGCCGCTGTGCATGCGCACTGGCTGAAGGAGCTAGGCGCACTATTGGGCTTGTTACAAAATCCACCTGCCAAGCTGTTACAAGGTGAAGAGCCGTTATCGGAAGAGTTCAAGGCCCTAATCGAAGCGCGTGAAAGCGCGAGAAAAGGTCGTGACTGGGCGAAAGCGGACCTATTGCGTAAGGAATTGCTGGAAGCGGGCATTTCCATAGAGGATACGCCTGAAGGTACTGTGTGGCGTCGCCTTAGTTAGCGCGTCTTAACATGTGCGCTATAGTGCGCACATGTGTGCAGCTCTGCACCATTGCAGTACGGTATTTTCCATTAAGCTATAAATGGTCATTGGACCGACCCCTCCCGGCACGGGGGTAATGTGGGCTGCTCGTGTTTTGGCTGTTTCAAATTCGATATCACCAGACAAGCTGCCATCAGCCATTCGTGTAATCCCTACATCAACAACCGTCGCGCCTTGTTTAATCCAAGAAGATTGGATCACCCCAGGCTTACCTATGGCCACAATCAGTAGATCGGCCATGCCAACATGAGCAGCTAAATCGCTCGTGAATCTGTGACAAACGGTAACCGTCGCGCCTGCAGACAATAGTGCTAACGCCATAGGACGCCCGACAATGTTGGATGCGCCCACAATGACCGCGTGTTTCCCTTTGAAAGACAGTTGCGCAGCGTCCAATAAATGCAAAATACCCTTAGGGGTGCAAGGCAATATAGTTGGCCTTCTTTGCGCCAGGCGACCTAAGTTGTAAGGATGCAGTCCATCGACGTCTTTGCTCGGGTGAATTTGTTCCAGAAAGTCGTCCGCAGGCAAGTCAGTCGGTAGGGGAAGTTGAAGAAGGATACCATCACAATGGGGGTCGTTGTTGAGTTG
>JAZKAM010000198.1:6017-9923 GCA_040389145.1 Pseudomonadota bacterium
GCCATCATCTCATCGAACTTGTAAAGCGCTCCGTTGTTGAGTTGGTTAATCACGCTGCTTAGGGTTTCTGATGACGTTTCTTCGGCCAAGTGAAGCACGTGGCTTGCAAACCCTAATCGTAAGGCCGCTTTCTGCTTGTTTCCTACGTACACGCCTGAAGCGGGATCACTACCCACCTGAATGACGGATAAACCCGGTGGTCGACCGATTTGGCCCAGCATCTGCTGGATTCGAATATCAAGCTGAGCAGTCAATTGTGCTGCTAAGGCCTTTCCGTCCAATAGGTGTGCTGACATGTGGGATCTCCTCGAGTTTGTAGGGCGATTTTCGCAGAAATCCGCATCAAACACAATAGCTAGCCAACGAGCTAATTTTTGAAAATCTGACCAGTTAAAAGAGATTTAAACAGAATCGTGCTTTTACGCGAAAAAGGTGTTGTGTTTTGCTCACGCTTTCTTGTATCATGCCGGTTAATCGGGGTATAGCGCAGCCTGGTAGCGCACCTGCTTTGGGAGCAGGGTGTCGGGGGTTCGAATCCCTCTACCCCGACCAATTTTGTGCCCCTGTGGCCTAACTGGATAAGGCACCGGATTTCTAATCCGGCTCATACAGGTTCAAGTCCTGTCGGGGGCAAATCCAGATGAATACGTCTAATAGGCCGTATGCAGTGGTGCAATTTGGCAAAGCTTGGCTTTGTCAAAAAATGTAAAGTAACGTGACGAAAAGTTTATGGTGAGCGTAGCTCAGCTGGTAGAGCCCCGGATTGTGATTCCGGTTGTCGTGGGTTCGAGCCCCATCGTTCACCCCAAAATGAATGAAGAAATAGGTACGGGTTGTTAGCTCAGTTGGTAGAGCAGCTGACTCTTAATTAGCGGGTCGTAGGTTCGATCCCTACACAACCCACCATACCTTAAGATTTAGCTTTATATGCGGAAGTGGCGAAACTGGTAGACGCGCTGGCCTTAGAAGCCAGTGCCGCAAGGCGTGTGGGTTCGAGTCCCTCCTTCCGCACCATTTGGTGCCGCATCAAATGGGTGTCGTGATCACCCCGCTAGAGGAATAAATAAATGCAAGTTTCCGTTGAAAAAACCACTGATTTGGGTCGCAAACTTCAAATCACGGTACCGGCTGCAGAATTGGCAGGAAAAATTCGCGATCGTATGCGTGAAGTAAGCCGCACAGCAAAAGTTCAGGGCTTCCGTCCAGGTAAAGTGCCACAAAATTTAATCGATAAACACTATGGGCTGACTGTTCGTGAAGAAGTGTACAATGATGTGGTTTCCAAATCGATTCAAGCGGCTTGTGAAGAACATGCATTAAGACCCGTGCGCCAACCTATGTTGTCGTTTGGTGATGAATCACAGAATCCTGATAGCGACTTATCATTTGTTGCTGAATTTGAAGTATATCCAGAAATTCAATTAGCCCCTTTTTCTTCTTGCCATGTTAAACGTTTGGTTGCTGAAATTACCGATGCAGACGTTATGAAAGAATTGGAAGACTTCCAAAAGAGCAAAGCTGAATTCAAAGCAGCAGACCGCGCAATCGCATTAGGCGACCGCGTTACATTGAATTTGACGGTAACCTTGGAAGGCGAGCCAACTACTGACTTGAAGGAAAATATTCAGGTTGTGGTTGAGCATGGCGTTATGGTTAAAGAAATGGTCGAAGCATTGTTGGGTCTTTCCGTGGGCAACGCTTCGGAAGCAAGCTTTGTCTATGACAATAAAGTGCCTGACGTTACTTTGGCTGGTAAACGTACCACCATTAACTTCACAGTTATGGGCGTTGAAGAGCCAGTATTGCCTGAATTAGAGTCTTTGACAAAAAGTTTCCGAGTTGATTCCGTGGATGCTTTGAAAGAACGGTTCCGTGAACGTCTCGTGAATGAAATGACTGACCTATCTTATCTGGTTGCAAAGCCACAGGTAATGAATTGGTTGAAGCAAGCGCATCAATTTTCTGTACCAACAGCGTTTGTAGAAAGTGAACAAAAGCGTTTGACTCATGCATTTGCCCATGGAAAAGACCATAAGCACGGTGAAGCATGCGATCACGCTCATGAACTGACAGATGAACAAAAGCAAAAAGTAGATACTTTGTCTAACGCTAATGTTCGCGTAGGCATGCTGTTGTCCACGATTATTGAAGACCAAAAATTAACGTTTGAAGGTCACGATCGTGAGTTTTTCCGTCTACTGATGCGCTTTGGTGTAGAAAATAACTTGAGCCATCAAGAATTAACATCCTGGGCTATGGCGCAAGGCGATGAAGCCAATCATGTTCGTTTTGTTCTGTTGCAAGACTTGGCAGTCGAAACGGTGATGAACGCGGCAAATGTTCAGTCGGAAACGGTATCCGTTTCTGCCATACGCGAAGCCTTCACAAAAGGAACCCCCGCAACAGCTGCGGAGTAATCCCTATTAGCCATACTTGGTTTACTCACCTAAATGTAGGGAGCCAGCCAAGTATGGCTTTTTCTATTGGGTTCCCGGTAGAATGGAAATAGGTTTTAGGTCGGGTGTTTGGTCCAAGCGCCCAGTTTTTGGTACAACGGAGCAGAGCAGGTTACCTATCCGACAGGGTGGTATCTTGTTGGCACTCCTCAGGGAAGTTTATGGAATACAATCAAGCACAATCTATCGTCAACAACACCTTAGTTCCTATGGTCGTCGAGCAAACCGCCCGCGGTGAGCGTGCGTATGACATTTACTCACGCCTATTAAAAGAGCGCGTCATCTTCTTAGTTGGCCCCATTGATGATCATGTAGCCAACTTGGTTGTAGCACAAATGCTCTTTTTGGAATCTGAAAACCCAGACAAAGATATTTCTTTATACATCAACTCACCAGGTGGGGTAGTGTCTGCTGGTTTGGCTGTGTATGACACAATGCAGTTCATCAAGCCTGATGTAAGCACGATGTGTGTTGGGCAAGCCGCTAGCATGGGTGCAGTACTGCTGACTGCAGGTGCGGCCGGCAAGCGATTTATTCTGCCGCATTCACGCGTGATGATTCACCAACCTTTAGGTGGTTTCCAAGGCCAAGCTTCTGATATCGAGATTCATGCCCGTGAAATTGGTAAATGCAAACGTGATTTGAATGCACTTTTGGCAAGACACTCCGGCCAACCGGTTAGCCGTCTTGAAAAAGACACAGATCGCGACAATTTCATGAGCGCCGAAGAGTCGGTGGCCTATGGGTTAGTTGACAAAATAATTCACAAACGTGATACAATTGGCAGTTCGACTTCAGACGAGTCGGGTGATTTAGGTAAAAAGGGTAAATAGATGGCAGTTCGTGGGCGTGGTGGTTCAGAGAAAATGATGTACTGTTCCTTTTGTGGAAAAGGCCAGCATGAGGTCCGCAAACTGGTTGCGGGACCTTCCGTATACATTTGCGATGAATGTGTCGATCTATGCACGGATATTAGTCGTGAAGAGATAGATGACAGCAAAAAGTCGTCTACCACGCCAGACGCCTTACCTACACCAAAAGAAATTCATCAAAAACTGAATGATTATGTCATCGGTCAATTGGGTGCCAAAAAGTCTTTGGCGGTTGCCGTGTATAATCACTATAAACGAATTCAAGCAGGCCAATCCTTGGACGTAGAAATTGGTAAAAGTAACATTTTGCTGATCGGTCCTACCGGTAGTGGTAAAACCTTATTGGCGGAAACCTTGGCACGTATTTTAAATGTGCCCTTTGCTATTGCTGACGCGACGACATTAACAGAAGCAGGCTATGTGGGTGAGGACGTAGAGAACGTCATCCATAAGTTGTTGCAGAAGTGTGACTTTGATATCCAGCGCGCAGAACGTGGCATTATTTATATCGATGAAATCGATAAAATTTCACGAAAATCTGAAAATCCATCGATTACCCGAGACGTATCCGGTGAAGG
>JAZKAM010000199.1:0-7249 GCA_040389145.1 Pseudomonadota bacterium
GGCCATGCCTTGGCCATTTTGCTGGTGACAGGCGGAACAAACGCGATTGTAGACCGCTTCGCCTTTTTTTATTAAATCAGGCAAAGTGAATGCTTGTTTGGCTTCTTCTATTGCTTTGCGTTGTGTTTCTTTCGTTTCATGCACCCAGGCTAAAAAATCTGCTTCTGAGCGTGCATCGACCACAATAGGCATGTAAGCATGGTTTACACCACACAGTTCAGCACATTGACCGCGGTACACACCCACATGATCAATGCGTGTCCAGGTTTCGTTGATAAAGCCAGGAAGGGTATCTTTCTTAACGGCCAAAGCAGGGACCCACCAAGAGTGGATCACATCATTGGCTGTAGCCAAGAACCGAATTTTTTTGCCAACAGGTACTACAAGCGGATTATCGACCTCAAGTAGATATAGCTCACCTTTCGGGGCTTTATTGGCGATTTGGTCTGTGGGTGTGGACAAATTGCTGTAGAAACCTAAGTCGTGATCTAGATAATCGTACTGCCACTTCCATTGATGGCCAGTGATTTTAATGGTTAAGTCAGCAGACGCAGTATCATCCATAAAAATGAGCGTGCGCGTTGCCGGCACTGCCATGGCAATGAGAATGACAAAGGGAATAACCGTCCAAATAATTTCTACGGTTAGGTTTTCATGGAAGGTTGCAGGTTTGTAACCGAGGGACTTTCGATGACGCACGATGGAATACAGCATGACACTGAATACAATGGCGCCAATAGCCACGCAAATCCAAAAAATAGTCATGTGCAAATGGTAAACTTGCTGACTTACTTCGGAGACGCCGGGCGTCATGTTCAACTGGTATGCTGCCCAAGCAGGTGCAACACCGAGCACCAACATACATCCAGTAATGAGCCTTAACAAGGGCATAAGCGACCTCTCCTTTTTCGCTATAGAAATACAGTGACGCGCGGTAGGACTGCGATAAATTCTCCGACATTTTGAACGGAGTATGATTCTTAGTCAATAGACCTAGTTACAGAGGCCGACTTATCTCGCTGTTTGTGTAGCGAGATAAGTCGGTTTTGTTGGGGAGTAATGCTTGCTTACATATTTTAGTGAGGCTCTGGAGAAGCAGGTGCGCCTCCATCGTCCGCCTTTAGTACAGTTTTGGCGCTGCGTTGCGGTGAATCTGTCGGCCATTTTCTGCGAACAACGGGTGTAGGTGGAGGTTCGTTTGGTGACGTTTGTGCCGGTGCGAAACCAGTTGGCGGTTGATCCGCAACCGTTTTAGATAAAGGTTTGGGTAACGATGTACCGGTAGAAAGCTGTGCAGCTAAAGCTGCCATCTCAGCGCGAGTGACGCCTGCTGCAGTTGCTGCTGTTCCGTTTGTTGTTTTGCTGCGCTCTTGTCTGGGCTTAGGTGGCTGCACAGGAGAGGGGGCGCGGATTCGTGATGTGCGGGCAGTATCCAGTTGTGCTTTAAGTGCAGCAATTTCATCTTGTGCAGCCTTTAATTGAGTCATTAGTTCTAATAGTCTGGACCAGACAGGTTCTTGGACAGAGTGTTTGTTGGCGCATGCCAATACTTGATCAGCCCAAGCAATGATCTGATTCAGGCAATCTAACAACGGGCTGTCGTTTGGTTCTTTCTTTTTAGACCAGGTGAAGATAGATCCGACAGGCTGCGCCGGTCTAAGTCTGTCACGCTCTCGGGTGATATACCCAATAAATTCATCAAATGTCTTATAACCCTTGGCAACATCGAGTAACTCATTTTTGGTTGCTGTATCTTGATGAGCGGGTTTTATGGCATCACAAGAGCGCTGCAGGTATTCCTTAGAGCGTGATAAAAGTTCTGGATAGTTGATATAGGAATTTTCGGAAATTGCCTTAATGCAGTTTTCAATATGAATGGCAATCCGTTCAGGGGTTGCTTCTATATCTATTATTTCATCGAGTTCTTGTTGCACCTCAGTCAATAGGCCGTTGGCATCTAGTGATGGCTCCTGTGTTGGTCGCGCGACGGTTATCACTGCTGGAGGTTGTTTGCTTGCAGGTTCAGCTTCTGGAGGAGCTGGGGGCGCTAGAATCGTTGCGTAGAGATCCATATCGCCGGCGTGCGCGATCAGAGCATTAGTTTTGCGTTCTTCTTGGCGTAGTGCGGTCTGAGGTGGTCTTTCCATGGATAAAATGCCTATGTCAAACTGACTCTAGGCATAGTTGCTGATAATTGTGTAGTTAGACAACTCTATTCTTCGTTAAGCTGGGGGAAGAAAAGGATTTTTTAACGCGATTTTCACTTTATCGAGCGCTGTAGCAATTTGTGCGCGCTCTTCTGGCGTGTTGGCTAAGGGTTGCGTGGTTTCTAATAAGGTTTTTGCTTCTCGCCAAGCACCAATTTCCATGCGGTAGTTTGCATAGGTGCAATTGGCGGCAAAGGTGTTGCCTTGCGCTTGATAGGCTTGGCTTAAGGTTTTTAATAGGTCTGCATCATTGGGGTATAACTTGAGCGCACCTTTTAAGTAGCTGACGGATTCTTTAACATGTTCATGCTCCATTAACTGTTGCGCATAGAGATTCATCATAGGGCGATAGTGAGGGAATAGTTTGATCGCATGCGTTAATCGATTATAAGCTTCTAGGCCATCATCTGTTTGCAACAGCGCCTCTATTTCGGTTACTTGGAGTAGGGGTTCGTGTGGGAACCGTTGCACTAGGGAATGCAGAACGGATAAGGCATCGCTCATATGTGCCTGTTGTAACAGGGTCAATGCATATCCAAAGTCTTGGTAGGGTGTACGGTGTTCCATTTTTCGGTAGTAGTCGCATATTGCCGAATCCATAAGAACTGTTGCGCAGACATGCTGTGGTCGCGCGGGCTGCGTTGCAGTTTTTTTGCACGCAGGTTGGCATTCATCATACGGCTTTCGGTAATCGGGTGGGTGCTTAAGTATTCAGGGATTTGGTTATTGTAACCGCGTGTTTCGTAAATAAGCTTTTGGAAAAATTGTGCCATACCATCGGGGTTATAACCTGCATCTGCTAATAGGCGGATCCCCACCGCATCGGCTTCTTCTTCATGTTGTCGTGTATAGTTGATCATCGATTGTGTATGGCTGGCCAGTGTGGCTGCTAATAAACCAGTACCTGCCATCACATTTTGGCTGGCCAATAAGCCTGCCATGATGAGGCCAGCAATAGACGTGAGTTGATGGCTTGCGTTTCGGCCCATCAATTGTGTGATATGCCGTTGTTTCAAATGGGCTAATTCATGCGCCAATACAGCCGCAAGCTCATCTTCACTGTCTGCACGCATAATCAATCCGGTGTGTACTGCAATGTACCCACCAGGCATTGCGAATGCGTTAATGCTGGGGTCTTTAATGATGAAAAAAGTGAGGTTGCCTGCTT
Source organism: Pseudomonadota bacterium (assembly GCA_040389145.1). Taxonomy (GTDB): domain Bacteria; phylum Pseudomonadota; class Gammaproteobacteria; order Berkiellales; family Berkiellaceae; genus JAZKAM01. The sequence goes on from JAZKAM010000199.1 coordinate 3,376, forward strand.
CCGCCATGCGGTGACCAACCAAGCTGTGGCCTAGTTGCGATACATAGGTTTGTATGACCGGATCATCGTCGACCAATTGTTCACGATGTAATTCAAACCAAGCAGCCTCTCCAATCCAATTTTCTTGTTGGGGTGTGAGCAGATTGTCGGCGTGATCGCCTAAATCCGGTAGCTGTAAATTATCCGCGAAAGCTGCATGTGCAACCAAAATCCCTATCAGTAATATGCGCTTCATGTGCGGCTCCTACGATACGTCGCCAGCGTACCAGAAAAATACAAATCTGTATGTTAAGGATAGTCATTTCGCTCATTAAATGTGTTAACTTTCCAACATATCTGTAGTGCGACGCAATATATCTGTTGTGTAACTCAATGGTTGCTTGCTGCTGGCACGAATGGACGAGTATACTCAGGGCTACAATAGGCGTGGAGGATGTGCTGTGTCAGGATTACTCAGGCGCTGGTACGAGAAATATTTTACAAATTCGGAAGCAATTGTACTGGTACTTATATTGGTGGGTGGTTTTGTCTTGGTCAAAACCATGGGCGCTGTTTTGGCACCCATCATCGCTAGTTTGGTCATTGCTTATTTGTTGCTTTGGAGTGTAGAGCAGCTGCGTGTGTTTAAAATCCCTAAAAACATGGCGCTGCTGGGTGTTTACGCGGCTTTTATCAGCGTATTCCTTGGTTTGGTCCTGATTGCCGTACCCATGCTTTGGCAACAGGTAGCCTTACTATTAGAAGAGCTACCCAAAATGATTCAGCATGTTCAAGGTGAGCTGAATCAATTGTCCCAACGCTTTCCCGACTTTTTCTCACAAGCGAACATCGATCAGATTCTTCATGAGACCAGCCAAAACATGCATGGCCTAACCAAGCGTGTGCTTACGGTTTCTTTAGCATCTATTCCTACCTTTATCACGATGCTGGTTTATCTCATCTTGATTCCCGTATTGGTATTCTTTTTCCTCAAAGACAGAGACATGCTGGTCAGCTGGTTAACGTATTGGTTGCCACGTGACCGCGCCTTATTGGTGCGTGTGTGGAAAGAAGTGGACATGCAATTGGGTAACTATATCCGCGGCAAGGTTGCGCAGATTCTTATTGTTGGTACGGCCAACTTTTTAGTCTTTGCCATTTTCGGCCTTAAGTATGCGGCGCTTTTAGCATGCTTGGTTGGCTTGTCGGTGATTGTCCCCTATGTTGGTGCTGCTTTGGTGACGGTACCGGTCGTGTTGGTGGCCTTGTTCCAATGGGGTATAGATGACACCTTTATTTATCTACTGCTTGGTTACGCTCTGATACAAGCGCTGGATGCCAATATTCTGGTTCCCTATCTGTTCTCTAGCGCCGTCAATATCCATCCTGTGGCTATTGTGGCCGCTGTGCTCTTTTTTGGAGACATGTGGGGCTTTTGGGGCGTGTTCTTTGCCATCCCCTTGGCAACCCTGGTTAAGGCAGTGCTGAATGCTTGGCCTAGAGATGACGATACCAACATACAACTAAGCTGATAAACAAGTATGGCGCAATAGGAGAACCTCCTATTGCGCCATACTTGCTTCGTTCTTCTGTTTTGCAATTTTCCTTCCCTCGACTTCAGAAATCCAGTATCTTTGTCCGCGGTCTAATAACCAAATTATGTCAACATAATCTAAAGTTATTTGTCGTTCTTAATTCTAAATTTGAGTAATGGAAAAACACATGAGAAAAGGTGCAGCAGCGGCTACTACAAAAAATCCACAAGGACAGATGGCATTAAAGGCGGCCATGGAGTACCAGGACGACAAAGACAGAGTGCGACATGACTTGGCTGCAGTATTCGAAAATCCGTTGGGAATCAGTGTGCATGCCATTTTTGACTGTATGAAAGATTTTATTGATGAATTGTATAAAACCGCAGGAAATCTACTCAGCCATCCACCGGAAGAGTGGTACAACCAGACAATTGGCCAGGCGCTGTCTGCATTAATAAATACAGAAGGTCGATTCACGCAAAACAGCCTTCCAATGTTGTATCAATGTTATCGTGAGGCCCGTTTATCGGTTGTCGATAATGCGGATGCTAATTCAGAGATTGTGGAATTTAACATACTACGAACATTTCACGCATTTTTAAATCGACTGATTTGCCCGGAAGGGCTATTCTTACCCCCTACCATAACTCAAATTCCACATGACTTAACAGAGCCGCAAATTGAAGAACTCAGGCGGTTACATTGTCAGGTCATGGAAGAAGAAATTGTTGCAATGGCTGCAATGTTCCATTCCATTCGACATGACAACTTATATAAACTCCCTGCTAAGCTGGAACTATATAACATACCCCATCTCGATAAAAATATGAGCGCAGCTGTGACTGGGATGCTTTATAAGTATTTCAACCTTCCGGTAACAACAAACACATCAGAAGCCCTCATGAAGATATATATTTATGCAGCGGCAGACGTGGTGTTGATCATGCGTTTACTACCTTTTTATATATTGTGCGCATCTATTGTGCCAGATTTGTTGCATCAGCATGCAAAAAAGGTAAAAAGTAAGTTGGATCGTAAAGTTTTCGTCGATCCCACTGAGATAGCGGCTTTGAAGAGCTTATCATTGCAGTTTAGGAAATTTGAAGGATATTCTGCCGGTACTCAAAGAATACATGCCGTAATTGCTGATTTGCTTAAAGCTTGTGGTATTCAAGTAGAAAGAAGAGGGGATCTAGAGCACGAAGTTTATTCGGCCACCGCTGCAGCTCAACCTGTAGAACCGGAATTACCGATGGAGTGGGTGCATAGTTTGTCTGTTATCAGTCAACTCCTGAAATCTATGGATGTGCCGGGTGTATTAAGTGCTTATGCGCAAGGTTTGAGAGAAAAAAAATTAACCCCTACAGCGCCTCTAATCGAGGCTGCAATTAAAGTGTATCCGAACTTTAATTTTTGTACAAAACCAGGTAGTTTTGTACAAGATATAAGAGCAATTGGTTTTTATGTCCGCCATAACTGCGATGAGCATGTGCGTGAACCACACAGTGGTGGTCATACCGTTGCTAAACTATTGGCGCCATATTATGTAGAGCGACAAAAACTGTCGGCAAACACATTTGAACAACTGATAGAGAATGGCCGAAAAATTCTGATGCATGAATATGGAAATGAAAATCTCTCACAAGCTGTATTTCGCATGCTGCAAGCGATGGCATTCGCACATTGTATGATCTATCGTAAAGACGATGGGGGACTTGATTGTGTGGCTCAATTCAATTTAAGCGAAAAATCGTTGCAAAATTCGTTTAAGGTGCTTGAAAAAACATTGGATGCGGCTGGGGCGATACTGAATGACACGGATTTGTATCTGATATGGCCGCAGGTTAACATAATATTTGCACAACATCATTTGTATTGGGCTGCGCGCGCTTTTACTTTAAATGAGTACTTCTATCAGTGTATTGCCTCGAGGGGTAAAATTTTTGAATTGACTCATGGCGAACAATACATTGCTGAGCAATCTTGCTTGGCATTGATTGTTATGATGTCGCAAATACTTGAAAAGAGACGATTTAGTAATGTAGGATTGTTCTTCCCTAATGTGCTATCGGCAGCCGAAACCTCAGATTTGTTTTTGACTTCGGCAGTTAGTTTAATGGTGCCATTGTTTTTTCTGAATCAAATTGAATTGATTCAGATGATCGCTGCTTTATTTCGGCGGGTTCCGATTATTAGTGTTAGAAAATGTGTAATGGAAGTTTTTTCTACAACTTTTGAAAGCCGTGTAGAGCCCCATTTTTCACCTGTAGATCCCCGTTATGCTGAAGTCTTCAAACCTTTTTGTTCCGACATGCGGCCTTGTAATTCTCACGAGGAATTTATTGAAGAATGTAGGGGTT
>JAZKAM010000200.1:0-341 GCA_040389145.1 Pseudomonadota bacterium
CCCCAGCTGAACCACGAACCCCAGGCGCGCCAGTGTTTCAGGCTGTTCTCGTGGTTGTACTCGTAGTCGTCTTGGTGGTCTTGGTTACTTTTGCTTTTTGGCATAGTACCCCTTAGTTAGTTGATGAAAGCCTGTCGCTTTAACGGGTTCGACGATGTCCCAGCTAGCGCAAACTTACTCGTTCACTTTTGTGGTCTATGCATCCTTCATGTTGTTCGCCGAATGAGCAGCGCATGGTTGCAGTGGGACGACCACGTTACCGGTATTTAATCACGAAATAATATATGCGACAATAAAAAGGACAGCGAAGCGCCCGATTTGGTTCTTATGGTTCAGCAAGC
>JAZKAM010000200.1:351-1464 GCA_040389145.1 Pseudomonadota bacterium
ATTGTCGGTATTTAAGCACGTAATATAATCTATTACAAAAGTAATATATTTATATCAAACAAATGAACCAATCTTAACGTTGCCAGCTCTTTTATAATTAGCAAATATGACACCCCTTGGTGTTGTTTTGGATTCCGTTAGCTCAAATGCCACTGGCATTGTTCCCTCTGAAAATAGCTTCTTACCTTTACCTAGCGTGACAGGAAATATCTTGAGCCACAGTTCATCAACCAAGTCTTCTTTCAGCAAAGTCTGGATCATTTCGCCGCTGCCATGCACTTGCAGCATAGGGCCATCTTGGCTCTTTAGATCCTTTAGCTTGGCAACTATGTCGCCAGTGACAAGTTCTGAGCCTTTCCATGGCAGCTCTATCTGGCTGTGAGACACAACGTATTTCGTACATTTGTTGAATGGGCTAGCCACAGCCTCAATTTCCGGATGTTTCGGCCAATAGGCTGCAAAAATATCATAGGTCTTTCTACCAAGTAGTAAATCGAATGGCATACTCATTTGTTTGCCCATTAGTTCACCCGAAAATTCATCAGAATAAGGAACGGTCCAGCCACCATATTTGAAGCCACCCGAAGTGTCTTCATCTGGCCCGCCAGGTGCTTGCATGACGCCATCAAGACTAATAAACGATAGTACAACTATTTTTCTCATATTACATTCCCGGCATTGTTAACATTTCAAGCATGTCTATACTCGCGCCGTCCCTTTTTAGATGTGGGTGTGTTTTTAAAGCCTCGGTGATCGCATCTTTTTCGCCTTCCATGGTAGCGTAGCCCGAAACAGTACTATGGCTTGCCTGCACGGCGGTTGGTGTTATTTCGCTATCGGCTTGCAGGGGCAGGCCCCATTCAAAGCCAATTGACGCAGCAAGGCTTTCTTTCCATCTGATCCATTCTTGCATGCTAGCCTGCATTTCCTCCGCGGATGCCTGCGCCATAAGCTCCCGTGCATCATTTGTCGAACTGTACAGAACCATATATTTTGCCATTTACTTATCTCCTTCAATTTACGTTCTTATTATAGAGCATGGCCATTTGCGGTAGATCTAATAAAAACAGCACCGTCTGAAGAGACGATGCTGTTTGCTGGCAGAAAGTGTTA
>JAZKAM010000200.1:1474-2596 GCA_040389145.1 Pseudomonadota bacterium
CACCGAGAGCCTACTCCAAATATCACAATTCAGCCTAAAAATCACCCGAATTCCGGCCAAAACTCAGCTGAGACTTCGCGATGTAGCTACAGCTACCTCTTGTCGCCTCAGCTGAGTTTTGCCTCGCAATCGGAAAATTTCGGCGATATTGGATATTTGGAGTAGGCTCTAAGGTAAAACAAAAGAGGTACCGTTTAGGGTACCTCTTTCTATATCGCTTGTTAGTCAGTGACTAAAAACTAGTAAGCTTTTGTCGCACCCGCTTCAATTGCTTTTTCGGCATTTTCTTTAGACATCATTACACAAACGGTTGTTCCGCATTTCTCGTGCTTTCCCTTGGCCATAAAACCGCCTTTTGCAGTTTGGTAAATAGCTGGGGCTGACAACTCAACGCCCTTTTCCTTGTCCTTAACACAATATCCTGTAACCATGACTAACTCCTCATGAATTTATTGTTATTGCAAACTTGATTCATTATAGCGCCTGTTTAATATATACCTAATATAAAGAATATGGGCACCTAAGTGCCTCTGTTAGTTCAAATGGTGCGGAGCTACAGAATTTACTTAAACTTTTTAGCCTTCAACTGCTACTTCAACCCCACAGTATGCCATTTTCTTCATATTAAATAGAGATGTAGTATAATCTATGCAATGAATATGGTTGAAACGCAAGCCGGCGTCACATTAGTAACAAATGATGTAGTTGAAATAGCCTTTTCCGGTAAGGCAGTAGGTAATGTTGACCCACGCTTTCCGGCGGAGGACCTGGAAGCTAATCGTCAAAAACTACTTCGTACACTGGGGGTTGGTAAATATACTGTCCAAGTTTGTCAGATGGGCTCTGAATTCATAGACTTGAGTGACACAGCCACCAAAGATATAAAACCTACATACAATACTGACGGTATGTTTGTGAACCGAACAGACGTGGTACTTGGCCTAAACCCAGCCGACTGCGTGGCAATAACTATGTTTGATGCGCGTCATCCCAGTGTGATCGGGCTGATTCATGCAGGACGCCAAGGCGTCTCAGGTGATATTCACCTTTCAGCACTCGAGCACCTGACTAAGGCTCACCGGGTACCTAAAGAACAAGTTGGGATGGTGTTTGGGCCGTCTA
>JAZKAM010000201.1:0-2021 GCA_040389145.1 Pseudomonadota bacterium
AAAGCCTGGGAGGGGTCCCAGGCTAATCCGAATATAATCGGTTAGAGATTGACAGAGCCTATTTTCACCTATATCGAAGCGGCTGTCTGTAAGACATTCGCCATTCAGACCTGCAGATTTTGTCCATTCCGACCCATCCGCTTTTCCCGCAGTTGCAGCAAACCCAAGGCTAACTCATATAGGCCCCATAGCGGCACGGCCAATGCAATCTGAGAAAAGACGTCCGGTGGCGTCAATAACATACCAACCACAAACGCAGCCACTATCACATACCGCCGTGCCGCACGTATTTGTGCCACAGTCACCAACCCAAACTGATGTGCTAAAAAAATAGCCAAGGGCATTTGGAACGCAAACCCAAAAGCAAAGGTCAGGGAAAAAACAAAGTCGGTGTAATAACGAATATCGGTTAATACCCACACACCTTGCGGTGCAAAACCCGCTAAAACTTGTAAGGCCAATGGGCATACCAAGTAATAGGCTAACAAGAATCCTAAATAGAACAACAATAGACTGGCTACGAGCGCGCCTTTCACGCGCGCTCGTTCATGTGCGTACAAACCTTGGGCAATAAAGCGCCAAATCTGCCATAGGATGAGCGGAAGGCCGATGTACCAAGCAATCAGGCACGCGCATTTCAAAGGGACCGTAAACGGCGTGGTTACTTCTACAGTGACCAGTGTTGCTTGCGGCATTAGGCGATGGAAGGGTTGTAGAAAAATAGTAAACACAGCAGAGGCATAATAGATAAAGGGCAGGGCAATACAGGCGTACAGTGTCATGCACCGCAGCAGTAGTGTCCGCAAGGCACCTACGTGTGCCCAAAAAATTGCTGCTTCGTCACTCATGGCCGGAAAGACCAATAGTGCTTGAGTTTTTTCCACCATCGGGTGCCTTCGCGGACCAGCGCTTGGCATTCTTTAGGCCCTAGTACGCATAAGGCCACTGCAAGTACCAACAGTATTTCAAATAGGCTTATTTGGGGCACGAATCGTCACCATTATCCTTCATGCCGTCTTTAAAGCCTTTGAACGCTTGGCCCAAGTCAAAACCCAATTGTTTGATACGGTTGCTACCAAAAAGCAAAATACAGATGAAGAAAATCAACAGTAGCGAGCCTGGTGTGATACCACTAAATCCCATCGTAATCTCCTAAAAGCCAGGCAGCTTGCCGCCGCCTTTGTTACTTAATAAATGAATGTGTAAATGATACACCTCTTGGCCGCTGCCTGGCCCCGTATTGATGAGGGTTCGGTAGCCATCAGATAACCCTAGGCTTTTGGCAATTTTGGGCACCAATAACATCAGTCGTCCTAATAACGCACTGTGTTGCGGCTCTAGCGCATCCAAGTTAGCCAAATGTACTTTAGGGATGATCAGATAATGCACTTTAGCTTTTGGAAAAATATCCCTAAAGGCCATGCACTCTTCATCTTCATACAGGATGTCTGCAGGCACTTCTTTAGCAGCCAGCCGGCAAAATATACAGTCAGACATAAACCCTCCTCAGGCAGGCGAAAAGTATAACAACTTAGTCACGACATTTCACGGACCTGCATTAACAGGAGGTGCAGCGCTCAGGAGTAGGGGGCTTGGTTTCTGGTGGGGTGGCTGATGCGCCTGCTGCATTAAGTGAGCTGTGACCTGGAGTGAAGACGGGTGTTGAAAGGGGGCTTAGCTCTTGTAAAATTACATCGCGGTGGAGATGGTCGTGCCAGGATGCAAAGACTTCTTTGTCACGCTCTGTATACTGCAGGGCTTTTATATCAGGCGTCCAAACCTGAGTTAATCTCACCAATGCTTTGCCAATAATGCGCGCAAAGGATTGTGTCTTTGATTCAAGGGTGCGTAAAAAACGTGCACTCACGCGCGGGGTATTGAAGAAAAACTGAATGCGACGGTCTAATTTTCCTTTATCGATTGGGGTTATGAGCTGAAATTGTGTAAGCACAGGAGTGATTGCTAAGTTTGCTTGCTTTGAGGTCAACGCATTCAGTGCATTCCACTCGGGGAAAAGGTAA
>JAZKAM010000201.1:2031-3349 GCA_040389145.1 Pseudomonadota bacterium
CTCTGTATACTGCAGGGCTTTTATATCAGGCGTCCAAACCTGAGTTAATCTCACAGCCCTTTTAGCTTAGTTTCTCATGTCTACACTATTTTTCATTGCATTTCTTACTTGAATCAGCAATTTACTATAATCCCTGTGAATAAAGTTATTATTAATGAATACTCATAAATACGATAAGTGTAATACCATCTTTAAACGGTTTTAGATCACAAAGAAGGAGAGAATAATGTTAAAACAATATACAGAAGAACAGCTGGAGACGCTTGATATTGCTACTTTTTTGAAAGATGCACTAAAGTGTTTTTCTGATAAATATGTTAAGGAGGGCGGATGGTCAAGGCCCTTATGGGAGCAACAACAGTCAGCATTGGAGATGACAAGACTTTTTAAATGTGTGGCATTGGGGAATCCTCCCGCTATAACAAAAATTGTTGAAAAACTTAGAGCTTTGGACGTTGCTGCAAAGGCCGAAGAGCCCTCCACTGCGGGGCTCAAAGAACTACAGACGGAGTTAAAAAAAGTAGTATGGGAAGAATTAGGGGTCGAATTTCAAGACATGCCTGACAGAGATAAAAAATACTTCCTTATACCAATTTTCGACGTATTGCTGCTCGATCCAGCCGTAGCAATTGTTGTTTTAAATAATGAATTAATAGCAAGGAATAGCCTAACTGCGCCTTTAGATGTGATAATGTCGGCGTTTCTAATCAACATGCTAGCAGAGAAAGAAGATGTGGCGAATGTTAAAGCAGCGGAAGATGTGGCGAATGTTAAAGCAGCGATAATTCCCATTTTAGAACATATCGTTTCAGGCGAGGCCAAAACATTAAAAGCACGCACCACTGAATCTAAGAGTGCAGTAAAGCAGATTCAGCGGTTGCTTGATAAGATCCGAAAAAAAATACCAAGTGACATAAGCGCACGGCCAGATATAGTTAGATTTAAGGAAGAACTGCCAAAAATAGCTCAAGCATTAGTAAAACACGCTGAAAGCAAAGCAAAACCTCTACCAGAAGCATCGAAAGGGCCTGAAGTGGGTTTGTTTGGGAAAATCGGTAATGCAATACGGTCCTTCTTCCGATGGGTTGCTGGCCTTTTTGGTCGGAAGCCAAAAGAGAAACGCGCTGAAGCATCCGCTAATACTGCTATGCCTGCTGCGGGTGCAGATGCAAAAACTTCTGGACATACCTCTGCCCCAAAAATGGTTCTACACCAAGTGCCAGGTGCAACAGGACGCCCAGCAGCTGCGGCTCCTGCGGATACCCCTCCTGCGGATACGTCTAAGGCTCGTTCCTCAGTCGTGCAATAAGCTTCACGT
>JAZKAM010000202.1:0-1772 GCA_040389145.1 Pseudomonadota bacterium
AAGTACAGCATTGCCTTTGTACATACCTACAGATACTGCTGCAATGCGTTGTGCAAAAGCAGGGTGTTTTACTACACCTTGTTTATGTAAGTGGGCTAATGCGTCTTCTAACGCAATGCATGCACCAGTAATGCCTGCCGTACGTGTGCCGCCATCTGCTTGTAGCACGTCACAGTCTATAGTGAGCGTGTGTTCACCCAATGCTTTTAAGTTAACGCATTGGCGTAAACAGCGACCAATCAAGCGCTGAATTTCTTGTGTGCGGCCGGATTGCTTTCCTGAGGTGGCTTCGCGCTGTGTGCGTGAGCCGGTAGCATTAGGAAGCATGCCATATTCTGCAGTCAACCAACCATTGCCTGTGCCTTTTAAAAATTTTGGCACACCAGACTGGTGAGAAACGGAGCACAATACATGCGTGTTACCAAATTTGATCAACACAGAGCCCGGTGTATGTTTTAATACATTCCGTTCAATGGAAATAGTCCGTAATTCAGAAACTTGACGTCCACTTGGTCGCATTTATCTTCCCCACTCAGTTAATTTACTTTTTTTGCCGGTTGGCTTGCGCAAGTATACCCGAAGTAGCCTTGGCTTTACCAAGTCCACTGGTGTTTTAAGCAAAGCGGCTCAATTTTTTGCCAGCGCTGGAGTAGGGTAAGAGATGTCCATTCTGGATCATCGGTTTGGGTCATGAATTGCCACACACGTGACCTAAGGTGACCAGCAGTTGACTTCATGCCTGTTGCATCTAAGTAACATTTGCTCTGAAAATTGGCTAAGGAAGCAGTGATTTCCATAGCCAAACACTCCGGACTAATATCACTCCTGTATTGATGCGAGCAACCCGTAGCCTGCTGATTGGGCACTAAGCCTTCCCCAATCAGCAGGCGATTTTTGGGTTTGGGTGCACAAATGTGAGGAGCCAGGTCAATGGATAAGGGGCGTGCTTGTACTTGCGGGTCAAAGTCTTCTGCCATTAAGGAGTCAGCACGATAATCCCATTCACGCGCCGCCTTGAGGGCGGTACTTTCTATGGGCGTAAACTCTGCATACACCAAATCATTCAAATCATGGGGTGAAAACAGCAGCGGATTTTGGATTTCTACCATACGTCGTACCGTCGCATAACGGTCAAACAACGCCTCAAATTGCGCTTTCGTGGCGGTGACGCGTGCGCCAGAAGGCAAGGAAATACTATAACGACGCGCGTGACGGTAATCAGACTCATCATCCGAGGGTATGCCATCGAATACCATCAAGGCTGCGGTGCTCGGTACAAGTTGTGTGAAGTTAGATTCATGTAACGCGTCAATTTCTGTCCAGCCTGCAGGCGCTTGAACGGGTTCAAGGATTGTCGGGGATACGGAAATCGTAGGGGTGGGTGCTGGTTTTGATGAGGTAACAGTAACAGGCTTAGGCGGCGCTTCCTGTTTCACAGACGCTTGTTTAGATGTGTTTACCTTATGTGCCCAGGCGTCGGCATGCTTGACACGCATCGTATCCAGAATCTGTGCTAAACCAGGTTCACGATCTTTGGCTGCCCGAATAGCGGCTTGCTGGTGTACAGGGAATGTATATTGCCAGGATGCACAGTGTCGCATGCTGTCGTGTGCGACGTTCACATAACCAGCCGCCTTCAGGGCAGCCAAATGTTTATAGGTGCCAGACACGTCCGTATTGGTGGCCTTGGCCAGAGTAATCACATTACCTTTATACGTTAAGTCTTTGTAGGTATGGGTTTTGAGTGCCAAGGCCAAAAATACTACTTTTTG
>JAZKAM010000203.1:0-4334 GCA_040389145.1 Pseudomonadota bacterium
TGGAAAGCAGCCTATATTGCAACCTGGCACCACGTTTGAGTACAGCTCTGGCGTCATACTCGAGACCCCGGTGGGCAGCATGCATGGTCATTATGAGTTATGCTACCGAAATGGTACGCCCTTTTTGGCGGACATCACGCCTTTCCGTCTGGCCATGCCAGATTTAGTTCATTAACCGTTTGTAGCCGAGGGTTAAATTCAAATGAGCACCTATGTCATCGGTGACGTTCAAGGCTGTTATACGCCTTTGCGCCATTTGTTGGATAAAATCCAATTTGACCCTTCATACGATCAGCTGTGGTTCTGCGGTGATTTGATCAACCGAGGCCACGAATCGCTTGAAACACTACGCTTTGTGCGTGATTTGGGTAGCAGCGCCATCTCTGTCATGGGTAACCACGACTTAGCGCTATTGGTTTACGCAGAAAATCACATTTTGAAGTCAATTGAAGATTTTGATGCCATTTTAGCTGCACCTGACCATGAAGAGCTATTAGATTGGGTGCGTCATTTACCTCTGCACCATCAGGATGGCAACCGATTGCTGGTACACGCCGGTATTTGGCCATTTTGGACCATTGAAGAAACTGTGAGGTATGCCAATGAAGCGACGGCAGTGATGCACAGCGAACAATGGCATGAGTTAGTAGCCAATCTGTTTGGTGACTTGCCTGACGCTTGGGATCCGGAACTTAAAGATTGGGATAGATACCGCTTTATTTTCAATGTTTTTACGCGTATGCGTTACTTGCGCAATGGCCGCCTCGCTTTAGCGATTAAGGGCACACCAGATTCTGTAGAGGGACAATACCACCCATGGTATCAACACCTACCAAAGGATACTACTACACACATTTATTTCGGACATTGGTCTGCGCTGCGCGGAAAAACCAACCATCCGCAGTGCCATGCACTAGATACGGGGTGTGTTTGGGGTGAGCAATTAACGGCTGAAAGACTAGAAGATAACCAACGATTCCAGGTAAACTGCGACGGTGCATGCGCACTTGGTTAAGGCGTCTTTGTAGAGTAAGTGTATTGTAAGGTACCAATATGATCGACACTATTGAGCCTTCATGGCTTTCGGTGATCCCCCCTTGTCTAGCACTAGTCATCGCTTTCACTACCCGCAGAGTTTTACTCGCACTGTCTTTAAGCATCATTTCCGCCGGTTTTGTACTGGCGTACCAAACGCATCAGTGGTCTGACTTAAACATTTTTCACTACTTTGTGTTCCCCGCAATTTTTTCGGTAACGTACTTCAACATTCTGCTCATCTACCTATTCTGCCTTGGCACCATGATTGGCCTGTGGCACAAAACCGGCGGCGCACTATACTTTGCGCGCTACCTCAGCCAACGCGCCATCCACTCAACACGCTCGGCCATGCTGTTTGGTTGGATAGTCGGGCTCATTTTCCATCAAGGCGGTACCATCAGTACTGTGCTTACAGGTACAACACTTAAACCAGTCACTGACCAATTCAACGTGAGCCATGAAGAGCTTGCATATCTTGTTGACTCCACAGCCTCACCGATTGCCGCAGTAATCCCCTTTAATGCCTGGCCCATTTACGTAGGCGGCATCATTGCTGGAACTTTACCTTTTTTACCAGATGCGCACAGCGGCTATGAATTCTTCTTCCGCGCCATTCCATTTAACTTCTATTGCTTGCTCACCATCGTAGTTACTTTTCTGTTTTGCCTAGGCAAGATGCCTTGGGTTGGGCGTAGTATGCAGGCAGCCATTGTCCGTTCGCGCACCACAGGTAAGCTAGACCGCGATGGCTCTTCCCCACTATCTGTACCGGATACACACGACTTTAAAGCACCTCATTATCAACCTTCATTATTTGATTTCTTACTCCCGATTGTGACCTTACTTTCTGTGTGTATTGTGCCCTTCATCTTATGGAAATTGGACATTATTCCACCCAAAACAGCCAATCAAATTTCCCATGCCTTCATTGCTTGCGCACTCGTCTCCTTTATTTTTCCTATCCTCAAAGGATTATCGTTCAAAGATGCCCTGTCAGGCGCTGCTCATGGCTGCAGAGGCATGGTTTTTGGTGCGGTCATTTTAGGTTTGGCTGTTACGATAGGTAAGGTGACGCAAGAGTTAGGTACAGCCGTGTATCTGATCCATCTACTCAAAGACGCCATGCCAGCTGTAGCATTACCAGCGGTGCTTACCTTACTGTGCATGCTGATTTCTTTTGCAACCGGTACATCGTTTGGCACCTATGCCGTTATGTTCCCCATTGCTTTGCCTTTGGCGTTCCATATTTACCCAGACATAACTTTTTGTTACATTTGCTTTGGTGCTGTTGCTGGTGGCGCAGTATTTGGCGATCACTGCTCACCTATTTCCGATACAACCATCATGTCGTGCATGTTTTCAGGTTGTGACCTAATGGACCATGTGCGCACACAATTCCCGCTGGCACTCTTATGCGTGGGGCTATCCATCCTCTTGTCTACAGCAGCTGCTTGGCTTTGCATCGTATAGCGACCGACTGAAGTATACCGAGAAGACATAAAATGATGGCACCTCAAACAAGGGCTCGAGTAAAAACAAAAACGCTTGCTGAGATTCATACCTTACTGAGCAGGTTGTCTGCTGTCAGAGATGATTTCCAATTTGTGTATCAACTGATCGTTGAGGATACAGGCAACTTTTTGTCGCTTCGTGATGGCATGCGACCGCTATATGCCAACCCGCATTCAGAAGACTATTTCATCATAGAAACCGACCTACACATTATTGCGCAATTTACGATAGTTCCACCCATAAAGAGCGATGACACTAACGAACAGTTAAATGCCTATCGCGATGCGCTACATATCAAATTATCTATTTTAGAGGAAGCATTTGGATTTTATCTCATGCTATCAGACCAGAAAAAAATTTTCCCAGAAAGCTTTGATGCCTTTATCGCCCCGCTTCGCGCTCCACCATCTGTTCCAGATAATTCCGACGGCCATGATGAACGGAGGAAGTTTGTACAGTGCATTTTAGGCCCTTTAGGCGGGGCACGCATTGCGCTCTTACAAAGAATATTTGATAGGCGCCTACCATTAGCATACGAAGCATGGCAAAGGAAACAATCTGGGCAAAGTGTCGTTCCGCCCTATAAGCAGGAGGTCACAACAGTTACAAACGACACCACATCGATGCCACATACCGTTCCTGAACTGAAAGAAGCCTTGTTGATCGTTATATGCAAATTGAATGCCACAAAAGAAGCGCTGCGATTGGCTTACAGGGCACTTATGCCTCACGTGAGTGACCAGACCGAACGGGATGTCATCACTCAAAATGTATCTGCCATCATAACCTCAGCTAAATTCGATGATTTGGTTATCAACACAGATGATATAACCATACTGCAAGCTTCACTTACCATGCTACGTTATAGGTTAACCGAAATCATGGAACAAGATCCATTTAGACTCGCATTACATGGTCACACCCAACAACCGCAGCCACCACAAGCAGCGGCCGTAAGGTCTCAAGCGCCTCAAAACCCTCCGTACCTGCCTTCAATGTCACAACATGGTGCAGCAGACAAAGTACCAAGCACACACAAACCAAGTGAAAAACCTTCTCAGACCCATTGCATTTAATGACACCGAATGCACATAAAAGCAGATTCATAATCCCAATGTTTCACATTGCGGTAACGCAGCAAAAAACAATTTTGCAATAAAGCTTATACTTGTCGAATACACTTTACTTTGTTATAACTGTACGGAAGCTTTAGTTCGAAACACAAACATAATCGCATAAAATAAGTCTATGTTTGTGGCGTAAGGGTCATGCAGGGAAGTCAATGAACCGAGCAAGCGATGGCAGTATTCTGCTACGTCATGTATACGCGCGGCGTCACGATAAGAAAAACATGCAGAGCCAATGCAGTGTTCAACGCACGCATTTTATGATGCAACTGCGAAATGAAAATCAGACAATCGAATCAATAGAAAAAAAACTGCACAGCACCATTACGTCCAGAACCAACCATTTTTCTCTATGCAGAAAAACTTCCTATTCATCGAAACACACAAAAAAATGTCACGTAAAAAATCAAATTTTGATAACGAACCACACACTCGCCATGGCACATCCAGAACGCCACAGCGATCTCCTTAACGCAAGCAAAACAGAGGTATGACATGCAAGCCGAAGTAACCAAGATAACAACACCAGCACCCGAAACTGCACCGGAAGGCAGTGCTGAAGCAAAGCCAGTAGTAGTGAGCAAAGACCGCGCAGCCTACCTTGCGGAAGTGAATGCTGTCATCACAGCTTTTTTAGCTGAAGTACCTTCAGAAAAC
>JAZKAM010000203.1:4344-15244 GCA_040389145.1 Pseudomonadota bacterium
CAACGGCCGATGAGCGTGCACGCAAAGCAGAGCAAATCGCCTTTTTAGGGCATGTTACTCTTTTCCCTGCGGATGCAATCAATAATTTTGATGTATTAAAAACACAATTGAATACACTTTCGGGCAATTTATCTGGCGGATACTTTCCTTATCCCTACCCCGATTGTTCTATCAAAGCAAAAATTGATGTCCTTGCAAAATCTTTACCTACTGAACAAGACATGCTTGAGCATGAGCGTGCATCACTTTCTAGTAATGTGACGGAACTAAAGAGTTTGTTCGATGCGGTTTCGACTGCCTTGAAGGACGCACAAGCGCTGAATGCAGAACAAGCACAGAATATTTCAAGACTTACCGGTGAGAACACTAAACTTAATAAAAAATTAGAGGAAAGAACGACCGAGCGCGATCTTGCTAAAAAAGAAAGCACAAGCAAGGAATCAACAATAGCAACATTAAGACAAACTATTGCCCAACAAAAGTCCGAAATCAACGGAATCACATTTGCCAATCAAACACTATCATCTGATATCGCGGCCATGACTGCGGCACATGAACGTCGAGAGGCTACGTTTAACTCTATTGATAAACTTTCTCAAAAAAGAGCAAGTGAAATTGAAAAGCTTAAAAAGGAAATTAATAGACTTGAAGATCAGCTCACCGAAAAAGACACGGCCTTTAGTGCTTTGAATAAAACTACTGAAGCCGCCTTCAAAGTAATTGAACAGCAAGCACAGGCTGCCCCACTATCAAGCGCCCAAACCAAAGCCACACAAGCAAAGACTACACGTCTTGAGCTGAAAGTTGCTGCACTTAAGCGAGAACTGGCACAAGCACGCACCAAAATCGGCGCTCTTGAGCCCCGCGCTCAAGCATTTAGTCATCAAAAACTTAATGAAATAAAAGCACATCGAGCAGAATTTTCAGTTCAACTTAATGAGCAAAAACTACATTATGCGGAACTTAAAATTGAAAAGACACAGGCTGACCTAGTTGCACTTCAAAAATCTCTCGACGATAAAATTAGTACGGCAGACTTCAGAGTAACTGAAGCATTTGTTTTATTGCGAAACGAACAACAAAGAGGCGACAAATTTAGGGCTGCACTAGAAGCCATTGTCCAAACAGCAAAAACCCCGGAAAAATCAGCAACACCTACTATGGGAGAAGTATCTCCTACAACACCGCGACCTGCCTTCACTCAGTTGCGTTCAGCAAAAGCCGAACAAATGTCAGCAAGGCTTAAAGCCGCAGAAACTTTGCTGAATGCTGAGCCTGTGAGTTATGCAGCAAAAGCGAAATCCAAGTAAAATATAGCCTTGATTTAAACCGAGGCTTTACGATACAAACTAAAAGGAAAACGCCGCAGTAGTGCGGCGTTTTCTTTGATACCACAACACACTCCAACATACATCTCAATACTTATTCTGTGCACATATACCCATTGCAAGTAAAATTTCTGGATATAACTATTTTATTCAAATCATCTAGCGCATCGTTCGTCAATTAGCGAAATCTAATTAGTCAAAAAACTTCGGTCTCTGCTCTGCTCTAAACTAAAAAACAAAAGATCCGTGTCTATTCCTATCTATTTACATTTTTCTATTGTCCAGATACGATGCAGGATGATGCGCAGCACTATTTTTGGTGTTGCTCCCTTGTAATTGGTGCTTTTAACTGGAGACAATACTATGGAACGCCCCCATCCAGCCACTGCTGATCTACTGAGTGATGAAGCGCGCAGTTCTAATCGGCCTGAAATGTCTGATGATATTAAAAGCCTTCAAGATTTGATAAAGGTTGAGATAGATAGATTACTTTCCTTAACAGAAGTGTTGAATGCCACTTGGCGCAAGCTTCTTCAAATAGATGAAGTTTTATGTGAATGTCACGCTATAGCAATAGGACAACCGTACAATCCTAATAGAGCAACAACAGATTACGTTAGAACCTACCCCATGGTTGAGCGCTTTAATATCAGCTCTTCCTCAGTCGAAGCACTTCAACAAACTCTCAAAGAAGTTTCTGAGTCTATTACAGCCACCAATTCTGAGCTAGCAACCAGACAAAATATATTGCGTATGAAACATGTAGAATGGCATGTCTTCAAAGCGGCACTCAATGTACCATTGAGCTCCATTCCAGGTGCTAACGCAATTACTGAAGATGAAATCTCTCCTACAGTGCAAGAGCTTGAAACTTTGCTTTCTAGAAAACAAAGCGAACTGCAAAACTTAAACAAGATCCTTAAAGACTTATGTGAACAAATTGACTACAAAAAAACTTTTATAGAAGACTATAAGAAACAAATCCAACAACTAGTTGAATTAGTTGACCAAGAAACCAAGCCATCTCCTATGGAAGTTTCCCCTGTAACTCAAGAACTTACAACCTTAAGAGTCCCCCATGCTGTAAACATTTCCCAACTGCAGGGAGCAGCTTACACGTTCGCTTATGTACTAAACCAGGTCGGTAAAATTTTGTTCTTGACAGACTCCGTGTACCCATGCATAGAACAGAAACGAGAAGAATTATCATTATTAGATACCGAGTTTGCTAAGCTTGAAGCTCGTATCGCTGCGCTAACTTGCACTTCAGAACAGCATGCTATACGCAACGCTCCGCCTTCTGCATTTGCACCTGAAGATGTCAGTCGTCCTCAACCTGCAGTCACATTTAGCGGGCAGCAGACATCTGAAAAAAGTGTAGCAGGCTCACTAGTTAAGTCGTCCACTGAAGAACCAGCAGGTCCAAAACCCCCTGTACTTCACTAATATAGGCTGAAATAAAAATGAGGGGTAAACCCTCATTTTTATCTTTAACAACGTATAGACAAATTTTTCATCAAAAATATTTAGCCGCCCAAACGACATTCGCACATAGTTACCATCTAATGCAAACACCTTGAAGTGAATCATACCTAATCACCCATACGGTGCTTCCAAGGCCTGTGTGAAACTCTATACCCTATCCTGTTTACATTTTGATAGTGCAGGGATACCATGTTGAAATGGTGCTGCGCGCTATTTGATGTACCCACACCCATTATTACATAATAATTTTACTGGAGAGATACTTATGCAACATACACCTGATTCCGAACCGTTATCTACAGAGCAAAAACTCGTAGAGCAGATTTTCATAAAATCATTTGAATTAAACACACTAATAACAAAAATAGAATCCTCATGTTCAGCAATTCAAGCAACCAACCATAAAATTTCACATGTGAGAGATAGTCAGGTAAGACTTGAAAGATTGATAGACATTACTGAAGCACATGGATTAAAGGATTCCATTAAAACTGAAAAAGATCTGACCACTAAATTGCAGTCAATGGCCGGAGTAATACATAGAACCGAGCCTCAGCAACCTTATGAATTACCGAATTATGATAATTTAAATCTAGATGATGCAACAGTAGATAATTTGGAATCCTTGCTCAAAGAGTTTTCCGCTAGAATAGCTGCAGCTAGAAAAACACTAAAAAGCAAGAAAGCCGAACTATTGTCTGCAGAAACAAGATTTAATGGATTCAATGGACACTTCGAAAATCTGAAGGCGGATTTTTTCCGAATTTCTGCTGAGAAGAGCAAGGTAGCATCAGGATTTACTGCGCCGCCTGCGAACGTGATGCAAACCTACATACTTAGGGGCCCAGCCGCGGCCCATACATTGTTGACGGACAATCCTGATACAACGAGTTCAACTAGCGCTACTGCAATACCTAAGAAAAAATAACTGTTTCCGTAGCCAGTTCAATTTAGATATAAACTAGTAGGGGTAAAAATGAGGGTCTTGCTTCTCATTTTTACCCCTACTTACGCGTAAAACAACACAGCATGAACACGATGGTATTCATCAATAATTTGCGCGAGAGACGCCGACCTTCAGGTCGGAGAGGGATAGCGCGTCGGCGTAAGCCGACCCCTTCTCGCTTCCTCCGTTTGGTTATGCTATCTGTTGTACCGTTAAGGTGGTGCTTCTCGCTGCCCGTCTGGACACGTGTTTCTTGACGTTGACTGAAGCGGTGATGGTCTCGCCACGGATGGTTTCG
The DNA here is from genome assembly GCA_040389145.1 of Pseudomonadota bacterium. Lineage (GTDB taxonomy): Bacteria > Pseudomonadota > Gammaproteobacteria > Berkiellales > Berkiellaceae > JAZKAM01. The sequence continues at coordinate 8,402 of JAZKAM010000203.1, forward strand.
AGGGCGAAGAAGCCCGAGCTACGTTTGCCTTTGACAAAACCTGTGCCTTTTTGAGTTTTGATTAAATCGTGTTTGCGTAAACTAAACAGCTTGCCGGTCGGCATACGCTTTTCAGACCGCGCCCCTTTCGTTTGCTGATAATCGCCCGCCGAGACATGGCGTTTGAGATACAGCATGTTCGAGAGCCGTGCCGTCTCGTCCTCGGCACAGCAAATGGCCACCGCATCGTTGGCGTGGGTTTTCGGTAAATTTAACACCTGCTCACGCGTAAACTTGGTTTCAAACGTTTCCGTAAACCGCCACTGAGTTTTCAGTTGGCTTTGGACGATACCCATTTCCGTCGCATGCTTCGTTTGACTGCGGCGCGCTTTTAGCTCAAATACACCCGCATGTAACGCGGCATGACAATCGCTACATAGCGTGAGCAAATTGGTCGGCGTATCTGTGCCACCTTGAGAACGAAAAACCAGGTGATGCACTTCCAGCACGGCATGGTGACGTACCTTCTGGCGCGACTGGCAGGTGTACCCATCTCGAGACAAGATATAGGCCTTCAGATTATAGAACCCTTTTTTGTCACCCTCCTGATAGTTTGTCCCTTGTACCTCAGGGTTCGTGATGCGGTGGATATCAAAACTCGCGGTTTCCACATGCCACTCAGACACAGGCAGGATGCGCTCTACCTGTTTCTTTTCTCGCAGGTGACTGTCCACCTTGGAGCGGATAGAAGGCGCCAGCCTGCCAGTTTTCCGCATGCTCGCGCGGTTTAGCCACCGGGCTTGACGGTACCGCGTTTTGCGGCCGCGACGGTTTCGCCGGTACATGGCCCTTTGTTGCATCTTGCCGGAAACGTCTTGTCGAAGCGCGACTTCCGATTGATACACCACGGTACCATTGGCAATGGCCGCACAACCGAGGGTTTTACTGCCCGCATCCATGCCCGCAACCACCGGCTGCGTATATTCCGTGCTGTCCTCTAACAATTGTATCGTGAACGGGATCCGACTTTTTACTTTCGCCTTACCTTCTTTTAAGAGCCGTCGGGCAATGGCCGGTGCACACGGCATGAGCGGCTTGCCCGATCGAGAAATGACATAAACGCACATGCGTTAAATACTCCTATCACTAGGGTGATGCGTAGGGGCTACTTCGGAGCCATAACCCAATCCGTCTTCCTCTCGACGAGATAAACAGCCTTTGTACATGGAGTTGTCGGTTTCCTTCCGCACAGAAACCTCTGCTTCCCCACGATAGCGCTTAGGACTGAGGCGGCATCCTAAGGTATCTGTATGCTGTCTATCGTTTACGAACAACTTCTCTCTCCTGCCCGTCGTCTGGTCAACCTGAGCTTTTACAAGCTCCGCCCTTTAGGGCGGGGTGATTGACAATTCACAGCTATGTTGCACTACTTGTTACTGTACGCATCACCCCAGTAGGTAGATTCGGCTGGTGGCGCTACTCTGTTTGTCGGACGACGCACAGGGCTTTCACCTTGCTCTATTGCCCCAGCTGTACCACGTGCATCTTGCTCTTCTGCACTCCAAGAGTTCCCAAACATTGTGCTGATATAAGGTAAAAATAGTGCTGCCAACGCCAGAAAGAGCAGAAATATCGGTGTCATTAAAGGTGTAAGTTTTGGGTTAATACGGTGCAACTGGAATTGTGAAATGGCCCCAACAAATAATGCGAAACCTACTGCATAGGAAGCATAGCGCATCATGATCGTCACAAATTTGAGCGGCTCATAGACACCAGACGCCACATCGGCCAAATCCACGGCGTAAGCCATACCTGCGGTAAAGAACAGCATTGCCCATACAACATATCGTTTCACGTAAACCTCCCAAAATATTTCTTTTACTAAAATAGCTTAGCAATTAACTGTAGGCTGTTTATGCCATAGCCTTTTGGGCTTTACTAGCTAGGCAGCTTAAAATCAGTTATATTGGCTTCACTCCTAAAAGTGTACCTCAGTTGCCTATGACATACCGCCTTTTTGCGTTTTTGACCCTACTGTTGTGGAACACGCCATCTCAAGCAACGGTATGGCCTGACCGTAATACCATAAAACAGGCACGCCAGGTGCATCGGCAAACGCAGTACACCGTATTATGCCATTTACCTATAGGCGACCAAAACCGCATTCACTTATCCAACAATGAACTGTTACCTCAGGCAGCAACGCGCGTACGGTGGGGCTATATCGCTTCTGGTGAACGGCTTGGGCTACTATTTGGCTGCTGGCACAGCAGTTGTTTGCTGAACGGTAAATTACACACAGGGCACCGCTGTTGCCAGCAGCAAAATACTCGCTACGCTGGCTTTGCAACGGATTTACACAATGTTATGCCCTTACTGCCTAAAGCCGCCGGCCTATTACAGCAATACCGCATTGCTTTAGTACCAATTGCAGATGAAGTATGGCCAACGTGTGGCCTTAAACTTTCCCACTCGAGCCATCTATTAGAACCACCGGATACAGCAAAGGGCGTGATAGCGCGCGCTTACCTCTACTTACATGAACACTACGGCTACCCTTTAAGTATCGACGAAATAACACTATTTCTCGCTTGGCATACAGAATACCCCGCGACAGACTGGGAGCGTGCATGGGATAATGCCGTTTATAAGTTACAGGGAACGCATAACCCATTTATTAGCGAGGGAACGCAGTGAACATAATACAAACTCTAGTGTTGGCAGTGGTACAGGGTATAACCGAATTCATTCCTGTCTCTAGCTCCGCTCACTTGGTGCTGATCTCCTACTGGCTAGGTTGGGCCGATCAGGGATTGCTCTTTGACGTTGCTTTGCACTGTGGAACCCTCATTGCCCTATTGCTCTATTTTCGCCAAGCGGTTTTACAGTGTATTCAAGAATTTTTTTCTTGGTTCACCAACCCACGTAACATACCAAACACATTAGCCTTTAAACTGGCTGTCTGCTCTATTCCAGTCATGTTGGCTGGTGCCTTTGGCCACCACGCTATTGAGCAGTATTGTCGCAGCCCACAGTTGCTTGCCTATACGACACTGGGTTTTGGTGCACTATTGGGTGTAGCGCTGCTGCATCGTCCCGGCACACTGGGCTATACAGACTTAAGCGTCAAGCAAGTGCTACTCATTGGATGTTTTCAGGCGTTATCGCTGATTCCAGGTACGTCACGTTCTGGGATTACGTTAACTGCCTGTTTACTACTTGGGTTACCACCGCAAGCAGCCGCTACCTTTTCTCTCTTATGCGGGATCCCGACGTTGATTATGGCCAGCACCTATGAGCTTGTACATGCACAGGGTGTGCCAATAGAGCACCTAAATATGATTTTTCTGGGTATGGTGACCAGTGCTGTCGTTGCGTTAGCCTGTATACGGCTTTTCCTCCAATGGGTTGGCCGATATGGCTTGTGGCCTTTTGTTGCATACCGCATGGTATTGGGCCTCTGTTTATTCATTTTTTAGCAAAAAGCTAAGGCCGGCCAACCCATTGGCGGTTTTTCTGGTTTTTCTTTGTAGGCACACTTAACCTTAAGGGTGCGATTTGGTAAACTTTGGGATCTCATGCAAAACGAATTATTATTCTTTTTCGGCTGTTTCCTCATTACCGGCTTAGTGGTTACGTGTGCCCGTTATGCACACCAGCACTTAACGCTTTTGGTGGTGTTTTTTGGATTATTGGCCAACATATTGGTGCAAAAGCAGGTGTTGTTGTTTGGCATACACGCTACAACAACCGACGTATTTGCCGTGGGCAGTCTGCTGAGCGTTAATTTCTTACAAAGAACACAGGGTAATGCGGCAGCAAAGCGCGCTGTGCTACTCACCTTCGCGTCTTTTTTGTTCTTTTGCTTGGTCACACACTGGCACCATATGTGGATCCCCAGTGCAGAAGACACAGCCAGCGTACATTACGAACACATCCTCAGTAACATGCCGCGCTTCTTCGCCGCCTCATGCGCCGCCTATCTGGTCAGTCAGTATACAGATATTGGCGTATTCTCTTATGTGAGCAAGCGTTGGAAAGCCATACCGATTGGTTTGGCCATTTTAATCAGCTTAAGCATCAGCGAATGGATCGATACCGTAATTTTTAGCTATGGCGCCTTATGGGGCGTGATGTCGAATATTACCGAAGTGCTTTTGATCAGCTATGGCATCAAACTGCTCGCTGTTGGCGCCATGGCATTAAGCAGCCAATTACTCTACCGACCACAATAACAGGACAACACCCGCCACCATGCAACAACCCTATTTCCGATTTGAAATAATACATCAATCCAAACGCTCTAAAGCGCGTGTTGGCCGCATTCACACACCCCATGGCGTCATTGATACACCCTGCTTTGTTGGTGTTGGCACCAATGGCTCGCTAAAGGCCATAGACAACCTCGACCCCTGCATGGAAGACTTGTCCCTGATGTTCTGCAATACCTACCATATGATGGTGCAGCCTGGTACGGCATTGGTCAAAGAGTTTGGCGGTTTGCATACCTTCATTAACCGTAAAGGCCCCTTAATTACCGATTCCGGTGGCTTTCAGGTCTTTAGCCTAGCGTATGGCGGCGTTGCGAATGAAATCAAAAGCCGAGGCGTTAAGAAAAACGATGGGTGTGTTTTAAAAATCACAGAAGAAGGCGTTACCTTTCGTTCCTATCGTGATGGTCAAAAGATTTTTCTGAGCCCTGAAACCTCTGTGCAAGCACAAAAAGACTTGGCTGCAGACATTATTATTCCACTGGATGAGTTGCCACCCTTCCATATCAAAGCACGAAGCTTACTAGAAGCTTTGCATCGGACACACCGCTGGGAAGAACGTTCTTTGCGTTATCACCTTGCCCAACCACAACAGCAAGCTATGTATGCAGTGATTCATGGCGGCATTGATCCGGAATTACGTGCGTTCAGCTGCCGCACGCTGACCCAACAACCCTTTGATGGCTTTGCTATTGGTGGGAGCCTAGGCAGAAACACGGCTGAAATGATTCAAACCGTCACCGACACTGTTCCACACTTACCCGACCCATTCCCAAGACACTTACTGGGTATCGCGGACTTGCCTTCACTAGCCGCGTGTATTCCCTTAGGTATTGATAGTTTTGATAGCGCATACCCAACACGTGCTGCGCGGCACGGCACCCTGTTTACGGATCAAGGTAACTTGAAAATTGAACAAGGTCGTTACAGAAACCAGGCTGGCCCTATTGAACCTGGGTGCCCGTGCAGCACGTGTACCCAGTATCACGTGTCCTATTTACACCACTTGTTTAAAGCACGTGAACCGATCATTTTAACCCTGTTATCAAGACACAATGTGGTATACATGACACGTTACATGAAGAGAATGCGCGAAGCGATTTGCGCAGATACCTGTTAAGACTGAAGAAAAAGCATCGCATTGGTGTACACAGTTCTAAACAAAGGGTGTACACTAACCGCGTTTAAGATTGAAGTCTTTTGCAGCAACATAGTTTGGGAGCGTAAGGACTATGCCAAAAAAGCCCACAAAGAACACAGATGGACATGTACTACAACAAAGCGCTGTGCCAGCACCTGAATCTGCTGTTGCTGATCCTACATCACCATCGCCAAACCTTGGCCCAACATCCAATCCCCTAGTTCAACCCAAATATTCAAAATTAAAGCCTACCCCTATGGTGGTAAAAGAACAGCTTGCCAATATAACTTCAGCATACGAGTTACAACGGATAAAACCTTCTGGGCCACGTTTTTATCATAAACTATTTTATGGCTTTGCCGTGGGTATCGTATCTTACGTGGTACTTTGGCCATATTTCGTATTTAGTTTTCTTAAAGGACTATTTTTATCTATTGTCCATGGGAAAAACGAGCTCGGAACATCGTTGCATCAATTCAAAAACTCCAGCGGCGAACTGATCAACAAAATGCGTGAAGGACTCCTGCAACATAATCTCTTCAATAACTTATGTAGCACAAATATTTTGTTCCGCACCCTCTCTGAGGAAACCAACCAATTTAAGCTAGATTATGGATTTAACGACCCTAACCCTGCTGTTCACGATGCGGGGAAGAGCCCTTACACTTTACTTATTGCACAGCTCGAAACGGATAGTGATGCCTTAACTGAATTCCTCGATCAGAACCGAAACAACCTATCCAGCGAACATCAGGAACACTTAGTACGTCTTTTAGGTGTTTTAACTGCATTACACAGCATGCCTGAAGCCAATTTGATCCACATTATTGGTCACCATCAACAAATAAGCCTGTCGGCCGAAAAAAGAGACAATGATGAGTATGTAGCGCACATACAATGTGATGCTCAAAGTGCAACACACCCTATTTCCAACACGCATACACTGACTGAACTGCTGTTATTACAAAATAAAATTCAGTCCATAAAAAAATCAACACAGCATTTACAGCAAGATTTATTCAATGAATTTTTAGTTTATTTTAATGAGCATTGTGCGCACCATCTTAAATTCTATCTTTCACAAGAAACCCCTGAATCTGTTGAACTAAAAGCCTTCCACTTAGCATTGACTACTATTTTGTTGGATATTGTAGACTGCTTTGAAAATCCTGAGCAACTTTATGCTACATCTGAAAAAACGGAGCATACGCTAGACCCATACAAAGAGCTCGCTACGCTTGTTGAGACAGTTGAATCGATGGAACGGCCGTTAGACGCACTGTACTTTGACATACTCACCCTATTTGATGACAGTAAAAAGTTGAGTGAATCCATCCCTACAGAAAAAACACAGCAACTCCAAGAAGATTTTGATCGCTTATTGATTAAGCTATATGAACTTCAGAAAAACAAGATCTATGCGCTCACAACTTCTGAGCAAGAAGTTGCCAG
>JAZKAM010000203.1:15254-16280 GCA_040389145.1 Pseudomonadota bacterium
AAGAAAACATCCAGTGCTTCCGAGAAAGTAAGTAATGCTGAATTTTTTGCTAGAGACAGGCTAAAACAATGCTTGAATGTCATTGTTACGTTATCTTTAAACACGCGACAACCAGAAAAGGTGCCTGCCCCAGAAGCCAATGCAGATCAAAAGGCAAATTCGGATAAACCAAAACCAGCAATGAGTTTTATCCGTCGCATCCTTTCAGGCCATCAAAATCCATTACCAACAGACGCTTCAAAACATTCCGATCCACATACTGCTGAAAATGCTATTCCACAAGGTGCCGCTGATGGAAACAATGCGCCTATGGCAAAGGGGAAGAAGGCTTTTATCCTTAGTCGCTTCGTCAGCTATTTTAAAAGCACAAAAAAATCCACAAGCACAGATGGTAATGGTGAAAAAGAAAAGAAGAAAAAATCAGTTGGCCCTTAACTTTTTAAATATCTTGACGAAATTAATTGCACTTTAGCGTTTAAGCGCCAACGCTGGTTGATTTGTGCAAACACACCAATGCAAGAAAGTTAAATTTCTTGCGCTCGCTGTTCATTGCATATATACTGGGAGATGTATATTTTCATTGTAGCTATGCTTTTTAAAAGCTCATTCAATGTGTTTTTATCTGCGCTAATTCACCTATCAAGTGCAATTCCCAACAACAAAGAGCTGAGGATGAACTCATGAATAAAGATACCCGACCAACATTTTGCGAGATGCCGACACCCTATAAAGAAGAACCTGATTTTCTTTCCGAACACAATGAAGACGTTAAGACAATGATTGCCCAGGTCACCAAAGCTCATGACACAAGATTGGCGCAAACTGTTGAGGGTGTGTACCCAAGTACCAATGAATTATCCAATTTTCTTAAATTGGTTGCGCCTGATATATGGCGCTTAGAAAAAATGTCTGTACGTGACCAGGAGGACGAACCCGCGCGACGAAATAAATATTTGGGTGCATTCATTCCCTTTTATTGTCCTGATGAGGAATATCAGGTACTTGAACCGATTGTATAAAACAGAG
>JAZKAM010000204.1:0-1624 GCA_040389145.1 Pseudomonadota bacterium
GGTTCAGCAGCGCTATAGAATCGCACAGCTCTTCTACCGACTCCATGCGGTGAGTTGAAAAGATGATCGTGGCCCCCTTGCGGTTCAGCTCCAGTATCTCATTCTTTATGATGTCAGCGTTCACCGGGTCGAAGCCAGAGAACGGCTCATCAAGTATCAGCAGTTCCGGCTCGTGCAGCACCGTGGCCACAAACTGAGCTTTCTGCTGCATGCCCTTCGAAAGCTCTTCTATCTTTTTGTGCCACCAGCCCTGTATCTCCAGCTTTTCAAACCAGTACTTGGTGCGCTTCAGCGCCTCTGCCCGGCTCAGCCCCTTGAGCCTGGCCAGGTAAATGATCTGCTCGCCTATCTCCATTTTCTTATACAGGCCGCGCTCCTCGGGCATATACCCTATGCGCTCTATGTGCTGCCTGCCCAGGTGCTGGCCATCAAACAATATCTCGCCCGAATCGGGAGCCGTTATCTGGTTGATAATGCGGATAAGAGAGGTTTTACCGGCGCCATTAGGCCCCAGCAGCCCGAATACTTTTCCTTTTTCAATTTCTATACTAACATCGTTGAGCGCGCGATAGCCTGCGTACTGTTTTACGATGTGGCGGATGCTGATCATGCTTTGTAGAGTTGCAGGTGTAAAATAACTAAAGTTTTGCGAGGTGGGTGAGGGAAATTATAGCAGAGCAAACCTACCGTGTTCTGCGTTGTTTGTTCCTAATTCGGGCGCGGTTGCCGGTTTCCAATATGTGATCGTATTCGCTATACATGACGCAGCCCAATAGTACCGTCATCTCGTAGTGTAGCGTGGCGCAGCAAGCGAAACAGAGAGATCCCCTGAAGTGTAGCACTTAGTCGATCGATATTCTGCCTCTGTTTGCGGCAGCAATAAAAGCAGGTGATCCCGGCATAATTGCCACCGCAAATTTGTTGATATCTCCCATGTCATCGTTAGTGTTCCAAAAATAAAAATTGATTCCCCTGAGCCAGCATTAAGTTTCGCAGGACCTAAAATCCAGTTTGCCTTAAGGTAAGTAACGGGTTCGATTCCCGTGTGGGGCACAAACGAAATCAATCTTAGTTTAAGATGGATTTTTTGTTTTAGAATTGATTGACCTTTGTTGAGTCAATAATCTGTAGTTCGGCATTTTGCCCCGTTGCTTTGATATTTGCAACAACTTCGTCCGCTATCATCCTAGCCTTATCAAAACTAATCTCGTCGTTAAACGTCATTTGTATTCCTGGCATTTCCCAAGAATAGTTGAAGTCGTCTTCATCAACTTTATAGTGCGGCCAACCATTTTTTTCGAACTTCGACCAGTGCATAGAATTAGGCGTCATGATTTCATCGAATTCCTCATTTGAAATTTGAATGTCACCAACAATTAGAAATTCAAAATCTCTTCCTTTCCAACCGGACATATTGGGTTGAGGGTTAGTTTGCTCCATTTACCATTGTTTTCTTAAGTAAATATATTGAATCTTTCTGTCCTCATGTTGTCGTAGTATTCCCAAAAAATATAAATAGATTTTGGGCGTAATCTCCGACGACGTCCAGGGTGGTAGCCAGTCCCGGTTTCCGACCGGCGAAAATGAGAGTGCGCTCCGTCTATGTCCAGGGTGGAAGACAGTC
>JAZKAM010000205.1:0-2830 GCA_040389145.1 Pseudomonadota bacterium
GTTTGTTATCGTTGTCATTCCCCGGCGAAGGCGTTGGTGCATTTGGTGCGGCGTGTGCGGCTTGTCCTTGCTGTGGGGTTGCGCTGGATTGGCCTTGACCGCCGGGTGAGGGCGTACCACCACCGACACCCGCAATGATCTCAGGGGAGCTTTTGATGGTGTCTGCCAGTGTGCTGAGTACACCAACGAGTCCTCCTCCGCCACCTCCACCACCGCTAGGGCTGGGACTACTGCCACCACCGCCTGGCCCTTCAGGTTTGGGTGCGCCGCCACCACCACCTTTTGCCATCCCACCGGCAGCGCCTGCGCCGCCGGCTTCGCCTGCTAATACTGCTGCACCCATAATATGCTCCTATTGTTTATCTTGTGCTGGTTCTTGCTTAAGCACGGTTTCCTGGTTTTTTGTGATGTTCTTGAGCTGGTTCAGGGGGTGGCGCTGATGCACTTTTATTATGTTCTTGTGCATGGACAGCTTTTATTGCCGTTGCGCCTGTTTGCTTTGCACCGCCCAACTGTGGCATACCACCACTACCACCCATCATATGTTCTAGCAGTGTACTTGCATTGGTAAATTGCGACGCTAAGTCTGCCAATCCTTTTCCGGTGATACCTATAGTAGTGCCCGGTGCTTTACTAGGGTCAGGTCCGTTCACAATGTCTCTGGCGCCATTGATAGCTTGGTCCGTAGTGTTTATGCCAAATTTTCCGGCTTGCTTGCCTACCACATGACCAATAGCGTGGCTGAGCATATTGCTACCCATTTCACCTTGCATTCCTTGTTTGACTGCAGCGGTAACACCTTCTGCAACACTCTTACCACCAAATAATTCTTGTGTTGTATTTAAACCGACATTTAATCCGGTATTAACTGCCAAGGCTCCAGCGTGACCAGCAATTTTTGACGCAGCACCGCCAGTCAGTGCGTCAACGGCGCCTACTACTTCGCCGACGACGGGCACTGCCTTGAGCGTATTTAATCCAGCTTCGCCTACCACACCACCAACGGCGCGTTGCGCTTTACCGGCAATGTTGGTTGCTAATGCTTTTGTAGTGCTGCCTGTGCCAGGTGTATTAGGTTTATTATTTGTCTGCTTATCCATTTAATGCTGTTCCTACTGTTTCTGCCATGACCAACAAATAACCCATCCGTGGCGTGCAATCTGCGGCGTGACTCAGGGTCCCTGGACCTAATATCGGCGCGGTTGAAAAAAAATGTACACATAGGCGTGCATCGCTGGTGGAATGCGCCAGATTGGTCGTGGGTCAGCATGGTGCTGCGGTCAGGATGGTTGGAGGTCGTTTATTTTTTTGGGGTGTCTTTTGTTGCGTCGGGTATGACTTGAGATGGGGGAATTTGGTGGCCGCCAATGCTGGGTTGCACCAATGCATTTTGTTTGGCCTGAAAGGTCGTTACCAGTGTGGCTTGGCGGGGAGGCGTAACGGAAGCCTGTTCTGATGGTTTGCCTTGTTTTTCATTTTCTGCGTTTGCCATACATACTCCCAAAGCCTACAGACAAGAACTGCTTGTCATTAGTCTAGCTGGTTTTGGGGGCCACCCCGTGTTGTTACACGGGGTTGGTTTTAGTTCAGTCTTGCGCCGGGCGGCGGTTCAACCAGAACATTTGAGCAGCAATGAATACCAGCGTCAGTAATGTGGCGCCAAAAAGCTTAAAACTGACCCAAGTGCTGGTGTCGTACTGGAAAGCAACCCATAAATTAAGGCAGCCCATCGCCAAAAAGAATACGACCCACGCTACGTTCAATCGGCGCCAGGTGTGTTGAGGTACAGAGATTTGTTGGTCTAACATGTGCTGCATGGCGAATTTTTTGCCCACAAAGTGGGTTACGGTAAAACCAATAGCTAAAGCCCAATAGACAATAGTCGGTTTCCACTTAATAAAGCGCTCATCCCGAAACCAGAGGGTCAAAAGGCCCAATATCATCATAGTTGCTACCCCAAAGGCTTGGGCAGGGGATATTTTGCCATATTTCAGGTAATGGTACGCTGAGACGGCTAAAGTAGATGCCATACATGCACCCACCGCCCAGTATAAGTCGGCCAAGCGATACGTTATAAAGAAAATCACGAGTGGTAGGTACTCAACAATCACGTTTATGTGCCTCAAAGTCGCGTTTGTTGTAACGCTTTAACATGATATTATCAGGCTTCGCTCGCAATATCACGCAGTAGGAGAAGCTATATGACCGGTCGTTTACCAAAACCACGTATGGTCTCCGGCATGCGCCCTACAGGCCCTTTGCATATTGGCCATTATCACGGCACGCTTAAAGACTGGGCACGGTTACAGCATGATATGCAGTGCTTTTTCTTTATTGCCGACTGGCATGCATTAACCACCCATTATGAAGATCCCCGGCAGCTCGCAGAACATTCCTGGGGCTTGCTGTTGGATTGGCTGGCAGCTGGGCTCGATCCGAATGCCTGCAATCTTTACCTGCAGTCCCAAGTGCCTGAGCATGCAGAGCTATTTATCTTACTGTCGATGATTACCCCGTTAGGCTGGTTAGAGCGTGTGCCAACCTATAAAGAACAACAAGAAAAACTCAAACACTTGGATTTAAACAACTATGGCTTTTTAGGATACCCCGTCCTCCAAGCAGCAGACGTTTTGGTGTATCGGGCTGATTGCGTTTTGGTTGGTCAAGACCAATTACCGCATTTGGAAATGATGCGTGATATCGCCCGTCGGTTTAATACCCTCTATGGCAAACACCCCGATTACTTAAAACAAGTAGAAGCCGCTTTGGCTCGCTTATCCATCACGCAACAACAGCAGTACCACGGTTATTTAACCGCCTATCAAGGCCA
>JAZKAM010000205.1:2840-4713 GCA_040389145.1 Pseudomonadota bacterium
TGCTGATGCGTTGGGTGCAGGCGAAGCACTGGTGCGGTCGTTTGGTTTTAGCAGTGATGAAGAAGAGTGCCTATTAGGGTATTTGGCTGGGGGTGGGCAAAGAATTCTGTTAGAACCAAAATCTATGCTCAGTGAACATCCTAAGTTCATCGGCTTAGATGGTCAGAAGATGTCTAAGTCGTACAACAACACTATTGCATTGCGTGAAGCGCCCGCGAGCATCACACAAAAATTGAAAGTAATGCCTACCGATCCGGCTCGCGTGCGTCGAACCGATCCAGGTACGCCCGAAAAATGCCCGGTTTGGCAATGGCATCAAGTGTATTCCAATGCTGAAGAAAAGGAATGGGTGCAAATCGGGTGTCGACAAGCCAAAATTGGTTGCCTAGACTGTAAAAAGGTTGTGATTGATAAAGTGTTGGCGGAGCAAGAACCGATGTTGGCACGCGTAGCGCCTTATGTAGGGCGACAGGACGTGCTTCAAGACATCGCAGCGCAAGGGGCGAAAGCCGCACGGGCTGTCGCGCGTGAAACACTTGAGTCAGTGAAAGAAGCAATGGGGTTAGTTTTGTGAGCGAAACGGTTATCGCGAAAATGGAGTCCGGAATTCGCGTGATGGGCGAAGCCTTCACGGTATTGCCGGAAGATTTATACATACCGCCGGATGCACTGGAAGTGTTTTTAGAAACCTTCCAAGGGCCTTTGGATTTGTTATTGTATCTGATCCGTAAGCAAAACCTGAATATTCTCGATATACCCATTGTAGAAGTGACGCGGCAATACATGCAGTACGTCAATGTATTGAATGCAATAAAAATAGAATTGGCTGCGGATTATCTGGTCATGGCGGCCTTGTTAGCGGAAATCAAATCGCGTTTGTTATTGCCACGGCAGGTTGTTGAGGAAACTGGTGAAGAACTGGATCCCCGTGCAGAGTTGGTACGACGCCTGCAAGATTATGAACGTTTTAAACAGGCAGCAGAAGATTTAGAAGCATTACCACATTTAGGTCGTGACCGATGGATGGGGCACATTGCACCACCTCAGTTCGATCAAGTGCGTCGGCCTGACTTAAACTCAGAAGATGTGTTTCGCGCCTTGGCTGATATTTTTAAACGCGCTTCTTTAAAAACCGTACACACCATTCAAAAGGAACCGTTATCCGTTCGTGCACGGATGACGACTATTTTAACCAGCCTTCAAGGACAAAGCTTTGTTTTGTTTACTCAGTTTTTGAAAGTGGAAGAAGGGCGTACGGGCGTCGTGGTTACTTTTTTAGCCATGCTAGAATTGGTAAAGGAAGGCGTGTTAGATCTCATGCAATCTGAATTGTTTGGTCCTATTTATATTAAATCGGTGGTAAGCGATGAGTCAGAAATCGAACCTGTCTTTACTTCAGCGCATCATTGAGGCGGCTCTGTTAACGTCTGGCCGACCTTTAGATACAGAGAACTTATTGTCCTTATGTCCGAATGACATGGGCAAAAAAGAGCTGCAAGCTGCCTTAAAGGCGTTGGGTGCATTGTATGAAGAGCGTGGGGTCGTGCTCACAGAGGGCGCTACGGGTTGGCGTTTTGAAACCCATCCGCAAATTGCGCCTTTGATTGCGTACCGTCAACCCATTACGCGCGGTGAAATTGAAGACATTCGCGGCGTGGTGGTGAACACACAGACCGTCAAAACTCTGTTAGACCATCAATGGGTACGAGTGGTTGGTCATAAGGATGTACCAGGAAAGCCAGCCTTATATGCTACAACAAAAGATTTTCTAGAACACTTTGGCTTGAAGACACTGGAAGATTTGCCTCCATTGTCTGAAATTGTAGACAAATTTGGACAAGAGGCTACTGTCGTACAAGTAGCACCCGTGCAA
>JAZKAM010000206.1:0-4638 GCA_040389145.1 Pseudomonadota bacterium
TTAAGTCTTTGTAGGTATGGGTTTTGAGTGCCAAGGCCAAAAATACTACTTTTTGGGCTGGCGTTAAGGGGGCTGAAAAAATCAGCTGCATTTCTGTGACATTGAAGGGGATAAAACTGACGTTATAGCGTAAGTGTTTCAACGCGGCTGTATGACTGATGTCTGTCGGATCGTATGATGTATGTGTTTGAAAATCTGCCCAGTAGTGTGCCGGTAAGTCATAACTGATGGTTAACGGGCCGCGCGGTTTCATGCGGCAGGTGCCAATATAACCGCCATCCCGTAGTTTTTTGATGTGTTTGGTGATGGTGTTTGGCGTGACGAGGTTCTGTTTTTCTGAATTCTGGCCAAACAAGTCAGCGATTTCACCGGCATAGATTTCGCGCAGGTAATCTGGCTCCCAGTAGGTGAGCACGGCAATCGCCAGCAGCACCAGCTTGCTCATATCCGACAACGCCGTGTCGGCCAAAATCTTAGCTAGCTCTGCCGTATGAATCGCAACAAACGCGCCATTGTAGCGTCTGCTTTTCAGGCAAGACGCAAATACGTTGTGATCTGATTCGTGACGTGATCCGTCAACCGTTTCTTCCATGGCTTTTCCCTAAAAAGCAAAGCGCTATGCGCCAAACGTACCCAATATGCAAAAATTCGTGGAAAACCACGGTGCCGGGTAGGGAAAAGCCTTCAATGGGGGTGTCAAAAACGTTAGAATGTGGCTAGTCATAGTACGATCTCCCTTCGGTAGAGGTCTGTTATGATTAGTGCTTGTTTTGGGATTGCAGTCCCTAACAGGCACGCTTACATAAACTTAATTACACGCTTCATCGCCACTTTAACTAACTCAATTTTCGAATGCAATAGCCTTATGGAAAATATTTTTTGTCGGTGATTTGAAAGAGTCTTTCGGCTTGTTTGATTCATTTTCTTGTTGGTTGCACAACCTTATTTTGAATGCTTTCCAATTTTTATTGGTGCCATTTAAGAAAGGTTTAATCACTTTTAGAAGAAGTTTAAGTGTAATTGTATTTATATTCTATTAAGTATGTGCCTGTAATTCGACTGGTCATGCCTGTAATTCCAGGGGTGTAGTATTGTGGGCATGATCGGTGGAATAGGAAGCATGAGCGGTGGTATTACAGGCATGACCTCTGGAACTGTAGGCATGGTCTTTTTACAGTGCTTAGTTGGCTTACTTTTATTCGTCACAGCTTATATTAGTATTGGACTGTTACAATAGGCACCCTATGTAGGGTGTGTGTAACTATGCGTATTTAGCAAAGGTTTCTGGCGACCTTTAAATGAGAATGATTATCATTTAGAATGGTTATTAGTATATGGGCTTAAAAGGTTGAGACGTGTTAGAGCAACGGGCTAAGCTACTGGTGGATTGCGTGGCAGGGGAACGGGGTCGTATTTCCGGGCTTGCTGCTGGCTTGATGCATCGCTCTAAGTTTTTAGCGATGGGCTTATTGCCGGGCACGGAATTTACGGTAGAGCAGGTGGCACCTTTGGGCGATCCTCTGGTCATTCGACTACGTGGGCTGACCATTACCTTGCGTCGACAAGAAGCGCTGATGTTTCAGGTGGAAATGCTATGACCGAGCTGCGCCGCATTGTATTGCTGGGTAATCCGAACAGTGGAAAAACGACTCTGTTTAATGCCTGGAGCGGGTGTAGTGAGCAAGTAGGAAATTGGGCAGGGGTAACAACAGAGTGCCAAGCGGCGCAGTTTCGCTTTGTTGCACACACTATTGAGTTGGTCGATTTGCCCGGCGTGTATAGCCTGGTGCCCACGTCAGAAAATAATCCCTGTGACGAGCAGGTTACCTTAGACTATTTAGATCAAACACACATCGATTTAATTTTGAATGTGGTCGACATTGAACATATTCAGACCCACTTGTACCTAACACTCCAGTTGTTGGAGCGTGGCCACCGCGTGGTTGTGCTGTTGCAGTCTACTCAAGGCGCAAACGAATCCCGTTTGAAACCTATTGAAAAAATCTTATCGCAAATCCTCAGCTGTCCTGTTTATGCTGTCAGTCATTTGCCTCTTATTGATGGTGTCCCATTGGATACCTGGCTAAAGGTTGAGCCAAATGTTTTGCATTTGCCTTATCCAGATAGTATTGCGGATGCGCTGGTTACCTTAACGGCACAGGGTTTGAATCGGGCTGAAGCTTTTGCGTATTTAGATAGAGATTGGCGTCTGCTGGAACGATTTTCAGGATTAAATGACAGCGTACACGTTGCAGCAGACGCCGATTTGACCATGGCAGGCATTCGGTACACTTGGATTGAAAAGCAATTGGCCTGCTTATCTTGGGCAAAACCCAAGGTTGCCACGCGTAATTGGGATACTCTCTTTTTGCATCGCTTTTTAGGTGTGCCTATTTTCTTGGTCACAATGTACTTGCTGTTCTTTTGGGCCATCCAAATTGGTGGGCTCTTCCAGGAATTTTTTGAGCGCTTTTTAGGCGACTTCGTTTTTGGTGGTCTGGTATATGGCGCCCAACAATTAGGGGCACACGGAATTGTGGTTGCGTTACTCCAAGCCATAGGCTCGGGTGTAACGACCACGCTAACGTTTGTGCCTGTATTAGGGTTTATGTTTTTTGGTCTGACCTTTCTAGAGGAAAGCGGATACATGTCACGCGTTGCTGTGGTCGTTGACCGCATGATGCGTTGGATTGGACTACCGGGTAAGTCTTTGGTGCCGCTGATTATCGGGTTTGGCTGCAATGTGCCTGCCATCATGGCCACCCGCAGTTTGGAAACACAGCGTGACCGTATTGTCACCGTGATGATGATGCCTTTTATGTCGTGCGGTGCGCGTTTGGCTATTTTTACGGTATTTGCCGCGACATTTTTCCCAGATTCTGGACACCAAGTGATTTTTGCTTTGTACTTGATTGGTATTGCTTTGGCGTTACTGACAGGCTTTATTTTAGACCGTATGCTGCGCCGGGGTGTAACAGAGCCATTGCTCTTGGAATTGCCTGAGTACCGTTTGCCACGGCTGGGCCGTTTGTTAAAGCAGGCAGGGATCCGTTTAAGACGCTTTATCGTGCAAGCGGGTAAAACTATTGTGCCGTTGTGTGCGCTGTTGGTCTTTTTAAACCAAGTACCCATGCCAGGTAAAGCACATCCGAGCGTAGCATTAGAGCAAGCGACAGCGACACAGAGGTCCGTGCTGGCTTTTGTCGGACAATCTGTCACACCCATTTTTTATCCCATGGGTGTGACACAAGATAATTGGCCGGCAACAGTCGGCCTACTGTCCGGTATGGTCGCCAAAGAGGCCGTTATTGGTACGCTAAATGCATTGTATGAACCAAACGTAACAGAAACTGCTTACGACCCTAAGGCTGCCCTGAATGCTTCTGTCGCAAGTATTGGTATGCAAGTTCAATTATTGTTGGGTAGCGTGCCCGAGCCGGAAGCATCCCCGATGGCAAATCATTTTGGGTGTACGCACGCTGCCTTCAGTTATCTGTTATTCATACTGCTTTATATGCCTTGTGTTTCAACTGTGGCGGTGATGATTCGAGAAGTAGGGCGTTATTGGGCCTATTTTTCTGTGGTTTGGACTACTGCATTAGCCTACGCGGGCGCTGTGGGTTACTACCAAATCGTTACTTGGGCGCTACACCCGTGGATCACGGTCATTTGGCTTGTGGCATTGTTGGGGTGTTTGTCTGGGCTAATCTGGTTGGTATGGCATAAAAATGCCTACACACGCCTGCTGCCCACCCGTATTGTGGTGCGTTAGCGGTCTTGAGTTTGTCGGCTGATAAAAAAAAGGGCCTTTCGGCCCTTTTTTCGTCTGACTTACGTCCACTAATCTTAGCTGGAAGCCATTTCTTTCAGTTGCTTCAAAGGTAGAATTTTTACCTTACGGGAAGCTGGCTTAGCTTTGAACATCATGGTTTCACCTGTGAAAGGATTAGTGCCTTGACGCGCTTTGGTCGCAGGCTTGTTAATCACTTTCATTTTCATGATACCTGGCCATGCAAAGCTTGCTGGGCCACGTTTTTTGATGTGGGCAGCGATGATTTCAGAAATCACGCCAAGCACGCTAGAAACGTCTTTACGCGCCAAACCGGTTTGTTCTGCAATTGTGCTAACAAACTGGGATTTGGTGAAAGGCTTATCGCCTACCGCAATTTTTGAACTAGACAATACTTTTGCAGCTGGTTTAGCAGCTTTTTTAACAGTAGTACGTTTCGTTGCTTTCTTTGCGACGGGACGACTTTTAGTGGTACGCTTTGGGGCAGCTTTCGCGCCTTTTTTTGCAGCCATGTGACTCTCCTTGTTACCATATCTGCCATTGAAAGACAAAGTTAAATACGCTATCTAAATAGCATATGCACACAATAGGTCGACTTTTATGTCTTGTCAATGGCTACCAATTGCTCTTTTTGAGCATTACGCTCAAGTACACAAATGGTACGTGCTTTCCTGGAGCAAAACAACTCATGGTGCATTGTTAGCGGCATTTTTAACCTTTTTTTGAGGATATATATGTATTATCGGAAGTATTTTTTCGTATGCCACAACCAAAAAGCAGAAGGTAAGACTTGCTGTGGGGCGGAACGTGGGGTCGAAACGGTACGATTTTTGCGGGAACAACTTCAG
>JAZKAM010000207.1:0-2654 GCA_040389145.1 Pseudomonadota bacterium
TCGGTACAAAATTTAAAGTGTTCCAAACAAACGATCGCCTGCATCACCCAAGCCTGGAATGATGTACGCATGTTCATTTAAACGCTCATCCAGTGAGGCAGTAAAGATGGGCACATCAGGGTGTGCGGCGGTAAAATTGGCCACGCCTTCAGGTGCAGCCAACACACACAAGAAAATAATATTCTTTAAACCACGTTCCTTCAACATGTGGACCGCTTGAATAGCAGAGCCACCCGTCGCCAACATAGGATCGCAAATGAAACAACGACGTTCCGCAGCGTCACTAGGCACTTTGAAATAGTATTGTTTTGGCTTACGTGTTTCTTCGTCACGATACAAACCAATATGACCTACTTTCGCAGAAGGTAGTAAAGTTGCAACACCATCTACCATACCCAAGCCAGCGCGCAAGATAGGCAAAATCATGGGTTGCTTTTCAGACAGTTGAGAGCCCAAAGTACGCATGACCGGCGTTTCAATTTCAACAGGCTCTAATGGCAAGTGTCGGGTTGCTTCGTACGTAATAAATACGCTGATCTCGGTCAACAATGCCTTAAAGGCTTGTTGTGGCGTTTCTTTAGCACGCAATAAAGTTAATTTATGCGCCACTAAGGGGTGACTGATAATATTTAGGGTAGGAAATTCTGCTGTTTTTAAAGTCATGTTTGCGCTCTCTGGCTAAAATCGATTAGTGATACCAACTGGGTAGTTCAATAATTTTACTGGCTGCTCGGCACGCGCGTACCTGCACAAAAGGATCTTCGTCCCAAAGTAAGGCCTGTAACTGCACCAGATCGGTATTCACACCATCTTTCGGTCCAGTTTTACGCTGATATTCCAAAAGATTTTCCAATGTATCGTCTAAAAAACGTACATATTCATGATACTCAGACGATGTATATTTTTTCATTCAACAGCCCCCGTTTGGGCCATTTTACCACAGGGGGGTATTTCTATCCTAGTCGCCTGCCCAACCTGATAAATACAGGTTGATCTTCACCCTTAAGTCCGCTATTTTGTCCTCTGAATAATTATATGAAGGTAAGCTCGGATGGCTGCGCAGAAGAAGAATTTAGAGCAATTATTGAATGATTTAGAATCTATTGTCGCTAACTTAGGTGCAGCACAAGTCCCCCTCGATGAAGCACTGTCATTGTACGAGAAAGGCATTAAAATTGCACAATCCTGCCAAAGTGTTCTAGAAAAAGCGGAACAAAAGATTGCTTGGCTGTCTGCTACTGAGCAAGAACCGTCGGACGAAGACGAATGACGCAACAAGACACGACGCTACTCTCAGCATTGCAAGATCGCGTCAATCTCCAGTTATCACAACGTCTTGATGCAGCCAATCTTCCGCCAAAACTCATCGAAGGCATGCAGTATGGGCTTTTGGGCCCAGGCAAACGAGTGCGCCCTGCGCTGATCTACGCCACCAACACGCTCTATGGTGGTACCCGGGCACAAGCAGATGCCGCTGCGTGTGCACTTGAATGTATCCATGCCTATTCACTCATTCATGATGACTTACCTGCCTTAGACAACGATGACTTACGCCGCGGTAGGCCGACTGTGCACAAGCAATTCGGTGAAGCTGCGGCCATTTTGATTGGTGATGCACTACTAACCTTCGCTTTTGAATTATTGAGCACAGCGCACTATGCACGTACAGCAGACATGGTACGTATATTGGCGCAAGCAGCCGGCTACAGAGGCATGGTATGTGGGCAATGGCGTGACATCTTTTGTAGTTATACCGCACTCTCTGCCGAGCAAATAACACAATTGCATCAAGAGAAAACGGGGGCTTTATTTGCCGCTGCGCTCCAACTAGGCGCACTCTCCGCTAACCAGCCCTCTTCAGAGCCCCTGCAAAGCCTAGGTCTCGCATTAGGCGTATGGTTTCAAATCCAAGACGATTTATTGGATGTTTTGGGCACAGAAAATACGTTAGGCAAAGCAACGCAGAAGGATCACGCGTTAGGCAAGAACACCTTCCCAAGCGTATTCGGCACACCGGGGGCACAAGCACAAGCAGCTTATTATGCGCAACACATAGAAAAGCAGCTCAATACACTAGGGCCAGAGGCAACCGAGTTGCGCAGCCTCGTTAACTATTTGTGTAGTCGTACTTACTAAGTTGTATGTGTTTTCACCAATCTGCTGTACTGGTCAATCTCGCTTTTGCTATCATCTGCCTGTACTGTTTGAACAAAAATCACGTGGGGTGGCGTTTTGCCAATATCGGACTTGCTGACGTCTATTCAGACGCCTGAAGATGTGAAACGCCTTTCTATTGGCGAACTGAACCAAGTCGCGATTGAGTTGCGTGCCTTTTTGCTGAACACGCTAAACCACACCGGTGGCCACTTAAGCGCAGGCTTGGGAACCGTTGAGCTGAGTTTAACCCTCCATGCCCTGTTTGATGCAGAGGATCGGATCATCTGGGATGTTGGGCATCAAGCCTATCCCCATAAAATCTTGACCGGTCGTAAAGATTTTTTTCATACCTTGCGCCAAGAAAATGGAATTGCTCCCTTTCCTGTACGCAAAGAAAGTCCCTATGACGCGTTTGGTGTAGGGCATTCAAGTACATCCATCAGCGCAGCCTTAGGCATGTCTGAGGCAATGAAACATAGTCAGCGTGACAACCACGC
>JAZKAM010000207.1:2782-3012 GCA_040389145.1 Pseudomonadota bacterium
CGCCATGACAGCTGGCATGGCCTTTGAAGCCTTGAATCATGCCGGTGCACTATCCGCAGATATATTGGTGATCCTGAACGACAATGATATGTCGATTTCACACAACGTGGGCGCACTGTCTAACTATTTTGCACGTATTTTATCGAGCAAACTGTACACCTCTATGCGGAGTGGCAGCAAACGTATTTTGTCGCGTATTCCTCCTATTTGGGAATTTGCCCGCCGCACTG
>JAZKAM010000208.1:0-4210 GCA_040389145.1 Pseudomonadota bacterium
ATAATGATCGGCCACTTGGCTGAAATACTCGGCCTTCCACGATTTGGCGGGCCCAAAGGCGGCGCCTGGGCATAATACTAATAAGGGGCGAGACGCATCTAAGCCGTCGTCTGGTTTCGACACGTCTGCAGCAGGCACCGTTAGCTTAGGCAACCAGCTACCAGGCGCTGCTTCGGCTAAGGCCAAAAAACGGTCGACCATGCGCTCAATGCGTTTGGGGTGATAATGTTTACGGTTAAGCAAACCGAAGCGGCATTCCCCTAACCAGCCATGGCGTTCTGGTATACGTGCCAAAAAAGGAACCAGGGCAGACTTCCAGGAATTGGGTAGTACATAAGCGCGTTGATACCCGCGCAAGGCACACTGGTCAGCCAGCTGCTTTTGATAAGAAAAGTTGATGTTCCCGTGTTTTAGGGTATGTGGAATCACATGTTGGATTTCCGGCATGGCCCGCATTAAGTCAACGAGATACTGCGGCACCAAGGCATCCAACATTACTGTTGGGTTCGCTGCTTGGAGAGCCCGTACAAAGGCGTGTGCCATAACGGCATCGCCGACCCAATTAGGGAAAACAATCAACCAACGGTCCGTCACTATTCTGCATCCACCAAGTGATAACGTGTACCACAATACGGGCAGGCTACTTCTTTAGCCCGATCAAAGGTTAAAAACACGCGCGGGTGCTTGTTCCACAAAGCCTGGTTGGGCCGTGGGCAAGATAAGGGCAAGTCGGATGGGGTTACTTCTTCTAAAGGTTTTTCTGTAGACATCTGCCATCTCAAAATCTGTTAACTAGGTCGTTCTGATCGTACACCACTTTATAGCAAGTTGCAGCTAGGGGCTGAGTGGAGGGGTTGGAGAATCAGACTTGAAGAATGAGACCTAAACATTTATGAATAAGAAGACAAACTAAATAACGAGAAACCTGTGGATAACTTTTTAAACATTCGACTTTCAGTTGTTCAGCCTAAACCTAAAAAATCGGATCGCTGATCCGACTTTTTCGGATCGCTAACTCGAGAATCTCGGATCAGCGATCCGAAAACTTCGGCTTCTTAATAATAACAATATCTTAACAATACATAACATAGTTATAACCTATAATTGTGCGCTTGTTGTGGATAAGTACTGAGGGCATCTGCCATGCTAAACTAAATTCAGTTTGGTCAGGTTGGGTTAAAGAACAGGAGTTTACAATGGATTTGATTTCTGGCGTGATCATGGCTTTTATGCAGGGCTATGCAGCCACCACAAAAAACTTAACCATCAAACGGATGTTGTTGATCTATTTCACCTTGCTTGCTTTGGGGATCTGCCTGGCTTACTTTTTCACCTTCAAAATTCCCTTGCCCTATTATTTTTATACGGCCAGTGTGTTTGCAGTAATCGCCTTTGTGAACACAATCGTGATCAAAAAGAAAAAGTGATCGAAGGGGTTGACACGGCATTTGCGTGTAAGATAACTTATGCATAACGCGAACAGGTGTTCGCGCAAGACGAGGCGAAAAGGTAGTTCACACCTCTCCACCTCTGACCATAACACGACAACTACAGGAGGCCATATTATGGCTACGGAACATTTTACGTCAAAATTTACCCCAGTAACACCGCTTGGCACATCCAACCTTCCGCTTTTAAGGCTTTTTTCGCTTTAATTGTGTGATTTTTGGATGAAAGAACGTATTTGCCAAGAGGAAGGCTGCTATGTCGTACACGACTTATACCTACGATAAACCCAATCGTACCAACCAATATGCGCAATTGATTGACGATACGCGTCAACGCACCAGCTACTACCACATGTCCACGATTGAGCTGAACACGATTTGTTTAGACACCACCCTCAGTGCCACAGAACGATTTTTGCTCATCGATATGTTGCGTCGATGTAGTAGCCATGAGAACCAAAGCGTCAAAGTGCATGTCAAAAGGCTTGCTACGGAATTAGGTCTTTCCGAAGACACCTTAGCTAAGTGCTATAACAACCTCGAAGAAATGGGCTACATCACACGCACCACCCGCCGCTGGGATAACTCCACTGAATTTCACTATTGCGTCCCTGCAGACCTTGAAGAGGCCTTTAAAAATGAGCCTTCCCGCAAAGGGCGCGAAGATTACGTTTGTGCAACACCCGTTTTGACCTCTGCCGCACCTACCCCACCTGCTGCGCAAAAGAAACGTAAGCCTACCAAGGTGGCGGCAGAGGTAATTCAAAAACCTGAAACCACACCCAATATAGCAATCTTGCGTCAAAGCCCGCACACACTGATCGCAGAAGAAGTTGCCTATCTATCCATGCCCAATAGTGACATCAGCCATTGGCCGCAAAGACCAGATTTACCCATACCTGAAGTGGTTGGGCCCTTTTTAGATTTGAGACAAGCACCACTGAGCTTGCCCAAGCTACTGCTTAACCCGCCTATTCCTGCTTACCTATCAAATACTTTAAGTTTAGAGGCAGTAATTGATGTTAAAGAATACGATGGTACTGAGCCCAGCACAGTGGTTCGACAAGCCTACCTACCATTAGGTACCATTTTAGGGCGAGTCTATGCATTTCAATATCGAACAGCCGCATTGTGCTGGACGATGGAAGACGAAAAAATTACAGCAAGCAGTGTGAATCTGCTAAGTGATTATACGTCTGAAGAGGTTGCTGAATTTGAATTGAGCTCGATCTGGTATTGGGCACAAGTGGATGCTGCTGCTGAAACTGCAGCAGCATCCACGACTTCTGTGCCAAGCATAGCAACTGCGAATCAGACACTTGCCATTCCGCTACTGAATGACACAGAAGATACCTGTACACCGCATAAGCGTCACAGTCGAAACTATGTCCGCCCTTTACCTGCAGGAACCTTGCCCGTTGGTGAGGCTTTACATCACCTAATCCGGATTGAGTTATCGGACATGTTAGAAGCTGGCTTAATCCACAACCATTGTCGGCAAAAGCATTTTTCTACACTGGTTGAGGAAGTGTTGTACTACCTAAATCAGCCCTATAAAGCCGGTCCTTCCGATCAGGTAGCAGCCGATGCCAGAGAAGCGCGGTGGGCAACCATTCAGCGCTTGCTACAAAGTGGCCGATGGAGTGCGCCGAAGGAACTGGTCAAGCAACAGAACGCTGATCGCCAAACCTGGCCACTCCCACTCCGGATTATAAGGTGAAATACAATTGAGACTTGAGAACACTTTTGTGCAGTTCATCGCAATGAAATGCCGAAAGTATGCTCCAGCCTTTTAATTTGCCAGATTAAGGCAAAAATCAAGCACACAATATTAATAACTAATGCTAGAAATTTTCATGAAAGTATATTGTATGCTATAATATTGCCATATTAAGGCAAAATCGTAGCATGTGATGTAGTATGGACTCGAAAGGCATTGGCACAGTATATAGAGGTAAGTTAGCTGCCGTTATATTGGCATCAAAAGGTGTTATCACACCTAATGCCGCAGCAACTACTTTAGAGGTACCTCAACAAGAGGCTGCTCGTATTCTTTCGCGGTGTTGTGCACAAGGCTGGCTAAAAAGAGTCAAACGAGGCGTGTATATACCCATCGCAACCGAAAATATAACAGGTGATACGTCTATAGAAGAGCCTTGGATTCTTGCAGATCATTTATATGCTCCTGGCTACCTAGCTGGTTTTAGTGCTATAAAATATTGGGATCTGTCGGAACAAATATTTGAAACAACCACTTTTTTCACAACGACAAAAATTCAGAATTGCAATTCTTTAATTGGACGCACAAGGTTTCGCTTAAAACATATCCCACATCATAAACTTTTTGGAACAAAAGTAGTCTGGAATAACAATGTAAAGCTATTGGTTTCTGATGCCACTAAAACTATGGTAGATTTATTTGACAACCCACAGATTGTTGGGGGCATGCGAATTGTCAAAGATATTTTCACAGAATACCACGCATCAAAGTTCTTTGATCTTGATAAACTAATTGAATACTCGAACAGAATGAATAATAAAACAATATTTAAACGTATTGGATTTTTAATGGAAATAATGGGCCTAGAAGACTTGGTTGAGGGATGTGGCTTAAAGAATAGGATATCAAAAGGGTATTCTGTTTTTGACACTGGGCTAAAGAATACTAAATGTGTCTCAAGATGGAACCTAAAAGTACCAGAAGTATGGGTAACAAAAAATGATTGAAAAAAAAGAAATATTAGAAATGTCTTATGCTCTCT
>JAZKAM010000209.1:0-12623 GCA_040389145.1 Pseudomonadota bacterium
GCAATGCGCTGCTGTGGCCTGCCCCAGAACAAGCATAGCCACAGTGAGGCAACCAGCAATAGCTTGATGGTTTTAGCCAGTGGGTCGACGTGATATTGCTGCAGCAACACGCCCGTCTCTGCTGCTGGGTGTTGCAATATCAACATGATAAAGACAACCGGCAAAATAAACCCAACGGTAGCGCGATAACTCCGTTCAATAGACTGACGAAAGACAGTGACATCCGCCAATAGTAAAAACACGATAGAGACAGAAAGAACCAGTTCTGGCAAAAGCAGCGTAAGCATAGACATGATCTTCCCTCTACAGTTTAGGCAGTTTGGAATGAGCGGTTTGCGACAGCAAGGTAGCTACAGACTGTGCATTTAGGTCTACCAATGGTTTGGGGTATAGACCAAAAAATAACACCAGCAAAGCCAGTAGGTATAAATAAGAGCGTTCGCGGCCATCAATGTCGGACAAAGTAGCGACAACAGGGTTGGTTACTTCCCCAAAAAATACACGCTTGACCATCCATAACGAATACGCAGCCCCAAAAATCAAGGTTAGGGCCGCCAAGGCGGCCGCGGTTTTGCTGAACGCAAAAACGCCGAGAATCACCAAAAACTCACCGACAAAACCCGACGTACCAGGTAGCCCGGAATTCGCCATGGCAAAAAAGACAAACAGTGCAGAAAAGACAGGCATACTTTGCGCGACGCCACCATAATCGGCAATTTCACGAGAATGCATGCGTTCGTATAAAACCCCTACACATAAGAACAATGCAGCGGAAATAAAACCATGCGAAATCATTTGAACATAGGCACCTTGGATTGCCCAAGTAGCCAATGCCGGGTGGTGTCCTAACAGCAATACAGGTGCAGCAAAACACCCTAAGGTGACAAAACCCATATGCGCAATGGAGGAATAAGCGATGAGCTTTTTCATATCCGATTGCACAATCGCTACGAGACCAATGTACACCACCGCAATTAAGGACAAAATAATCATGGGCCATGCAAGGATACGGGCAGCGTCCGGTGCAATGGGTAAAACAAAACGGAGCAAACCATAGCCACCAAGCTTTAACATAATGGCAGCCAAAACGACTGAGCCACCTGTAGGGGCTTCAACGTGCGCATCCGGCAACCAAGTGTGTACAGGCCACATAGGTACTTTAACCGCAAAGGCAATCAGCATACCTAAGAATAAGGCAATTTGTGCGTTCACACTTAGGGTTACCGCTTGAAAGGTAGCAATGCTAAACGGCAGTGATAATTGTTGGGCTACAGCTTGCTGATACAGATACAACAACGCAACCAGTAAGAAAATGGAGCCAAAAAAGGTATATAGAAAAAATTTCAGTGTGGCATAGCGACGGTTAGCGCCACCCCAAATACCGATAATCAAAAACATGGGAATAAGTAGCGCTTCCCAGAATACATAAAACAGCAATCCGTCTAACGCCGAAAACACACCAATCATCGCACCTTGCAATAATAAGAAGGCGGCCAAATATTGCCGTTGCTCTGCAATGGCGTGCCAGGATGACAAAATAACCAGGGGCAAACATAGGCAAGTTAAGGCAATCAGCCCTAAAGAAAAGCCATCTATGCCCAACTGATAATGGACCTGGAATTGGGGAATCCACTGCTTCAGCTCTTGGAATTGAGGCGCGGCAAGATTGGGGTCAAATTGCATGTAGGCTTGGAACAGCACCCCAAAAGAAATAACAACTACCGCAGCAGTAATCACCCGCGCCACTTGAGGCGTGAGCCAACGCATACCGGTGAGCAACAAGGCCCCGCTAATGATGGGTAACCAGATGAGGGTGCTTAATATTGGGAACATCATGATTTGAACCTACTGTATGCAAATAAGCAAAAGACCCAACAAAAGCACGAGTCCCAGCAACAAGGAAAATACGTAGTGGTATAAGTATCCGGAGTGCATACGTCGCAGCAAGCGTGCCAATTGGCTAACCTTGTGCGCCAGGCCATGTACCAAGCCTTTATCAATCAGCATGCGGTCGCCGTATTGCCAAAAACCAACACCCAGTTTTCGGATGCCATTGACCAATACAGCATGATTCCACTCATCAAAACCGTACTTGTTCAACAGAATGCGGTAGGGCCATGCAAAGAATTGCGCCAGCTGTGCGGGCACTTGCGTAAACCAACGGTAACAGACCAGTGACAATACAAAGCCCAATGCAATTAAAGCAAAGGCTGGTGTTAAGAAAATGTGCAGTGTATTCGCTTCTGCTGTGAAGTGTGCGTACACATGGCTAAGGCCAGGATGTTGTGCAGTAATACCCGCATAGACATCCCCCAACAACTGATGGCTGGTTACAGACTCAAACATCCACCAGCCCAGAAAGGCTGAAGGAATGGCCAAAATGACTAACGGTAACCACACGACCCAACGGGGTTCATGTGCATGTTCAAACTCCGCTGGAGACATACGGGGCGTGCCGTGGAACACCAAATGCAGCAAACGGAAAGAATACAGCGTGGTAACCAGGACGCCTGACAGTAACGCCACGTACGCATACGGTGCTGCGGATAAACTGCTGTGCTGTACGGCATCGATAATCAAGTCTTTCGAGTAAAACCCGGAACAGCCAGGAAGACCAATCAACGCCAATGTTGCTACCCACATGCACGCATAAGTAATGGGTAACCGCTTAGACAAGCCGCCCATACGACGGATGTCTTGTTCGTGGTGTAACGCGATAATAACAGAGCCTGCACCCAGGAATAATAACGCTTTGAAGAAGGCGTGGGTTGCCAAATGGAACATACTGGCTTCATACGCAGACACACCCAGCCCTGCCACCATGTAACCCAGTTGAGACAACGTGGAATAGGCAACCACGCGCTTAATGTCATGTTGCACCAACCCAAGTAGCCCCATCGCAAATGAGGTAAATGTGCCGATGATTAGAATAGTATTGAGCGTTATGGGCGCCACTTCAAACAGGGGCGCCATACGGGTAACCATGAATACGCCAGCGGTCACCATGGTAGCCGCGTGAATTAATGCGGAAATGGGGGTTGGACCTTCCATTGAATCCGGCAACCATACATGCAAAGGCGCTTGAGCAGATTTACCCATAGCACCAACAAACAACAATAAGGTAACAATGGTAAGTGCGGGCACAGGAATGATGGAATCAGCCATCATCCAATAAGGTGCCGCGGCTGCTACTGCAGGTAATTTCTCAAAAATGACGTTGTAATCTAGAGAGCCAAAAAGTAGGTATACGCCAGCAATGCCGAGTAAAAAGCCAAAGTCCCCTACCCGGTTGACTAAAAATGCCTTGATATTCGCCACTACAGCAGAAGGCTTATGATGCCAAAATCCAATCAGCAGATAAGAAACCAAGCCAACCGCTTCCCATCCAAAAAACAACTGCAGGAAGTTATTGGCCATCAC
The DNA here is from genome assembly GCA_040389145.1 of Pseudomonadota bacterium. Classification (GTDB taxonomy): domain Bacteria; phylum Pseudomonadota; class Gammaproteobacteria; order Berkiellales; family Berkiellaceae; genus JAZKAM01. The sequence goes on from JAZKAM010000209.1 coordinate 3,421, forward strand.
CAACATCAACATGGAAAACGTAAACAAAGAGATGTGGCTAAAGAACCGGGCGTACCCAGGGTCTTCTTCCATGTAGCCAATCGTATAGATATGAACCAACAAAGAAATACTGGTGACCACCACCAACATCAGACTGGTCAGCTTATCAACGAAAAATCCAATTTGTAAGCGAGTCGACCCTAAATGCATCCAATCATAGGCGGTATATTCTACGGGTAAAGCACCGTGGAAGTAGACCATAAAAATTTTGAATGAGAAGACACAAGAAATGAATACGCCCAAAATGGTTAACGTGTGGGCCAATCGTTTTGGGATCACACGGCAGGTCAAGCCAACCACCAAAGCTGCTATGGCAGGTGGACAAACGACGGCAAGACAGTCGAGAAAAGTTGCTGTGCTCACAAGATCACCCTTTTAATTGATTCAACACGTCAACCTCAATCGAATGACGCTGACGAAAGACGACGACCAATAATGCCAAACCGATAGCAGCCTCTGCTGCCGCTACAGTTAAGATGAAAAATACAAAGACATCACCATGCGGTGCGTTCAAAAACCGCGAAAATGCCACAAAATTGGTATTGACGGCCAAGAGCATCAACTCTAAGCACATCAGCAATACAATCAAGTTCTTACGGTTTAAGAAAATGCCAGCCACACCAATCAGGAACAGTAAGGCGGAAACAATCAGGTAATGCGATAAGGTAATCATTCGTCTTGCCCCTTATTCAATCGTGGTGCTGAAGGTAAATCCACCATGCGCAGCCTATCTTCCGCACGCACGCGGATTTGCGCTTCCACATTTTGAACTTTTCGTTGCATGGGTCCGCGATGGGTTAACACGATGGCACAAACCATGGCAGCCAACAAAAGCATGCCGGCGCATTCAAATGGTAATAAATAATCTTGGAACAATGCGAGACCTAAGGCAGAGACATGCGAATAGTTTTCAGCATGCTCTGGCGGTATCGGGAATGCAGATAAACCAAAGTGTTGTGGACCAATCACTTGTACTAATGACCAGAACAGCCCAAGCAGCAACAGAACGCCGAGGGGGAAATATCGAACAATGGTTTTTCCTGTGCCCGGTTTTTCCATGTCCAGCATCATCACTACGAACAAGAATAAGACCATTACAGCGCCAACGTACACAATAATCAGTGCTATGGCCAGAAATTCCGCTTCTAAAAGAAGCCACAAGCCTGCTGCAGCAACAAAGGTACACACGAGTGACAATACCGCGCGCACAGGTTGTTGGGACAAAATGACCATTAACGCGCTCGATAACAGCATGGCCGAGAACAATGTAAACAGTACTACGTCAATCGTCATGTTAGTTCCTCATCGATAGGCTGCGTCTTCTGCACGCGCAGCAGCGATTTGTGTTTCGTACCGGTCACCTAAAGCCAAAAGTAACGGCTTGTCCAAGATGTTTTGCCCACGTTCATAGATGGCATAATGCGTTTCGCCTGTTTCCACAATAGAGTCAACCGGACATGATTCTTCACAGAACCCACAGAAAATGCATTTAAACAGATCAATTTCATAGTCTGTCGTACGACGCGAGCCATCTGCACGCACATCAGACTTAATAGTAATGGCCAATGCGGGGCATACTGCCTCGCATAGCTTGCAGGCAATACAGCGTTCTTCACCGTTTTCGTAACGACGTAAGGCATGTATGCCCCGCATACGTGCGGAGACTGGAATGGATTCTTCAGGATACTGCGTGGTGATTTTGCGACGGAAAAAATATTTACCCGTCAACCATAAGCCCAAGAGCAGCTCCCAAAGCATAAAGCCTTTTAGCACGTGTCGTATGTTGTCTTTTAACTGCTTCATATTTTTACTCATGAAAACCATGGCCCTATATGCCAATATTGCCCTGCGGTCAGTACCAAAATCCACGCCAAGGTAACTGGTATAAAGATTTTCCAACCTAAGCGCATAATTTGGTCATACCGGTAACGGGGAAACGTAGCGCGAAACCAGAAAAAGAGGAGTAAGAAGAGCCCTGTTTTGGCCAACAACCAAAAAATGGGGGGGATCCAAGTCAAGTAAGCTGCCAGCATTGGCCAGCCTTCAAAGGGTGACAACCAGCCACCCAAAAACATCAAAGCGGCCAAAACAGAGACCAAAATCATGTTGGCATATTCGGCCAAAAAGAATAGTGCAAATGATATGCCCGCATATTCTACGTGGAATCCCGCAACCAATTCAGACTCGCCTTCAGCGACGTCAAAGGGTGCGCGGTTGGTTTCTGCAATGGCAGAAATCCAGTAAATCACAAATAAAGGGAACAGCGGAACCAAATGCCAATGCCACACGCCGCCTGCTTGATGCATCACGATGTCAGTCAAGTTGAGGCTTTTGGCCAACATCACTACACCAACTAACGCAAAGCCCATGGGTATTTCATAGGAAACTACTTGTGCTGCCGAGCGTAGTGCACCGAGGAATGCATATTTAGAGTTTGAGCTCCAGCCCGCTACAATGATGCCGTAGACACCAATAGACGTCATAGCCAAAACAAACAGCAAGCCAACATTGAGATTGGCCAAAACCAAGCCTGGTGCAAAAGGTATCACCGCCCAGACAATCATGGCAGGCGCCATCGCCAAGGCAGGCGCAACAATATATAAATAACGGTTTGATTTGGTGGGAATGATGATTTCTTTCATGAGCATTTTCAGCCCATCTGCCATTGGCTGTAGTAGCCCTAAGGGCCCTACTCGATTTGGACCAATACGGCATTGGATATATCCAATAACTTTCCGTTCCAATAGTGTGGCATAAGCTACAGCAACCAGGAGCGGTCCAACGATCAGGACGATCTTAATCAGTATCCAGAGGATTGGCCAGACAAACGTCCAAAACGCGGCGATCATATAATGGATACCTCCACCACATCATAAGGTTGTCCCAACCCCGAGGTTTCGTGATGCCCAAAAGGAATGTAAACGGCACCATTAGGTACAGCTTCATCAAACATCACCGGTAATGTAACAGAGTTTGCACCCGGTTGGCAGACACGAATAGCTCGACCCTTTGTTAAACCAAGCGCAGTAGCGTAGGCAGTATTGATGTGCACCGCTGCAGCTTGCTGTCCATCAGGTGTTTCTTGTAGTGCAGTGGCACGACGAACCAAACTATCGGTTGCGTACAGTGGCACACTGGCCAATCGTATTGGACCTTCTGCAACCATACGTGCTGGTGCTGGCGTCAATGCGTGCGGCTGAATACTATGTTGTGCTTCAAAACCATCGAGCAGCGTTTGGCGAATCGCGGCCACAGAATCGTACGTTAAACCGGGCACGCCCAGCCGATCTGCAAGCACCCGTAAGATCTTCCACAGCGGCCGCGCTTCGCCAGGTGGCGTCACACTTGCTTTAAACGACTGCCAATCACCGGCACAGTTAATATAGGTACCTTCATTTTCAGCAAAGATGGCCATTGGAATGGCGATGTCTGCATAGCTGCGCATCTGTTCAGTTAAATAGGGGGTAAATACGGCGACATGCTTAGCGTGACCTAATGCACGCATCGCTTGTGCGCCATGCGCAGAGTCAAATTCCAGCTCGGTATGGAAAGCCCAATAAGCGGGTAAATTTTTGGCCAGCATAGCCGGCGCACTGAGACCTGCCGTTACGGATGCGCCGAACGGACCACGATGTGGCACCAAACCAGACAACCAAAGACCTGCCGCGTTGGCACCTTCGGTTAAAATTCCGAGCGGCGCGCCACAAAGGGCTGCTACTTTGGTCAATGTTTGAACAAGGCTGTGGTATTGCGGGTGTGTCGAAAGCGCACTGCCCAATACGATGTAAGGGTTTTTCGCCGCTTTTAACGTAGCGATGATGTCATTCAGTACATGGGCTTGCCCTTCCTGCCAACGCAGTAATTCTGGCACCAAATCTGCGCCCAGGGTGTGTTCTGACTGAACGGTAAAACGATAGCTATGCTTCATTTCTTGTAGAACAATCACCGCAGCACCACGCTTTTGTGCTTGGCGAATACGATGGCCCAATAAAGGCTGTTCTTTATGGATGTTGCTACCTATTAGCACCAAACAATCGGAAGCTTGTAAGGCAGCTGCGCCACCAGGTACCTGCGGCAATAAACCAGCATGGTGTGGCAAGCGGGCATCGGTGTGTCGTAATTGGTGATCAAGGTTATGACAGCCCTGGTGGCGCATAATGGCTTGAAGCAAATACGCTTCTTCCGTGGTCAAATTGGGAGAGGCCAATACACCCAACTGTTGTAGACCAACAGAATCAGTAATTGACTGGAGCTGCAGAACGAGCGCATCAAACGCTTCAGACCAAGAAATGGGCGTCCATAAACCGTTTTTCTTCATTTCAGGCAACAGTAATCGGTCCGTGCTGTTTAAGCCTTGGTAGCTAAAACGATCGCGATCGGACAACCAGCATTCATTTACTTGTTCATTTTTACGTGGAACGACGCGTAAAACTTTTTGCTGAGACGAATGCACGAGTACGTTAGAGCCGAGGCAGTCATGCGGCGCAATGCTTTTAGATTGAAGTAATTCCCAGGCACGTGCTTTATAACGGAATGGCTTAGAGGTTAAAGCGCCAACTGGACATAAATCGATCACGTTACCGGATAATTCACTTTCCAAACTGTGATCTAAAAAGGTACCAATTTCTGAATGCTCGCCGCGGCCAGTGACACCTAACTCGCGTAAACCGGCAATTTCAGAACCAAAACGCACGCATCGTGTGCAATGAATACAGCGTGTCATTTCGGTTTCAATCAGCGGACCAATATCTTTATCTGCCACTACGCGTTTTGGCTCGGCATACTGGGAATGGCATTTGCCATAGCCCACCGCCACATCTTGTAATTCACACTCACCACCCTGGTCGCAAATAGGACAATCTAAGGGGTGGTTAATCAGCAAAAATTCCATAACGGCACGTTGGCTTTGGTGTGCTTTTGCAGAATTGGTGGAAATAACCATGCCATCGGCCACAGGGGTCGCGCAAGCTGGCAACGTTTTGGGCGCTTTTTCTACGTCGACTAAGCACATGCGACAGTTTGCTGCAATCGTTAATTTTTCATGGTAGCAAAACCGCGGAATTTGGATATCGAGCCGATCAGCAGCCTCGATAATCATCGTACCTGCATCAACTTCTATGGATTTACCATCAATCTTTACAATTGGCATGTTCCGCACTCACTAAGCATCGTTTATGGGTGATGTGGTATTGAAACTCATCACGAAAATGTTTGATAAAGCTTTGTACAGGCATTGCTGCTGCGTCACCCAAAGCACAAATGGTTCGACCTTTTATTTTTTCTGCCACGTCATCCAGTAATGCTAAATCCTCTTCTCGCCCTTCCCCGTGTTCAATACGGTGAACAATACGCGCCAACCAGCCTGTACCTTCGCGACACGGCGTACATTGGCCACAGGATTCTTCAAAATAAAAATGCGATAAGCGCGCCAATGTCTTGACCATGCAGGTGGTATCATCCATCACAATCACAGAGCCTGCCCCCAACATGGAGCCCGCCTTGGTCAAGGAATCATAATCCATATTTAACGTCATCATCACATCAGCAGGCACTACTGGCACAGATGACCCGCCAGGAATAACCGCTTTCAAACGTCGGCCTGGTCGTAAACCACCAGCCAATTCTAATAAGGTAGTAAAAGGTGTGCCCAAAGGCACTTCAAAATTACCTGGTTTTTGTACATGACCAGAGACACTGAAAATTTTTGTGCCACCATTATTTGGCTTACCCAACTCTAGAAACCACTGACCGCCATTCGCCAAAATGACGGGGATAGAGGCAAAGGTTTCTGTGTTGTTGATATTGGTGGGTTTACCGTATAAACCAAAATTAGCGGGGAATGGCGGTTTAAAGCGCGGGTAACCGCGCTTCCCTTCTAGAGATTCCATTAATGCAGTTTCTTCACCGCAAATATACGCGCCTGCGCCAATCACGTTGTGTATTTCAATCTCTACACCAGAACCCAAAACATCTTTACCCAGCAAACCAGCGGCACGGGCTTCCGCTAAGGCTTGTTCCATACGGTCAAAAGGTTCATAAAATTCACCGCGCATATAGTTGTACGCTGCTTTAGCAGACATCACGTATACCGCGATCATCAATCCTTCAATTAACTGATGGGGGTTATACCGTAAAATATCGCGATCTTTAAAAGTACCAGGCTCACCTTCATCCGAATTGCAGAGCACATACGTCGACATGGGTTCTTTTTTGAGCATAAAGCTCCACTTCATGCCCGTAGGAAAGCCTGCGCCACCGCGACCGCGCAAACCTGAACGTTTGATTTCTTCTACAATTTGTTCTGGCGGTGTTTTTTCTGCCAAAATTTTTCGAATAACGGCATAGCCACCCAAAGATACATAATGATCATAAGACCACGGCTCTGCTGGCTTTCCCACCAAGGTTCGTAAACACACCTGTGACAGCATCAGGCTACTCCAAAGTATTCAGAACAGTGTCGAGCTGTTCTGGTGTTAAGTGTTCATAATAGGTTCGACCGATTTGCATGGCAGGCGCGCCACCACAAGCAGCCAAACATTCTACTTCCCTTAGGGTAAAACGTCCGTCTTCGGTCGTTTGGCCCGGACATAGGTTCCACTTTGTTTTCAAATGGTCTAACAGTTCATCACTGCCATTCAATAAACAGGAAATATTGGTGCACAAATCGATTTTATGCCGGCCTACCGGTTTTAAACGGTACATGGAATAAAACGTCGCCACTTCGTACACGGCAATGCGAGGCAATCCCAAATAGTCGGCGACAGCGTCCATCGCTTCACGAGACAACCAACCGCCCAATGCATTTTGTGCAATATGTAATGCAGGGATTACCGCAGATTGTTTACGATCTGCCGGAAATTTAGCCAGCCATCCATCGATTTCTGCGCATACCGCAGGAGATAAAGTCAGAGTAGTCATCAGCGGTCAATCTCCCCGAATACGATGTCTTGCGAGCCCAATATCGCCACGACGTCTGCCAGCATGTGTCCACGCGCCATTTCATTCATAGACGCCAAATGTGGAAAACCAGCGGCACGTACTTTTAGGCGGTAGGGTTTGTTTGCACCATCCGACACAACGTATACACCAAATTCACCTTTAGGGTGCTCTACAGCGGCATATGCTTCACCAACTGGCAAACAAAACCCTTCCGTAAATAATTTAAAGTGATGAATCAACGCTTCCATGTCGTGCTTCATCATGGCGCGTGGTGGTGGCGCAATTTTATAATCGTCGACAATAACGGGGCCTGGATTGACGCGCAACCATGCGACACACTGGCGAATGATTTCATTAGACTGCCGCAACTCAGCCATACGTACCAGATAGCGATCGTAACAATCGCCGTCTTTACCTACAGGAATCATGAATTTCAGTTTATCGTATACAGCATAAGGTTGTTTTTTACGTAAGTCCCAAGCAATACCTGAGCCCCGTAGCATAGGACCGGTAAAGCCGAGTTGTAAGGCACGCTCTGGGGATACTACGCCAATGCCTACTGTACGTTGCTTCCAAATACGGTTGTCCGTGAGTAGCTGTTCGTATTCATCTACACAGCCAGGAAAACGTTCTGTAAACCGTTCGATAAAATCGAGTAAAGAACCTTGCCGGCGCTCATTCAACGCAACTGTTTCTTTTGCGGAGCGCAAAGGAGAAGGTTTGTATTGGGGCATACGCGCCGGCAAGTCACGGTACACACCGCCTGGACGGTAGTATGTGGCATGCATACGTGCACCAGATACTGCTTCATAGCAATCCATCAAATCTTCGCGTTCGCGGAACGCGTATAGGAACATGGACATTGCGCCGATGTCTAAAGAATGTGCGCCAATCCACATCAAGTGGTTGAGGATACGGGTAATTTCGTCAAACATGACGCGGATATATTGTGCGCGTATGGGCGCTTCAATGCCCAATAGTTTTTCTAACGCCAAAACATAGCCATGCTCGTTACACATCATAGACACGTAATCTAGCCTGTCCATATAACCAATGCTTTGGTTGTATGGTTTAGATTCCGCTAACTTTTCTGTTGCCCGATGCAATAAACCAATATGTGGGTCTGCATGTTGTACCACTTCCCCATCCATTTCTAGGATGAGACGCAACACACCGTGTGCTGCAGGATGTTGTGGACCAAAGTTGATTGTATAGTTACGGATATCAGACATGGCGGCCCCCTTCAGATTCAGCGCAGCGGCCATCTTCAGCATATCGGGCGTCCTCTCGAATGACTCGAGGCACCAGTGTTCGCTCAGGAATGGATACAGGCTGGTTAATAACGCGGCCTTGGCCAGCATCGTAAATGACTTCAACGCGACCTGACAGTGGGAAATCTTTGCGGAATGGATGGCCAATAAACCCGTAGTCGGTCAAAATGCGGCGCAAATCTGGGTGGCCTTTGAAATATATCCCGAACAAGTCGTAAGCTTCTCGTTCATACCAGTTTGCGGATGCCCAGTAATCCACCAAAGAGTCCACTTGCGGTGGATCGCCTTCGGCAAAAATGCGCAAACGAACGCGGTGGTTGTTCTGCAAAGATAAAAGATGGGCAACAACGGCAAATCGTGGCTTTGTCCAGGTGGAAGTATTTGGATGGATGGGCTCTCTGCCGCGTTCAAAGCCATTATGCGTTGCTTCTGCGGTCTCCCATTCGTCACAGCCGTATACCAGGTAATCTACCCCGCACAGGTCGACCAATTGTTCGAAGGAAAAATCGGGATCGTTCTTCAGGATATGCGCCACAGCACCGGCATGCTCTGAAGCCACCTCAATGGTGATTTCTTGAATAGCGCTTAGGGTAATAGAAAGCGTTTGGTCTGCCAAGCGTGCTTGAAGCTGTTTTACTAAATCAACAGGATGCGTCATTGTAATAAATTCCTTCGACTAATCGCGGTTGATGGTGGTGCCTTCACGGATTTTTCGCATCAATTGCAAAATACCGTACAGCAACGCTTCTGCAGTGGGCGGGCAGCCTGGCACGTAGACATCCACAGGCACAATGCGGTCGCAACCGCGAACCACTGAATAGGAATAATGGTAATAACCACCACCGTTGGCACAAGACCCCCCAGAAAAGCAGCCGCCTTGAAGATTGGAAGTGGTAATGCCGCTGCCTGAAGTCGTTCCCACTGCACTGCTCTTGCCTGAAGTGGCCGTGTCCC
>JAZKAM010000209.1:12633-17813 GCA_040389145.1 Pseudomonadota bacterium
TCGGGCATTTGATCGTACACTTTGCGTAAGGCGGGCGCCATTTTATTGCATAGGGTACCAGCCACAATCATGACGTCACTTTGACGCGGGCTGGGCCGAAAAACTACCCCAAAACGGTCTAAATCATAACGTGAAGCACCAGCGTGCATCATTTCAACAGCGCAGCAGGCCAAGCCAAAAGACATGGGCCATAGCGAGCCTGTTCTTGCCCACTGTACTAAGTCTTCTAGTTTATAAACGGCCCAGCCTTTTTCATTAATTGCTTGTAGATCTGGTACTACCGCTGCCTGAGTATCTGCTGCTACTCCCATTCGAGCGCTCCTTTTCGCCATTCATAAACAAAGCCTACAAACAGCAACAATAAAAATGCGACCATGGCCAGTAAAGCGGCACCAGAGATTTTATCCAGCACAACCGCCCATGGAATAATGAACGCAAGCTCTAAATCAAACAAAATAAACAATACAGCAACCAAATAAAAGCGCACGTCAAAGCGTAAGCGTGCATCTTCGAATGGCGCAAAACCGCACTCGTAGGGTGAAAGTTTTTCAGAATTTGGCCGATGTGGCGCTAAAAGACGGCCCAGGGCGATAGGAATCAGCCCGATACCGATACCAACCAGGATAAACACGCCTATGGGAAGGTACTGCACTAACATGTTGACATCCGATAAGAAAAAGTATGGTGCCGAAGGCCGGACTCGAACCGGCATGGCTTGCGCCACTGCCCCCTCAAAGCAGCGAGTCTACCAATTTCTCCACTTCGGCAATCCAAGTTTGGACTAGTCAGGAATCCCAGCAGGTGCCAACGGAACCGCAATTGTAGGCGCGGGCGTAGACATTGATGGTGCAACCAAACGTTGTTCCAAACGCATTTGTCGATTTGAGAGGCTACTCAGTGCAATACAAATCGAGAAAAACACTACTGCACTGTATTTTGTGAGTTGTGCCAGAAGATCGTGACCACTTTGTGCCGAGCCGGATTGACCTCCTGAGCCAAAAGTCGCACTGATATCTGCACCCTTGCCCTGTTGCACTAAAACTAACGCAATCAAGACAAAACACACACAAAGATGTACGAAAAATAAAATCTGCTGAACCATATTACACCGTACTACAAATCGTGGCAAAGGCTTCTGGATCTAACGAGGCCCCACCAACCAGCACACCGTTCACATCGGGGCATCCCAGCAACTCAGCAACATTACTTGGCTTAACGCTGCCACCATATAAAATCGGCAAAGCTTCGGCAACATCACCAGCCACTTTAGATACTTCTTGACGCAGAAATGCATGCACTCGCGCCACTTCAGACAAGGTCGGGATTTTCCCCGTGCCAATGGCCCAAACTGGCTCATAGGCTAACATCGCTGAAGACCAATCCACACCAGCTTCCAAAAACAAAGAAAGCTGTCTGGATAAAACTAATTCTGTTTGACCGGCCTCTTTCTCTGCCAAGGTCTCACCGAGACACAGCACCGGTATTATATGGGCATTTTGCGCGCGAAGAAACTTTTTTAGCAACAATTCATCGGTTTCGGCGCAAAATTGTCGTCGCTCTGAGTGTCCAATCAGCACATATTGGCAATTGAGGTCCATAAGCATGGCTGTACTGACCTGTCCGGTATAAGCTCCGTCGTCTCGATCCGAGACGTCTTGTGCGCCCAATAGGAGCGAGTTGCCTTGAATAGCATTACTGGCCACAGATAAATGTACAAATGCGGGGCAAACAACGCATCGAGTAGTCGCCTTTGGTGCCGACAGCGCCAATTTATTCTGTATGGCATGTATCCGCTGCACCGTTTCGGCGCAGGTTCCATGCATTTTCCAGTTTCCGATGACCCAGCAGTTCACAAATTATCCACGAATCAGTTATTTAAGTACCGAGCCATCTTAACTGAAACCCATCGAATGCGCAAAAATGAACTGCATCGAGAGCTAAATAGCCGCCATGGCCTGCTGTGCAGCGCCCTGAATTAATTCAGAAAGTTTACTTATTATTTCTAGGTCCAGAGATTCTATACGTACCCGGACTACTGGCTCTGTGCCAGATGGTCGAATCACAATGCGCACCTGCCCTTCAAATGCTTGGAGCGAGGCCGTTGTTTCTTTCAAGTGCTGTACTAAATAAGCCATCTGTTCTGGTAAGCACGGGATATTCAATTGCCGGGAAGCAAATCGTGGCATAGCAGCGCAGGCCTGTGCCAACGACAATTTTAATTGTTTGAGCGCACGCACGATTAAGAGACTTGAAAGCAAACCGTCACCCGTGGTCATTTCTAGCAAATCCACCAGATGGCCAGAAGATTCTCCACCCAGCGTCAAACCCTTGGCCTGCATGCACTCGACCACCTCACGGTCCCCGACCGGCGCCGCAAAAAATGGCACTTGCTGGCGGCCTAACGCTTTAGAAAGCCCTAAATTGGTAAATTCTGTACCCACCACGCCATTGAGCAGTTCACCTTTAGCAATACGTGCTGAAGCTAAGACAAACAACAGATCATCACCATCATGTACCTGCCCCAGATGATCCACAGCCATTAAACGATCACCGTCGCCATCAAAGGCAAAGCCAATATCCGCCCCAACCAAACAAACCGTATGGGAAAGCAAATTCAAGTCCGTCGCACCACATTGCTCATTGATATTGAGGCCGGTCGGCTCAGCGCCGACTACGGTTAATTCTGCGCCTAAGCTTTTATATACAGCCGGCGCAATATACGACATTGCTCCATGGGCACAATCTAATACCACTTTTAGCCCATTCATGGAGGCCACGCCAAACCGTTGCTGACAATACGTCTGATATTGCGCATCAGCGTCAGCATGTTCGCGGTATGCCCCAAATTGAGCACCACTGGCTACTGCTGGCTGTTTTAGGGCTGCTTCAATCGCTTGTTCCCTGTCTTTGGAGATTTTATAACCGCTGGACGTAAAAAATTTAATGCCGTTGTCTGCTGCGGGGTTATGCGATGCGCTTATCACTGCACCTAAATCTGCTTGTAATAATCGTGTGAGCAATGCAATAGCTGGCGTAGGTAACATCCCTACGTCGATCACGTGAACACCTTGAGCACATAGGCCAGAACAAAAAGATAAAGCCAATGTGGTGCCGGAAGCGCGCGGATCGCGCCCCACCACACATGTTGGCATATTCTTTAATGACGAAGGGATTGTTTGCGCTACGGCACGTGCGATATCTAGCATGCCCAGTGGTGAAATCGGATATTGTCCATAAGAGGCACGAATACCATCCGTACCAAAATATTTTTTACCGTCCTGCATGCTGGCGTCCTATTTTGCTTCAATCATTCCCTGGACTACTGCCAATGCTTGGGCAGTAGCTGCAACATCGTGTACGCGAATATATTGTGCACCATGCATGGCTGCAATCACCGCGGCGCTGACACTGCCTATTAGCCGGTGTTGTACGGGCGCGCCACCTAACAATGCACCAATCATGGATTTACGCGATAAACCAACATACACCGGACAACTCAATTGGGCAAACACCGATAGGTGTTTTAGTAAAGATAGATTATGTGCCAAAGTTTTTCCAAAACCAAAGCCTGGATCAACGAGAATGGCTTGCTTAGAAATACCTGCATCAACACAGGCCTGAATACGCGCTTCAAGATAATCGTAAACTGCTTGTACTACATTGTCGTAATACGGTTCAACTTGCATAGTACCAGGCGTGCCTTGCATGTGGTTTAAACACACCTGAACGCCCGTTTCCGCAACACAAGATACAGCGCCCTCTGCTGACAATGCGTTTACATCATTTACCATGCGCGCCCCTGCAGCGATTGCGGCGCGCATCACGGTAGGTTTTACGGTATCTATGGAAATAGTTACATCGGTTTCGCGAACAAGAGACTCAATGATGGGCAATACGCGGGCCATTTCTTCTTCAGCCGAAACAGAAGGCGCGCCTGGTCGTGTAGATTCGCCCCCAATATCAATAACCGTAGCACCATCTGAAATCATCTGACGCGCGTGGATCAGCGCTTGGGTGCGCGGCGTATACTTCCCGCCATCATAAAAGGAATCAGGCGTGACATTGAGGATACCAACAATATGAATTTTTGACATCAAAAACACCGATCGCCTTCAAAACCCAGTTGTACCACTGCGCTATTACTCTTTAGGTTCAACAGGCGGCTCTTTAGGCGTACTGCTGGCGGGCATTTCTTCCGTACGACTTGCACTATTGTTCTCATCATTGGTAATGACGTCACGCATAGGAACACCTTGCATCAAATCGCTAATTTGTTCCGTAGTAATGGTTTCAACACGCATCAAGGCAGCCGCCATAGCGTGCAAAATTTCACTTTTTTCCGTCAATATGGTTTTGGCTTTTTCATAAGCTTCATCCAAAATATGGCGCATTTCCACGTCAATAACCGCTGCTGTTTCTTCTGAAACGCCTTTGCGGTTATTTACCGTACGTCCCAAAAATACTTCGCCCTCTTCTTCCTCATAAGTTTGAGGACCCAAACGCTCAGATAAGCCCCAACGCGTAACCATGTTACGTGCCAATTGTGTGGCCCGTTGAATATCATTAGAGGCACCTGTTGTGACTGCGTCGGAACCAAAAATCAGCTCTTCAGCCACACGACCACCGAATAATGCGGCAATTTGTGATAATAGGCGGCGCTTGGAATGGCTATAACGGTCAGACTCAGGCAAGAACATCGTCAAGCCCAAAGCCATGGCACGAGGCATAATGGTCACTTTGTATACGGGGTCATGCTCTGGCACGGATAAACCAACAATCGCATGTCCTGCTTCATGATAAGCAGTAAGACGACGTTCTTGTTCACTCATAACCATAGTGCGGCGTTCGACACCCATCATGATCCGATCTTTCGCCCAGTCAAATTCCTGCATGCCGACAAACCGTCGATTGGTGCGAGCGGCAAAAAGAGCGGCCTCATTCACCAAGTTTGCTAAATCTGCACCAGAAAACCCAGGTGTTCCGCGTGCAATGACAACGGGTTCCACATCTTTTGCCACAGGCACTTTACGCATGTGTACTTTTAGAATTTGTTCCCGGCCTTTCAAGTCAGGCAAACCGACAACAACTTGGCGGTCAAAACGACCTGGACGCAGCAAGGCTTTATCCAATACATCTGGACGGTTGGTAGCAGCAATCACAATCACACCTTGATTGGCTTC
>JAZKAM010000209.1:17823-19674 GCA_040389145.1 Pseudomonadota bacterium
AATAATTACACCGTCGTTACCTTCAAAACCATCCATTTCAACCAACAGTTGGTTCAATGTTTGTTCACGCTCATCATGACCGCCGCCCAAGCCAGCGCCACGTTGGCGACCAACGGCGTCTATTTCATCAATGAAAATAATGCAAGGCGTATGCTTCTTAGCTTGTTCAAACATGTCGCGAACGCGGGATGCGCCCACGCCAACAAACATCTCTACAAAGTCTGAGCCAGAGATAGTGAAAAACGGCACCTTTGCTTCACCAGCAATTGCTTTGGCCAATAAGGTTTTACCGGTACCTGGTTGGCCAACCATCAGAACGCCTTTAGGAATTCGGCCACCCAATCGTTGAAATTTTTCGGGGTCTTTTAAGAAGTCGACCAATTCTTGTACTTCATGTTTGGCTTCATCCACACCAGCTACATCGGCAAAAGTCACAGAAACCTGCCCTTCTGCCAGCATGCGTGCGCGACTTTTGCCGAACGTCAATGCACCGCGGCCACCGCCGCCCTGCATTTGACGCATAAAAAATATCCACACGCCAATAAACAGAATAATAGGGAACCAGCTGATGAATACACTCATCAAGAAACTTTGTTCTTCTGGGGGCTTTGCTTCAACGACTACGTTTTGTGCCAATAGTTGGTTGATTAAATCCGCATCACCTGTAGGTACCGGTACGTAAGTATAAAATTCTTCACCGTTGCGCAAGGTGCCAAAAATTTTCCGTTTATCTACTTCAACACTGTGCACATCACCAGCCTGCACTTGTTGAACAAACTTCGAATAAGGCAATTTAACCAGCGAGGCATTCTTGAGACCAAAATTGCTGAATACTGACATCAGAATAAGCGCGACAATCAGCCAAAGGACCAAATTACGAATCATGTCACTCAAGAGAAACCTCTAGTTAACCAACTTAACAAATACACAACATACACGCACATAAGCACTAGCAGTAAGTTACACCAATTTAGGCTGTTTCGCCAGAAGATATATCTCACGCGAGCCCTTACGCGATGCCTCTGGCTTACAATAAGTCACTGTTTTAAAGTGCTTTTTTAAGATTTGATGGAATGGCTCTAACCCCACACCTTGAAAGCACTTGATGATGAGCACGCCTTTACTATTCAATCGAGGCAATGTCCAAAACAGAACAGCTTCTGATAACTCTAAAGCCCTAGCCTGATCAGAATCACGAATACCCGTAAGATCTGGCGAAATATCGCACAACACACAGTCAACTTGTCGGCCTACTAATGCATCATTTAGCGCACTAATAGTAGATTCCTCTAAAAAATCGCCCTTTAACACATGCACTTTAGATATGGGGTCCATGGGGAGCAAATCCAAGGCAAAAACTTGCCCCGTAGGCCGAACATATTCAGCCGCGACTTGAGACCAGCCGCCAGGCGCAGCGCCTAAATCAACGACGCACATACCCGGTTTTAACAATCGTTCCTTATCGAGTATTTCTTTTAATTTATAGCTGGCTCGCGTTCGATAGCCTTGTTTTTGGGCCTTTTGCACAAATGGGTCGTTGACGTGCCGCGTAAACCAGGCACGACTTTTTTCGTCACTAAATTTGGACATACGTCAGATCCTGGACAGTTGCTTAAAAAATGGATAGGATAAACAGATTTTATTGTAAAAGTTAGGTTTTTCCAAATATGGACTTATCACCATCCGACAAGAAACGTTTAATTGCACTGGGTCATGTTTTACACCCAGTAGTTACTGTTGCCAACAAAGGCTTACACGCAGCTGTGCTACGCGAAATTGCCATCGCCTTGAAAGCGCACGAATTGGTTAAGTTTTTGAAGCTCTCAAGCTCCTCTACTTTTTCAAGTATTA
>JAZKAM010000209.1:19684-29493 GCA_040389145.1 Pseudomonadota bacterium
GCTACCATTGAAAAAGAATTCCCAAAAGCCATTCTGGTTCAATCTATTGGCGGCATTGTCTTGTTGTTCCAAGAGAACCCAGACAAACCCCGCGTTCTTGTTTAGCCCAGCAACAAAAAGTAAAAAGTAAAAGTAAAAAATTGCTAAAGAAAATAGGCGGTTAACCGCCTATTTTCTTTGATTATGCCTGCTATTCGTACAGAATTTGATCGATTTCGTAGCGTAAGTCACCGCCTGGTGCTTTGACCAGAATCTCATCGCCAACTTCTTTACCAATCGCTGCGCGCGCTATGGGTGAATTTACCGAGATACGACCCGCTTTAATGTCCGCTTCGTCATCCCCAACAACCTGATAGCGTCGTGTTTCACCCTCGCCATCGGCAGGCACTAGGACCATGATGACACCAAATACAACACGACCCGTGCGTGGAATTTTTGAGATATCAATGATTTCAGCCTGTGCCAGCTTGCCTTCCATCTCCTGAATTCGGCCTTCCAAAAAGCTTTGGTGGTTTTTTGCGGCATGGTATTCACCATTTTCCTTCAAATCACCAAACTCACGTGCTGTAGCAATAGCCTGAATAATCTCTGGGCGCTCCACCAATTTGAGCCGTTCAAGCTCTTTGCGTAGGGCTTCAGCACCAGACGCTGTCATCGGTATACGTCTCATTTTTGGCTCACTTTGTTAGGTTCTGTAGACAGAATACCTGGATTGCATCCGTATATTCAAGACCCGCCACTAATGCGCGCGCACCTGATAAGGTGGTAGTACACCATACTTTCTGCTCAATCGCGCTACTTCGAATGGTATTAGAGTCCAAAATTGCCTGCCGACCTTCGGTTGTATTGATCACCAAAACAACTTCTTTATTTTTAATATGGTCAACAATATGCGGCCGCCCTTCACGCACTTTATGTACACGGTGACAAGGTACGTCAGCTGCTGTCATGGCGTCATAGGTGCCTTTTGTGGCACAAATCTTAAAGCCCATTGCAATTAAGCGGCGCGCTAACTCAATAGCGCCCGGTTTATCGGCATCACGTACGCTGATAAAAACTTGTCCTCTTGGCAAGCTTGCCAAGTGAAGGCCCGTTGCCCAGACACTTTTTGCAAAGGCCTCACCAAACTCTGTCCCTACGCCCATCACTTCACCTGTAGAACGCAGTTCAGGTCCTAAAATCGGATCAACGCCGGTGAATTTTATGAAGGGGAACACAGAGTGCTTCACAGAAATATGCGCCATTGGTCCGATTGGCGGTAAATCTTGCTCCGACAAGGAAATGCCGATCATCGCACGTGCGGCCACTTTAGCTAAGGGCACACCGCGTGTTTTAGAAATAAAGGGAATAGTACGAGAAGCCCGTGGGTTTATTTCTAACACATAGATATCGTCGCCTTGAATGGCAAATTGGCCATTCACCAATCCAACCACATGCAAGGCCTGTGCTAATTGAGTCAGCTGTTCAGACAAGCGGGCTTGCATCGCTAAGGACAACGAATACGGTGGCAATGTACAAGAAGAGTCACCGGAGTGCACGCCTGCTTGTTCGATATGCTCCATAATACCGCCGATATAGATGTCTTTTCCGTCCCCTACGCCATCCACATCTACTTCGGTTGCATCATCTAAAAACTTATCCAATAAAATGGGTAGCGCATCTTCTAAATGACGAATGGTGCGAAAATACGCAATCAGCTCGCTATGATTGTGGATCACCTCCATTGCCCGGCCGCCCAGCACATAAGAGGGTCTAGCAACCAACGGGTAACCAATATGCCCTGCAATTGCTAATGCTTGCTCCACCGTGTCTGCAATGCCATTTTCAGGCTGTTTTAAACCGAGGTGTTGAACCAACGCTTTAAATCGCGCGCGATCTTCCGCCAAATCAATAGAATCAGGCGAAGTACCCAATATACGTACACCGGCTTGCGCTAAACCTTTTGCCAGCTTTAATGGTGTTTGCCCACCATATTGAATGACCACACCTTCAGGTTGTTCAATATCTACAATGGCCAATACATCTTCGAGCGTCAACGCTTCGAAATAGAGGCGATCGGATGTGTCATAATCGGTTGAAACGGTTTCCGGATTACAGTTCACCATAATGGTTTCAAAACCTGCTTCGCGGAATGCTAATGCGGCATGTACACAGCAATAATCAAATTCTACACCTTGCCCAATACGGTTAGGACCACTGCCCAAAATCATGATTTTTCGACGTTCTGTAGGCCGCGCTTCACATATGGATTCATAGCAAGAATATAAATATGCCGTGTCGCTACGGAATTCACCACCACACGTGTCTACCCGTTTGTATACAGGCACAACACGGTCTCGAAGACGCCGTGCACGCACGGCGTCTTCTGTTGTGTGTAGTAAGCGCGACAACGTCACGTCAGAAAAGCCTTTTTTCTTCAAACGAAGCAACCACGCACGATCCACCGCATCTAACCGGCCCAGTTGTTTTAATGCACACTCTTCACGGATTAAATCTTCAATTTGCACTAAGTACCACGCATCGATTTTGGTATATTGGTGCACTTCTTCTACCGTGTAACCTAAACGGAACGCATCTGCGATGTACCAAAGTCGGTCTGCTTGTGGCACTGATAATTTTTCTTGCACAATAGCGCGCGCTTCTGGATCATCTAATGCCACTTTTGGCTCAAAACCCATCGAGCTCACTTCTAAGCTGCGAATCGCTTTCTGCAAGGCACTTTGAAAATTACGACCAATCCCCATCACTTCACCAACCGATTTCATTTGTGTGGTGAGTCGTGCATCCGAATTCGGGAATTTTTCAAAGTTAAATCGTGGTATTTTAACAATAACGTAGTCTAACGTAGGCTCGAAGGAGGCTGGCGTTGCGCCACCAGTAATTTCATTTTTAAGTTCATCTAAGGTATAACCAACCGCCAATTTCGCTGCAACTTTGGCAATGGGAAATCCAGTAGCTTTTGAGGCCAGCGCAGACGACCGTGAAACGCGTGGGTTCATTTCAATAATGGTCAGTTGCCCATTTTTTGGGTTAACCGCAAACTGAACGTTTGATCCACCAGTTTCCACACCAATTTCGCGTAACACGGCAATAGCTGCATCACGCATCACTTGGTGTTCTTTGTCGGTCAATGTTTGAGCCGGCGCTACGGTAATGGAGTCACCTGTGTGCACACCCATTGGATCGAAGTTTTCGATGGTACAGACAATAATGGTATTGTCGTGCTTATCGCGCACCACTTCCATTTCATATTCTTTCCATCCAATGATGGATTCTTCAATCAGCAATTCATGCACGGGCGACAATGAAAAACCGCGCGCACAAATTTCTTCAAATTCTTCCACGTTGTACGCAATACCGCCACCACTACCACCCAAGGTAAAAGACGGACGAATGATGGTTGGAAAACCGACGGATTGTTGCGCAGCGAATGCTTCTTGCATGTCTTTTGCGACAATGGATTTTGGCATGGCCAAGCCAATTTTAACCATAGCATCGCGAAACAAGGAGCGGTCTTCCGCTTTTTTAATGGCATCACATTGTGCACCAATCAATTGCACACCAAAACGTTCAAGCACACCATGCTCTACTAGGTCCAAGGCGCAATTTAAGGCGGTCTGCCCACCCATCGTAGGCAACAAGGCATCTGGACGTTCTTTTTCAATAATTTTTTCTATAGCTGCCCAATGAATAGGTTCCACATAGGTGGCATCTGCCACGTCCGGATCCGTCATAATGGTTGCTGGATTAGAATTGACCAAAATCAGGCGGTAGCCATCTTCACGCAACGCTTTACACGCTTGTGTACCGGAGTAGTCAAACTCACAGCCTTGTCCAATAATGATGGGGCCGGCACCAATGATTAAGATACTTCGGATATCAGTTCGCTTTGGCATCTAGGCCCCCTAATTAAACAGCTGCATTTTCTAATAGCGTGACAAATTCTGAAAACAAGCCGCGCGCGTCATGCGGCCCTGGCCCAGCCTCTGGATGTCCCTGAAAGGCAAAAGCCGGCGCATCGCGGTGGCTAATGCCTTGCAAGGTGCCATCGAAGGCGGAGCGGTGTGTGATTTCCAGGCAATCTGGTAGCGTGGCTTCGTCTACGCAAAATCCATGATTTTGTGAGGTGATCCAAACACGCTTGGTTCGAGCATCAATAACTGGATGGTTACCACCATGGTGCCCAAATTTCATTTTTTTGGTTTGCGCGCCACAGGCTAAGCCTAACAGTTGAAAACCCAAACATACACCAAAGAGCGGTATGCGTATTTTTAAGAAGTGCTTGATGGCCTCAATAGCATAAGTACAAGGTTCCGGATCGCCTGGACCATTCGACATGAAAATGCCATCCGGCTTCAATGCCAATGCTTCTTGAGCAGTAGTCTGAGCAGGCACGACGGTTACGCGACAACCCACACCGACTAAAGCCGTTAGAATGCTACGCTTGACACCAAAGTCATAGACCACGACATGATATGGGTGAGATTTTGCAATTCGATGTTGCTCGGCCCAGGGGGCTTCGTGACACACATAAGGCTTTTTACAGCTGACTACCTTAGCTAAATCCAAACCCGTCATTTTGGGGCGGGTTTTAACTTGCAATAAAGCTTCTTCAGGAGACAAAGAACCATCCGAAACGATACAGGCATTCATTGCCCCCTGCTCACGTAAGGTATGGGTTAAATGACGTGTATCGACTTCCGCAATGCCAACAATCTGATGGGCAATTAAATAATCGATAAAGGATTGCTCTTGGCGCCAATGCGCGGTGGTACACGGAGCATTATTTATTACCACACCGCGTGCAAAAGGGGTTACAGATTCATCATCTTCTGAATTTGCACCGGTATTGCCGATATGAGGGTAAGTAAAAACGACCATTTGATTGTAATAAGAGGGATCGCTGAGGATTTCTTGATAACCGTACATGGCGGTATTAAAAACCAATTCTCCAAACGCTACGCCAGAATACCCGACAGAAACGCCTTCTAACACTATGCCATTTTCTAGCACAATGAACGCGGTTTTTTGATTCATACCCACCCCTGAAAAATACAGTTAAGTGGAAAGACATTCTACCCCAAACAGGCCAGGAGTGTCTAGACTGGATTGAATCCTACGGCTTTTGCGCTAGTTACGCTATCTGCAAAGCTGTAAAACCCTGGATTTTGTTTTATCAACCATTCAGCACTTTTCAACGCCCCTTCCGCATAAACTTCTCGCCCCTGGCTGACGTGGCTTAGGCTTAACTGCTCATAGGGCAAAATAAAATCGATTTTATGACTGCAAATGGCTTCGCCTAACCGCTGAGACACACATTCAACGGAATCTATGCCTGCATTTAATAGGGTTTGTCGTAATCCCTTTGAGGTACCCGACGGGGCATCTTTCTTGTGTTTGTGGTGTAACTCGTGAATGCCCACATCAGCGCTTTGACCCAATGTTCGTGCAATCAATGCAGCACATTGGTGCATCAAATAGATACCCACACTAAAATTTGTGGCCCATAGCACGGGGATATCTTGTGCATACCGTTTTAGGGTATTGATATCGTCTTCTGTTGGATTGGATACACCCGTCACAAAAGGAATGTGGTGTTCATGACAAAACTGCGCATGGCTGCGCAGTCCTACTGGATTACTGAAATCAATGAAGACATCAATAGATGTCTTCATTGATTTCAGTTCGGACAACGTCTGAGCTTTGATGCCAATGGCCTGCTGGTCAACAGCAATCCCCAGATCCTGACCTTTAGCATGACTTTCGTCTGAAACCGTACCAGCAACCAAATGATAATGTGGATGCTGCATCAGATACAGCAGCAGGCTCCGGCCTACTTTACCCAGACAGCCTGCTACAGCAACGTTCATGCAAACTCCTCAACGCCAATTTTTGGTTATCCCTGTTTTGCCCGACGGCTCAGATAGTGCTTCACCTTGTCACACCACTTAGCAAACTTTGGCTGGTGTCGATGGCTATCTGCTTGAACGCTTTTTTGAAACGATTCCAGAAAAGCTTTTTGCTCACTGTTGATGTTACAAGGTACTTCAACATAAATATGGCAAATCAAATCACCTTCATGACGACCACGATTTTTGGGAATACCCTTTCCTTTCAAACGAAGTTGCGCACCCGTTTGTGTGCCCGCTGGGATTTTAAGAGACAGCGTGTCTTTTAACGACGCCACTTCCACTTGACCACCCAACGCGGCCGTTACGAAATCAATGGGCACTTCACAATAAAGGTCTTGGTCTTCACGGCTAAAAATTGCATGTTGTAACACACGGATGGTCACATACAAGTTGCCCGGCGGTGTACCTCTAGGGCCCGCTTCACCTTCACCGTTCAAGCGAATACGATCGCCATCATCTAAACCTTCAGGAATACGGATATTTAATGTCTTGGTCTTCTGCGTTCGACCCTGACCGCGGCAAGTACCGCACGGATCTTTAATGACAGTCCCCTGCCCTTTACAATGCGGACAGGTCTGTTGAATGGCAAAGAAGCCTTGCTGAATGCGAATTTGGCCACGACCACCACAATGTGTACAGCCAACCGGCTTGCTGCCCGACTTTGCGCCGCTTCCAGAGCATGTCTCGCACGATGCCATAGTAGGCACTTCAACCGTCTTGTTAACGCCAAATGCTGCATCTTCTAAAGACAGCTCAATTTCATAGGCTAGGTCTGCGCCTTGGTGTTGTTGCGAACGACCGCCACCACCGCCAAAAAAGTCACTGAACATGTCTTCAAAGACTTTGCCCATGTTACCCATATCCATACCAGCACCATGCTGGTGGTGGCCACTGCCCATGCCTTCTAGGCCTTCTGCACCAAAGCGGTCATAAGTAGCGCGCTTTTGTGCATCAGACAGCACTTCATAAGCGCGGCTAATGTATTTGAATTGTTCCGCGGCTTGCGGATCGTCTGGGTTACGATCGGGATGGTATTTCATGGCCAGCTTTCGGTACGCTTTTTTAATCTCCGCATCCGAAGCCTGTTTATCCACGCCTAAAAGGCCATAATAATCATTCTTGTCCGACATAGAAAAGTCCCCGACTGAAATCAAAAAACCCGCTGCTTTTAGGCAGCGGGTATGCGTTACACAGTATGCGCCAAGAGGCTGCCCTACTTACTTCTTGTCTTTGCCGTCGACTTCTTCGAAGTCCGCGTCAACTACGTTGTCTTGTTTAGCATTTTGCTCGCCGCCTGCAGCATCCGCAGGTTCTTGTTGGTACAAGCGTTCTGCCATACCCGATGCCGCTTCAGACAGTGCTTGGATTTTTGCCTGAATGCGTACGGTATCGTCGCTCTTCAAAACAGACTTCAGGTCTGAAACAGCAGATTCGATGCTTGCCCGTTCTTGAGCAGTAACTTTTTCACCCAAGTCTTTCAACGATTTTTCTGTGCTGAATACCAACGCATCACCTTGGTTACGCGCCGTTACCAACTCTTGGAACTTTTTGTCGTCTTCTGCATGCAACTCAGCATCTTTGATCATCTTTTGCACTTCATCATCAGACAAACCGCTAGAAGATTTGATCACAATCGACTGTTGCTTGCCAGTCGCTTTGTCTTTTGCAGATACGTTTAAAATACCGTTGGCATCGATGTCAAAGCTGACTTCAATTTGTGGTACACCACGTGGTGCTGGTGGAATATCGGACAAGTCGAATTGGCCCAACAGTTTGTTGCTGGCAGCAATTTCACGCTCGCCTTGAAACACACGAATGGTTACCGCTGTTTGATTAGATTCAGCTGTAGAGAACACTTGGCTCTTACGGGTAGGAATGGTGGTGTTCTTTTCAATCAACTTGGTCATGACGCCACCCATGGTTTCGATACCCAAAGATAATGGGGTAACGTCCAACAGCAATACGTCTTTAACCGCGCCAGATAATACGGCACCTTGAATCGCTGCACCAACAGCAACCGCTTCATCAGGGTTAACGTCACGACGTGGTTGTTTACCAAAGAAGTTTTTGACTGCTTCTTGTACTTTTGGCATACGCGTTTGACCGCCAACCAAAATAACGTCTTGGATATCAGAAGCAGATTTACCTGCATCTTTCAGAGCAATCTTACAGGGTTCCAGCGTACGTTGAATCAATTGGTTGACCAAGCCTTCCAACATGGCGCGTGTGATGCGTAGTTCCAAATGTTTTGGACCTGAAGCATCTGCTGTGATGTAAGGCAGGTTAATATCGGTTTGTTCGCGGGAAGAAAGCTCAATCTTTGCTTTTTCCGCTGCTTCTTTCAACCGTTGCAATGCCAAAGCATCTTTATGCAAATCGATACCGGTATCTTTTTGGAATTCTTTAACAATGTGGTCGATGATGACATCATCAAAATCTTCACCACCCAACTGTGTGTCACCATTGGTCGACAACACTTCAAATTGGTGTTCGCCATCGACTTCAGCAATTTCAATAATAGAAATATCGAAAGTACCGCCACCTAAGTCATATACGGCAATAATGGAGTCGCCTTGTTTCTTGTCCATACCAAAAGCCAATGCAGCAGCAGTTGGCTCGTTGATGATACGCAATACTTCTAGACCAGCAATGGCACCCGCATCTTTGGTTGCCTGACGCTGTGTGTCGTTAAAGTATGCAGGAACGGTAATTACCGCCTTTGTTACTTCATGACCCAAGTAGTCTTCTGCTGTTTGTTTCATTTTACGCAAAACTTCTGCAGAAATTTGAGGTGGCGCTAAGTCACCTGAACGTGATTTAACCCACGCATCGCCATTGGCAGCGCGTGCAATTTCGTAAGAAGTTCTTAAATTCTTAGCCTGTTCGTATGTACGACCAATCAGGCGTTTCACGCCACGAAAGGTGTCTTTAGGGTTGGTCAGCGCTTGTCGTTTCGCTATTTGACCCACTAATTTTTCACCATCTGGTGTATAAGCAACAATCGATGGCGTGGTACGTTCGCCTTCGCTATTGGCCAATACTTTTACTTCTCCGCCTTCCATTACCGCAACACAGGAATTGGTGGTACCTAAGTCGATACCGATAACAACATTCGCACTCATAAAACTGGCTCCTTGATCACACGATTTATTTTATTCAGCTAAACACCTATTTGGGGTCAGCCACCTTAAATTCAAGCAAAGGCCCCACAAGGTGGGGCCTTTGGACTACCGTTGCTATGCAACAGAATTTTTTACGCTGTTCCTTTTTCTTCTTCAGCAGCCGGTAAAGCTTTGGCCACGACCACCCGTGCTGGTCGCAATACACGGTCATGCAACATGTAGCCCTTTTGAATCACGGACAGTACATGGTTTTCTGGCATGTCCGCCGTGGGCTGGGTCACCAACGCTTCGTGACAAGCCGGGTCAAAAGGCGCACCTTGAGCTTTAATCTCAATGATGGAGAACTTGGCCAACAGGTCATCTAATAATTTATGGGTCAAACGTAAACCTTGGGCAACCGGTGAGTCCGCTACCTGTGCATCCGAAGACTTCAGGCCATTATCCAGGCCATCCATGACGGTCAATAATTCAGTCGCCAGCGATTTAATACCATACCGATGGGCTTCTTCCAACTGTTGTCGGTTACGCTTCACGGCATTCTGGAACTCCGCTTGAGTGCGTAACAGACGCTCCCAATGGTCATTCGCTTTTTGTGCTTCAGCCGCCAATTGTTCTTGTAATTGCGCGATTTCGGACTTCAGTGCAGACACGGCATTGCCATTGGTTGCATTTGTTTGTTCGAAACCGGCGCCGGCGGGCACATCTTCCGGCAAATCTGCCGGCACATCGTTTGATACCATGAAAAACCCCTGGTCAATCTTTAAAAATGAGGACT
>JAZKAM010000209.1:29503-31645 GCA_040389145.1 Pseudomonadota bacterium
TTCAGGCTATATAGTGCTTTCGGTGCTTTTATTCAAGAGGGTGCCCAACAACTTGGCTGTGGCATCCACGATAGGAATCACCGAGTCATAAGCCATACGCTGTGGCCCCACCACCCCTAATACGCCCACAGCCTTGTTGGGCAGCTCATAACGGGACAGTACAATGCTGCACGACCTTAGTGCATCACAGCCTGCCTCTTCCCCGATAAAAATGCGTACACCCTCAGTCAATAAGCAATCATCCAATAGCGCAAGGATTTGCTCTTTACGGTGTAACGCTTCAAATAAGTTATTTAGCTGGGGCAAATCAGCGGATTTCATTTCCGATAGTAAGGAATTGGCACCAGCTAACACATAATCACTTTGCTGCTCTAGGCCAAAAGCTTTCTCGCTCACGTCCAGCGCTAATTGCATCCGTTGGTTCATAGACTGGCGGTCTCGTGTTACGCCGTCGAATAATGCTTGGCGTGCTTCTTGTAAATCTCGCCCTTGGAAGTGCTCGAGCAAAAAAGCGGCAGCCTGCTGTAGCTCTTGGGCGGAATGTTCTTTGGCTAACGTAATGACCCGATTTTGCACTTCTTTACCATTAACGACCAATATCACCAATACACGGCGGTTGCCTAAAGGCAGAAACTCAAGGTGGCGAAGTAACAGCTGCTCGGCTCGCGGAACCATAACCAAACCCACCCAGCGCGTCAGTTGAGAAAGAAGGTCAGATGTCGACTGAATCAGTTCTTGTGTCGTGTCCACACCCTCTAGCTTAGGGAACAGGGTCAAGTCTGGTGTTTTATGCACAAGCAGACTATCGACAAAATACCTCAACCCCCATTCCGTAGGCATCCGGCCTGCAGAGGTATGAGGTGAGCTCAAAAAACCAAGGTGTTCTAGTTCAGCAAGCACATTACGAATAGAGGCTGGGCTCAGGCCACCGACCAGATTCATTTGAGATAGGGTTTTTGAGCCCACGGGCATGCCCGACTGTATGTAACACTCAATTAATGCTTTTAATACTTGCTCATGGCGAAGGGATAAACGTCCAGCCCCGCCCTGTTCCCTTGATTCAAACACGAAGAACCTCAAAAAAATACAAACTTTAGTGTACGCAAAACTAAGCCTTCAAAGAAGACACCCTGCAGGAAAGCTAACGCCTTCGGAATAAATTGGTATACTACCGCCATCCAGAAGCCCCGGGCTACGCGTATTAGGGTAAAATTAAGTTATGAAACTCAAGTTCCAAAAAATCGGGATCCTCGGAAAGCCTAAAGAGCCCAGTTTCGACAAAATCATCATTCAATTGGCTGACATTTTAACAGCCCTAGGCGCACAAGTCGCTTTTGAAATCGATTTTGCGGAACGCCTGCAGACAGATCCCATGAATGTTTTCGATTTAGATACCCTATGCCGCGTTTCAGATTTATTGATTGTCATTGGCGGTGACGGCAGCATACTACATGCCGCCCGCGCAGCGGTACGTCATGATACGCCTATTTTGGGGATCCACCGTGGTCGGCTTGGCTTTTTAACCGATATTTGTCCACAAGACATCAGTACAGAAATTCCGCGTATTTTAATGGGTGACTATCTCGAAGAGCCACGTTTTTTATTAGAAGCTCAGCTTATATCTGCCGCCGGTGAAGCTTATGAGCCTGTGCGCGCGTTGAATGACATTGTGCTGCACTCCGGTGAGATTGCGCGGATGATCGAATACGAGCTATGGGTGGACGGGGTCTACGTGTGCCGCCAACGTTCAGATGGCCTGATTGTGTCTACCCCAACGGGCTCTACTGCCTATGCCCTATCCGGTGGCGGCCCGATTTTGCATCCCTCGCTAGATGCGATAGCATTAGTACCAATGAATCCGCATACTTTGAGTAGTCGCCCGTTGGTGGTCCGCAGTGAGGCGTTAGTCCAGTTGCGCATCCCGCCTGAAACGGACCACCTGCCCAAAGTGACGTGTGACGGGCAAGTACGTCTGTCTACTGCCGTGAATGACGTGATTGAAATTAGACGCTACCCCACACCGGTACGTTTAATCCATCCGATGAATCACGACTATTTTAAGATGCTACGCGATAAGTTGGGCTGGGGGTCTGAGCGGTAATATGCTGTCACTGCTTTCGCTAAGGAATATAGCGACGATTG
>JAZKAM010000209.1:31655-32405 GCA_040389145.1 Pseudomonadota bacterium
TGAATCTGCGGACATCACCTTTGGTGCCGGTCTTACGGTCATCACCGGGCCTAGTGGCTCCGGTAAAAGCTTAATTCTAGGCGCCATCCAAATGGTATTGGGTGACCGAGCAGATCCGGCGCGGATCCGACCCGGCGCAGAGCGTATGGATGTTTTGGCGCAATTTAACCTAACCCCAGACACTAAAGCGTATCAATGGCTGATGGCACATCACTTTGAAGCCAAGAACACCTGCATCATTAAACGCACCATCAATCGCGATGGTCGTTCTAAAGCGTGGATTAACGACGCCCCCATTTCGCTACAACAACTTAAAGCGCTATCTGAATGCTTAATCCAATTGCATGGTCAACACCAGCATTTGACCTTAGTCAAAGCGCATGAACAGCGCCGGTTATTGGATGTCTTTGCAAAAAATCATCAAACCTTGGCACAAGTACAAGTATGCTACCAAAATTGGTTGGCTCTAATTGAGCGCAAAGAAGGTCTTCAGGCAAAATTTGCCGATCCCAAACACTTGGACTTACTCACCTTTCAATATGAAGAGTTATCTACCGCTGCGCCAAGAGTTGGCGAATGGGAAACATTGAAGCAACAACAACAACGTCTGGCCAACAGTGCAGAATATGAACATGCAGGCCATTCTATTTTGTCATTGCTGGCTGAAGATGACACCCACGCTGTGCTCAAACAACTCCACCGCGCCCAAACCCAAGCAGCCATTTTCAAAGACGCTGAATTAAACAGCTT
>JAZKAM010000210.1:0-2835 GCA_040389145.1 Pseudomonadota bacterium
CAGTCCAGGCACAGGTTCAAGTTTTTCCATATTACCGCCAGAAAATGCTACAGGAAACTGGGTCAAAGTAGTACAACGTTTACCGGTACGCATCAGCATTGACGATCGCGACCCGAACTATCCTCTCCGTATGGGGTTAAGCGCTGTAGTGGAAGTAGACACACAACATCGACGCTATAGGAGCGATCGTTAATGCTCGCTGCGACAGCACCCCCCTCTACAGCCCTCAATCGGCCTTTAATTACCCTTTCCGTGATGGCTGCCAGCATCATGCAAGCACTAGATACAACCATTGCAAACGTAGCACTACCCAGAATACAAGGCACGCTGGGTGCAACACAAAGCGAGATGACGTGGGTATTAACCTCTTATATTGTTGCCTCAGCCATCGTTATGGCATTAACCGGTTGGCTATCTAGCCGCTTCGGCCGAAAAAGAGTGTTTCTACTATCCGTAGCCGGATTTACATTAGCATCTGCCTTATGTGGTCTTTCTACAAGCTTACCGGAACTGGTTTTCTTTCGTACGCTGCAAGGTATTTCAGGTGCAGCCCTCATTCCCGCTTCGCAAGCTGTCTTATTCGACATCAATCCGCCTGACCAATACGGCAAAGCCATGGCACTTTGGGGGATTGGCGTGACCATGGGGCCCGTTATTGGTCCTGCATTGGGCGGCTGGATTACTGAAAACTACAGCTGGCGTTGGGTTTTTTATATTAACGTACCCATTGGCATACTCACACTGTTTGGGCTATTTGCTTCGCTGCCTGAATTTAAAAAGAAAGTCGACAACTTTGATTTTTTTGGATTTCTTACTTTAAGCATGTTTATTGGTGCTTTACAAATTATGTTGGATCGTGGCGATCTGAAGGATTGGTTTGGTTCAACAGAAATCATTGTTGAAGCCCTTTTGTGCGGCATCGCATTGTACTTGTTTTGTATCCATACACTCACGCATAAGCGCCCCTTCGTAAATCCGATATTATTCCATGACCGAAATTACGTCATAGGCAGCATATTAATTTTTCTTATTGGTATTATGCTTTTTGCATCACTCGCCCTGTTGCCGCCCATGCTTCAGGGTATTATGAATTATGATGTCATTACTACAGGGTTTATAACAGCACCACGTGGTGCCGGCACCATGTTTGCCATGATGGTCGTCAGTCGTATTGTTGGTAAAGTCGATCCACGATGGATTATCGGCGTTGGTTTAAGCTTGACGGCCTATTCTTTATGGCAAATGAGTCAATTCAACCTATTGATGGGTGAACGTGAGGTGGTTGTGAGCGGATTAATCCAAGGATTTGGGATTGGCTTATGCTATGTATCTATTTCCACGTTGGCTTTTGACACCTTACCAACAGATTTACGTAACGAAGGCACCGCCTTTTTCAATTTAATGCGTAATATAGGCAGCTCGATTGGCATTTCGCTGGTACAAATGTGGCTAACGCGCAGCATACAAACAGCACACGCCACGTTGGCTGAACATATTACCCCCTATCACCTAGATAGCATCGCTTATGCGGCTAGCCACATCGATCCAACCACCCAGGTTGGCTTAGTAGCGCTGAACAGTATGATTGTACGACAGGCATCCATGATTGGTTATATTGATGATTTTAAAATTATGATGCTCATGACCTTGGCGGTGATCCCGTTATTGGCCCTTTTTCCAAAACCAAAACCGGTGGTGAAAGGCGCCATTGCAGAAACAATGGAGTAAATGGAGTTACCATGAAAACAAAAAATGTGTTTGCCGTATGTTCGATGTTTGTTCTGTGTGCCTGTGCTGCTGGACCTGACTATCAACGGCCAAAAACGCCACAGACAGAGGATTACACAGCCAAAAACGATTACTTAAGTTCAGAAACACACATTGCATTAGGAAAAGAACTCACGGCGGAATGGTGGACATTGTTTTCTTCTGAATCCATAAACAATACCATCCAACAAGCTCTGCAAGATAATTATACCTTAGCTGCTGCAAAGGCCAGGCTTGCTCAAGCACAAGAAGCGGTTAAGTCAAAGTCTGGCGAACTTTTACCTCAAATTTCATTGTTAGGCGTAACCGGTGCTCAAAAGTATGGCGTGGCGCAATTTGGCCCGTCAAACTTTAGTGTGCCCGCATACTCCTATTATGAACTTGGCCCCCAAGCAAATTGGACACCCGATATATTCGGCGGTACCCGACGCAGTATTGAGTGGCAAAAAGCCTTAGCCAACCATCAAGCATATCAACTTAAAGCCGCCTATCTCACGCTCACCAGCAATATCGTAGCGCAAGTCATTGAAATCGCTGTCACAAAAGGAAAAATAGAAACAGTAGAGCAAATGATTGCCCTCGATAGAAAGCAACGGAAACTCACCGAAGCATCGTTTGAGGCAGGTGCTGCTACCAAATTAGATATCCTCAAAGCCGAAAACCAACTCAACGATGATTTGGCACTGCTCCCTCCATTACAACAAAACCTAAAATTAGCAGAACATGCCTTAAGCGTGTTAGTCGGAAAGGCACCCTCTGAATGGACGGTCCCTGATTTTACACTCAGCGATTTAATGCTTCCTAAAGAATTACCCGTAAGCCTGCCTTCTGAGCTGGTACATAAACGGCCAGATATCTTGGCAGCAGAAGCAAATTTACAGGCTGCCAGTGCTGCCGTTGGCGTTGCCACAGCAAACCTATATCCAAGCTTACTCATCACCGGCAATACCTTACAAGAAAGCTTAGCGTTGCATAGCTTATTCAATGGTGCAAACAATGCATGGGCATTGGCTGCCAACCTAACCGCCCCACTCTTTTCAGGTGGTACATTAAGCGCAGAAAAGCGAA
>JAZKAM010000210.1:2856-3599 GCA_040389145.1 Pseudomonadota bacterium
GGGGCTAAAACACGACTCTGAAGCCATGTTCGCACAAAAACGCGCCGTCCATTTAGAACGTGATGCGCTGGCACTGGCGCGAAAAAGCTATGCAGCAGGTGCCATGAACATACTGCAAGTACAGAGTGTCGAGCGCAAAGTGGCGCAAGCGCAACTAGCCTTACTTCAAATGCAACGTCAACAGTATCTGGATACAGCACAGCTATTCATTGCTTTGGGTGGCTCACCTTTGGCAAAGGGCACCCATGATACGGTGATCCCACAATAAATCCTGCCCTCACCTAAGACCGAGGATCAAGGGACAACCCAGAGCACTCTGAGAGCTGCACTATGATTTAGGTCCAGATATTGACATTTCTCACCACCTTGCATAACATAATCGCCCACTGTGAAAAGAGAAAAATCAATATAAATCAACACATTAGGAACATATTTCCAATAAGACGATACAGTTTATGTAAATTGGCAGTTGAAACGCCAATTTACATAAACTATACTGAGGCGTCCACTAAAGGAGTACATATGCCATTTATTGAAAGGGTTTTAAGTCTAGAACTTTTAAGTATGGCGAAAGTATACCCTGTTGTTACACTGATTGGTCCACGGCAATCGGGGAAAACAACGTTAGCAAAAATGCTATTTCCCAATAAGCCCTATATATCCCTTGAAGATCCAGACGAAAGACGGCTGGCTACAAACGATCCGCGCAGCTTTTTAGACCGCTTCCCGAATGGGGCAATTTT
>JAZKAM010000211.1:0-4688 GCA_040389145.1 Pseudomonadota bacterium
TGGACTGATGCTGATGACTTTTCCATGGAATACTTTGCTTGGATAGATGTCCAGTACAATGGTTGCCTCTTGACCAGGGCGCATATACGTTAATTCCGTTTCTTTATAGTTTGCTTCAACCCACATTTTTTCTGTGGAAATCAATGAAAAGACGGGCGTGCCAGATTTTACATAATTCCCAACTTGCAGTTGCGGTACTTTGGTAACAATACCGTCTCTAGGCGCATAAATGGTGGTGTAGCTTAGATTAAGCTTAGCCTGATCAAGGTTGGCTTGCGCTTGCTGCACGGTTGGGTGGTTTTTCAGCTCAATTTCCGGGTCATGATTGATAGATGCCAATATGCTGTCACGTGCACGTTCTGCAATGTGACATTGCTCTTGTGCAGCAGTGTAGGCATTTTGTGCGTAATCTAATTGTGCTTTTGAAGAAATGTTTTGTTTTGCCAAAATGCTTTGACGCTCAAATTCCCGCTTTTGATAATCGAGCATGGCATTGGATAGTGCCAGTTCCGCTTGGCTTTGCCAGTACTCTGCTTTTCGGGATAGTACTTCAAGCTCAGCGGAGGCCAATTTTGCTTGAGCAAGTTCAACGGCCACCAAAAAATCTCTGTCGTCCAGTTGAAAAAGCAGGTCACCTCCTTTAACGTTTTGGTTGTCTTCTACCGCGACATGCATAACTCGTGCGGACACATTGGTGCTAATTTCGCCTCGATTGGCTTGAACGTAAGCGTCGTCGGTGGCGATATAACGGCCACCAAAAACAAAAGCCATGGCACCCACAAAAAAACATAAGGCGGGTCCCGCAATGAGAAGGGGTTTTCGGTATTGCTGTTTCCAGTCACTGTCTAAATGGGGTTGTTCCATATCCATTGCATGGGTCCTGCACTGTTTTGTTTTGGCTACTCCTAATAGTATAGAGTAGCCTTATCAGCGTGCAGGACCCATCACCAATGTTTATGGATGGTGCAACTACCAGTTAGTCGAGAAAACGCTCTTGCCAGCGCAAATATTGCTGTTCTGTATAGGTGCGCAAATGTTCTGCATCAGAAAAATCTTGAGGGTTAATGGGTTCAAAAATGTGATAATCAGCGACAAGATTAGATGCACAGAAGAGTTCAATAATTTTTCGAGGTGCCGTTTGGTCTGTCCATTCAAATGATTCTTGCGCAGGGTAATGTAGAAAAACGGGTACAATAGGTACGCCAGTTGTAAAGGCCAAATCAAAAGCACCTCTGGTGAACGGCGTATAAATTCGCCGTGTAAAGCACCCACCTTCAGGGAAAAGACCAACGCTATCTCCAGCTTGGATGGCAGCAGCTAATGCTTCTCGAGCCGCTTTACGAGAAGATTTGTCTTCACGTTTCACAAATAAAATACCGACTGCTTTGGCAATGCGTCCGATGATCCACCAATCTTTTAGTTCTTCTTTGGATAAGAAGCGCGCATCAAATAGAGCCGGCATGCCGACATCCTCAAAAATGGAGGGGTGGTTGGCAATGACTATGAACTGTTTAGGTAGCGTAGTCCGATAGTGTTGATGGGCACGCAGTTTAACGCCTAAGGCACGAATAAAGGTATGACACCAAGACTGGAATATACGTTGAAACCAGCTGTTAAAACGCCGGTGGTGAAATAGGCTCAATGCTGATAAAAATAGGGTAAAGGCAATCAAATCGAGTATCAGAATGACGCGCCAAATGAGTCGACAAACAAACCACATAAAACAGTACTCCAAATCAGTAGGGGAGAATTATACCTCAAAAGCTGTGTATTCTTCTCTTTCTTACTAAGCTGGCATACTTAACATGGCGTATTGCGAATTAGGGACAGGCGCTTTGTAGCGTTCGGTGAAACAAAAATGAGCTGGCCTTCTGGGTTACAATAGAAGCGGATAATGGCTGAACTTTTGCCTAATGGTCGAAACAATGAGGCCATTTCATTGGGGTGTGGGGCAGAGCCTAGAGGGATCCCCTGGGCCAATAGCTTCTGGCGTAAGGTGTTTAGCGCATGTTGTGCATTGGGGTGATTGTCGAGCACAATATTGTCTAGTTCGAACAGTTGATTGTGTAGGGTAGTTTTGTCTTGCATGATGACCAGAAACCGGTTTTCTGGAACGCTCGCTGGAATTTTACTGCAGCCAACCACCTGCAAGTATTCGTCCAATACCCACTCATAGGTATCTAGACCGCCTGTGGCGGATACCATATGGGTAGATAACACCATTTTCGAACTGCTGAAGGTTTTCATATACCTTCTATCGGCATAAATGCGTAGACATTAAATTTTTAGGTGACCCATGACCAAACAGGATAAGAAAATATTTGAATGCACGGAATGCGGGCGCTCACAATCCAAGTGGGCCGGCCAGTGTACGGATTGTCAGGCGTGGAATACCCTGGTGGAAACCGTATTGGTGGCGAAAACGCCCGCATCCCGACAGTCCGGGTATGCAGGTACCCGCGGCGCTGTGATGCCCATTGGTCAGGTAGCAGTACAACAGCAAATGCACATACAAACGTTGTTCTCTGAGCTGAACCGCGTACTGGGGGGTGGGCTGGTGCCAGGGGCGGTAATTTTGGTGGGTGGCGATCCGGGGGTGGGTAAATCTACCTTATTGCTTCAAGTAGTAGCTGACTGCGCTAAGGCCCACACCGTTTTGTATGTCACAGGTGAAGAATCGCCCAGCCAAGTGTCACTACGCGCGAATCGCTTAAAGATAGAAAACCCAGCGCACTTGTTATTGCTTGCCGAAACAGAAGTGATGCGCATTTGCCAAGCCGCGCAAGAAGCCAAAGCGGAAGTGATGGTTATTGATTCGATTCAAACGACGTACTGGAGTGAAATCAGCGCAGCCCCGGGTGGCGTTTCTCAAGTGCGTGAATGCGCCGCCATCTTAGCCCAATACGCCAAACAAAATAACACCACGCTGTTTCTGGTTGGCCATGTCACGAAGAGCGGGGAAGTGGCTGGACCACGTGTGTTGGAACACATCGTGGACACCGTAATTTATATGGAAGGCCGTGACGATGGCCGTTACCGCATGATGCGCGCGGTTAAAAACCGCTTTGGCCCCATCAATGAGCTTGCAGTTTTTGCGATGAATGAAACGGGTATGCATCAAGTGGCTAATCCGTCCGCTTTATTCTTGTCACGGCCAAATTTCGATGTGCCAGGCAGCGCCGTCACCAGTATTTGGGAAGGGACGCGCCCTTTGTTGATCGAAATCCAAGCATTGGTAGATGAAAGCCATATGCCTGCGCCACGGCGTGTTACCGTTGGGGTAGACCATAATCGCTTAAGCATGCTTCTGGCTGTGCTACACCGTCATGCGGGCGTCTTTACCCACAACCAAGACGTTTATGTGAATGTGGTTGGTGGTATTCGTATTAATGAAACAGGCACAGACTTAGCCATACTCGCAGCAGTCATTTCTAGTTTGAAGAATAAACCGTTACCCGGTAAAACTTTATTCTTAGGAGAAATCGGATTATCAGGAGAAGTGAGGCCGGTTGCGAATGGGCAAGAACGCATGAAAGAAGCACAAAAGCATGGGTTTACTCAGGCCATTGTCGCCAGTGCGAATGCACCTGCCAAACCTATGGCAGGAATGAAAGTGATTCCGATACAGCATGTGCAGGAATTGACGAATCAGTTGAGTTTTTAATGCAAAGAGCGCAGCAAGACTGCGCTCTTTGCTATTAGACCCATTCACATGCTTTTTAGTTTGTGGAGCAGCAAAAATCGACTTATCGGCAATTTATCAGCATACTTGGAACTATGGTTTTGTCGATAACATGCAGTTAACATGCCGATAAAATTTAATTCTAACTTTGTAATTACACCAAATATTACCAAAAATCTGATCCGCATTGAACGTGCCAAAGAAAAGGTGGTTCAGTTGCGACTTAGCCCTCTAGCGCTGTCTTCTTTGCGAGAATCCGCGCGACTGTACACTACGCACTATTCGACCATGATTGAAGGGAATCGCCTAGTCCCTGACCAAATTGAAGCGGTAATAAAACACGAAGAGCATTTCCCTGGTCGTGAGCGAGATGAACATGAGGTTAAAGGCTATTATGCCGCTTTAACTCAAGTGGAGCAGTGGGTTGCCCGGTCTGTTTCTGTGACGGAAAAGAATATACAAATGCTCCATGCGATGGTGATGGCCTCGGGGAAGTCTGGCGTAAAACCTACGCCGTATCGGGATGGACAAAATGTGATTCGAGATGGTCGAAGCCGAGCGATTGTTTATATGCCGCCAGAAGCAAAAGACGTGCAGCCGTTAATGCGGTGTCTGGTTGAATGGATTAATCACAACCAAGAGCTGCCTTGTCCAATTGTCGCGGCGATCGCGCATTATCAATTTGCCACCATTCATCCATATTACGATGGTAATGGGCGTACGGCGCGTTTGCTTACGACATTAATTTTGCATCTAGGTGAGCATGATTTAAAAGGTTTATATTCGCTTGAGGAATATTATGCGCTGAACCTCGCAGCCTATTACCGTGCCATTAGTATTGGTGAATCACATAATTACTATATGGGGCGTGCTGAAGCAGATATTACACCCTGGGTAGCATATTTTATTGAAGGGATGGCCGTATCGTTTGAGCAAGTGCTTCAACGGCTGATTGATTCAGAGCAGGGCGGCTCAACAGATCAAAGTGCGTTAATGCGCACGCTTG
>JAZKAM010000211.1:4698-6339 GCA_040389145.1 Pseudomonadota bacterium
TTCGACCCACGTTACTGCACCGACATGCTCAAGACGCTTGACCCCAAGCAACGGAAAGCATTGGTTCTTTTACAAGAGTATTCTGTGATTACGGCCAAACAAATTGGTGACTTCTTTGGCTTTAAACCAAGAACAGCCAGTCAGTTATGTAGTGATTGGGTTGCGGATGGTTTTCTTGACGTGGTCAATCCGTCTAATAAGGCGCGAACCTATAAAATTTCCGATCGGTTTTCAGCACTCATTAATCTCTAGAAAAAAGCGCTAGTTTACGCTAATTTCTAGAGAAAATTTGTTTGACTATAGCGCTAAGGACGTTGTGACTCCGAAGGATCTGAATGAGTGTCGTTCCCTGGCGCTTCATGTTCTTTGTCTTTAGGAGCAGCAGCAGAATTTATTACTGGCGAATGTGATTGAGTGTGATCCTTGTCAAATTGCATATCCGGATTTTCTGTATTGGGTTTTTCTGGCAAATTATCGGAAGAAATATCTTGTTTTGGTTTCCAGCCAAATAATCCTGCCACCCAACGGAAAAAGGACATGATGGCATTACCGATTTTACTAAAAAGAGTTCGAATTTTGGATGGCCTGCTGTTCGCTTCGAGCGAAGGGCTGTTCGCTTCGGATGGCCTGCTGTTCGCTTCGAGCGAAGCAAAAAGTGCTGAAAATGTATTGAATAGCCCGGTTCTGGGCATTTTTTCGTACTTTTTCTTAAGAATTTCTTCTTGAGATCGTAGGATGGTACGTAAATCATTAATCAGAGTATCACGTTTCGCTGTTTCATCAGGAGTTTTGAATTGCTCTGGGTTGGATTTTTCCATTTTAGCATATTCCAAAATTTCCTTTATGATGGGCGTTAATTTTGCTAAAACCTCATCATCCGAATTGAAAATATCTGAGATTGATGCATCGAATTTTACTGCATAATTACTGCCAGAGATCCAGCGCGACATATTATTTGTGTAACGTTCTGTGTATTCATTTAGAAAATCCGATAATGATTTATTATTTTTAATGAAATCTTTTGCGCTGGGCAAAAGGTGGGCCGTGCCTAGCTCATCATTAAGCCTGTCAACAATGTCTTGTTCCAAGTGAGGTGAAGCCATGAGTGCGAAAAGTCGATAGTAGCTGAGGTCAATTATGTTAGTTCTGTTGCGGCTAGCAAAAGGATTTACACCATCTCTATCGCCAAACATGTCCCAGTTCGCGCTGGAGTCTGTATATATATAGTCAAATGGCTTGTCTTGGAAGTATTGCGCGAGGTATGCTTGCATTTCTGGAGAGAGTGTAGCAAAGAAAGCTCTGCAAGACTGAACGAAGTTCGTAAAATCTAAATAATCTTCCTCAGGGTTTTCAATAATGTCTTTTATAAATTTTTGAAATTTTTCATATCCATCTTTGTCCATTAAAATGGTTTTCAGGTCTATTTGGCTTTGGTTTCGTTCCATTGTAATTACCCCTTTCTGATTAAAATAATTATGGAAGAATGAGTACTTTTATAGCTACATTATAGAAGATTATAATTCAAGTAAAATCAATGGCCCTTTTATAAGTGAAAAGAGCGATCAGATGATCGCTCTTTTACGAGTAGTTCGCTCTTTACAGGCGCTCGGACTTAGCCTTGAACCAATTGTTTAAACTTGA
>JAZKAM010000211.1:6495-6773 GCA_040389145.1 Pseudomonadota bacterium
CGATGTGGTGTTAATGCACTGTCGCCCAGCAGTTTAACGCGGTTCGCTTCATACTCAGAATAGCTTCCTTCGAAGAAGTTGACTTGGCTATCACCTTCAAACGCAAGAATATGTGTAGCAACTCGGTCAAGGAACCAGCGATCATGCGAAATGACCAATACGCACCCAACAAAGTTCAGGATAGCTTCTTCTAATGCACGTAAGGTTTCAACGTCCAAGTCGTTAGATGGTTCATCTAATAACAGGGTGTTGTGGCCTTTTTGTAGCAGTTTTGCTAA
>JAZKAM010000212.1:0-1180 GCA_040389145.1 Pseudomonadota bacterium
TACTCATCTATCGATATAGTTCTGGCACTTATAGGCTGGAACATGGTTAAAATATTCACCGTCCCGCCATTACCAGGATTTGATATTGGGATTGCCAAGAGTTATTTTATCTACGGCCTGCCGATTGTTATAAACAATGTGTTCGTCTGGATAATCTCGCTCTCTGACCGTTACCTACTAACGATCTGGGAGTCCACTGAAAACGTAGCTAACTACATACTCAGCTCTCAGCTTGCAAGCAGCATGATCACTGTTCCATTGATGTTCGCCATCACTATCATATTTCCAAAGATTCTTCGTCTTGACAAACAACAGGGCGAACAGGCAGCGCTGAATTACACCCACAAACTCAGAAAATCATACATCCGTCTCATGCCAACAATGTTCCTTTGCGCTTGCGCTATTGTTATGCCACTCAAACACTACATCTACCCCGATTATGAGCTGTCACCTGCGCTCATTGTCATAATTATATTGTCGCAACTTATCAATGGGCTATCCCACTTCTACAACAAGGAGTTCGAATTGAATGGTAAAACCTTTGTTATTACCAAAGGTATAGGTCTTGGCGCACTGGTAAATACAGGGCTCAATATTGCTCTTATCCCTATCTTTGGTCTCATGGGTGCGGCAACTGCAACTCTGGCCGCCTATGCGGTTTCAGTCTTTTTTGTGTACAAGGTCGGCAAATACCGGCCCAGTCAGATCTAATCGTCACGCTAAAGGAAGCAAAAAATGCCCAGCTGGAAAATAAAACTTTACGAAACCTACGTGACAACACAACAATCTGCCGCCTCTAACCAGAACATCGACGAGATTCAGCTATCGCGTTTTCCACAGTATCGGCACATCATCAGCAATTATCTTCCGCCCGACAAAACCACAAGAATCGCCGACCTTGGCTGCGGCTATGGTCAATTGCTTTTCTGCCTGAAGGCGATGGGATACACAAATATTGACGGTGTTGACGCCTCATCCGAGCAGGTTAAAATCGCACATCAACTCGGCTTAAAAGAGGTTAGGCAGGGGGATCTGACTGGTTTTTTGAACGAGGTGTCTGGCAAATACGA
Source organism: Pseudomonadota bacterium (assembly GCA_040389145.1). GTDB lineage: Bacteria > Pseudomonadota > Gammaproteobacteria > Berkiellales > Berkiellaceae > JAZKAM01. Next base: position 1,071 of record JAZKAM010000212.1, read on the forward strand.
TGTCATCTTTCTTATGGATGTTCTTGAACATATGCAGAAACATGAAGTCATAAATATTCTTGAGTTGATAGGAAACACTCTATCAGAACAGGGACAGCTTGTAATTCATG
>JAZKAM010000212.1:1190-1757 GCA_040389145.1 Pseudomonadota bacterium
CGGCATGAGGATACGTTACGGCGACTTTACCCATGAAACCTGCTTTACCCCTCAGTCAATAAACCAAGTTCTACGGGCTGCAGGCTTCCACAATGTATCGACCTACGAAGAAAAGCCATTGGTTTATGGCGTAAAAAGTCTAGTCAGACGCATACTCTGGTCATTACTGACCATACGGGAACGCCTGTTGCTGCTGGCAGAAACAGGTGGCCGTGGTCACATTCTGTCACAGAACATGCTTGTTATTGCTAGCAAGTGAATTCCTCATTGCGGACTCGTACGATGGGTAATATGGCAATAAAAGGTTAGAGACCCCCAGTTACCCGATTGGGTATATTTGCAAGGATTGCCTCAGCGATCAGTTGTTGCCCCACCTGATTAGGGTGAATGTTGTCACGGTAGGGATTGGAATTACTTTCAATTGAGCGATGAAAATAGGGTTCTAACGATATGGGAGAAATCCCCATTTGTTCGCAAATTATCTTGATGTACTGGTTCCCTAGATTGGCAGAACCACTTTCAATTTCTGACTTATCCCAATGCTGAAGTACCATGACATTTGTTGAA
>JAZKAM010000212.1:1767-2505 GCA_040389145.1 Pseudomonadota bacterium
CTTTGCAAGTTCCAGAAAACGTCTCAAATCAGCAAGCCCTTTCTGCGCCTCTTGTTCACTAGCCTCTGCTGAGAATCGGTCAGGTTCAGTCGTGCTCTGGTTATCGGCACCAAGTTGTGGCAAATAGCGAGGCAAGTATCTGGTGACTCCTTCAAGAAGGGCCGAAATTGGCTTTTCAGTGGGATGAGTGTTCTTATTCAGGGCATGGAAAGTAGGATTATCGGCATAATCATGACTTGAAATAACTAAAACAACGATGTCGGCTCCAAAAAATCCATATTCTTTAGCGTATGCGAGCCAATTACCTGGCCCCCAGCTGCCTGCTGATATGTTTCCAACAACCACATTTTTATCATTTACTTCACTGAGCCTGTCTTTCAATAGAGTTGTTGCCAATGCAGCATGATCCGTTAGATTACCTCCATTTAGGACGGAGTCTCCAAAAACCATGATCCTAAACTCACTATTTATTTTTTGCGTAGAAAAAGGCTCTGTCCTCATTCCATATTGGTTGACGATGAAATGATTTCCAAACCTATATACGTCCTGGTTTGGTTTGAACATATACTCAATTCTTTGGTGTAGAACTAAAAGTGGTGGTGTACCTAATCCAAGGTAATAGCGAGCAACGATCTCGCCAATAATGGCAGTAATCACGATCAAAAAGGTGATCCACATGATAATTTTTATTGATACTCTCACGACCTGACCTTTATTCGTTCTAACGACGCTGTATAA
>JAZKAM010000213.1:0-7343 GCA_040389145.1 Pseudomonadota bacterium
CAATAACAGACGGTAGGTGCGGTTTCGTTACGGATAGTTCATGTGTTGGGATGATAGCCAATTCTTTGTGTGTATTAGTGTTGTTGATAGATTGGTTCATGGTTTTCTCCAGCAAGTAAGTTGAAAAAATTGTAGTACATTTTTTCTAAGAGCAGGCGGAGTTGCACGCTACAATAGCTTGGAAAGGGAAAAGAGAGAAAATTATGGTGTATTAAATAATTGTTGGTGGTATTCGACCGGCAACACCTTTGGTTGACATTAAATCGGGCTCATCGACAGTAGGTATAGATACTCGTGGCGGGAGCCATTGCTGGTGTGTAACTGAGAAATATAAACCAAGCTCTGCGTTCAACGGTTGCGAATCTTGGCTTTCGCTCCGAAAATAGCTATCTGAAAAACCTGGTGGTGGGCTGGCAGGTTCGGGCATGTCGTCAAGGGTATCGGTTAAGAGTGGAGTAGGGTTATTCCGCAGTATAAGCTGTGTGATGAATGTTCCAGTCGGAGAGTGTGGATTATTTCTGGGATCAAATAATGTGACTAAATATTCAGTTTTTGATTGTGATTGAACATGTAGCTTGATAAGTTTGTTGCTTCTATTCGTAATACTAACATCTATAATGCTCAACCCCGAAAAAAGGGGGTTATCTAAATCTGTGCCACAGCGGGCGACAATATGTTGAGATAGCCCAACGCTGTCCGTGTAGTAATCAAACTGTTGGGCAGTCAGCATAATAATTGCAGCCAGACCAGAGCCTGAAGGCATAACTGCTTTTGTAGGTAAGCCATGAGGTAATGGTGCTGGGAACTTTGGGATTTTGATGGTTGCTTGCTCATCACCTATTTGTGTTGGTTTGAGAAATGCTGCTAGCATAGCCATACTCCTAGTAGTTAAGGGGCAGACATAGACCATATATGCCAGAGCGTAGCAGTGTTATTAAAAAAATGCATGCTGCAATACCAAATAATCGGTATAGGTTGGATGGTTATATCTGCTTTATTGGATAAAGCGAATACTTCGGCCAGGTACTAGCCCGCTATCGGTATCTTGTTGTGCGGATGTGACATGGTCTGTTGCTCTGCTCGGTAAGAAAGCCCTAGAGCATGTAGGTTCGGCTGCAGCGCTTGCTGCAAAAGCTGAATCTGGATGCAACTCTAAATGGAGTGCGCCGAATGATAGAATCACCATCACTTCGTTTGTTGGAGGGATGTCGGTTGTTCCGGACTCAAATTTTTTTAAACAGACTATATATTCATTAGGTTCGCGGCTTTTAGAAACAGATAAATATATAAGTGAATTGTCCTTGTCGGTTAGTTTGAATACAGCTGCCGCCTCAGGATTGTTTGTCATACGAATAAGAATTTTTTCAGACAAGCCTTTGCAGTCAGCATAAACGTCCAATTGCTCGGGGCTTAAAATGACTGCCGGTTTTGTGTTCGGACCAAAGGCTGGTTTTGAGGGCAGGGTAGCGGTTAAGGGGGCAGGAAATATAGGTGTTGCATGAGCGTTGCCTTCAAAATCATTTTTTTGCACTATGAATTTCCTAAAATAACTTCGTGAATTTAAAGACGAATAAATTCAGCGTAGTTATCGAAGGTGGCTTTGCCAAAGTTTTAGACGTGATGTGTATAGGTCAGTTTGAAAACATTTGTGCAAGGAAAATGACGCATGCCATGTTTGGCATGTACTCTAGTCCATCGAATTTGTTGTCACCAAGTCCACTGATGTTTTAAACACAGCGGCTCAATTTTTTGCCAGCGCTAAAGTAAGGTAAGTGAGGTCCATTCTGGAGCATCCGTTTGGGTCATAAACTGCCATACACGTGATTTAAGATGACCGGCGGTTGACCTTAGTTAATTTCCTCTCTGTCGCTTGCTCTGAAAATTGGCTAAGGACCCGCAATTTCCATGACCAAATACTTAGGAGAAGAGGTGTTTCACCTCAGCGTGCAAAGTCTTGTTCTGTTTAGGTGGAAGACAGTCCTTCTCAGGCAAGCATGCTCTATATGTATAGTATAAGTGCAAATAACATCACAATATGACATTATTTGCACTTATACTGTTGAAAATAGTGTAAATGCGTCCATTCTTGGGCCCAAAACAGCCTATCAACTATTCCTGCTAAGCTATAAAGCCTTATATTGTAGAGAGGCCCATTGCCAGGCAAAGTGCAATTAAGCGTAGTTATCGACGGTGACTTTGCCAACGTTTCAATCATGAGGTGTTGGGTTCGGTTTTATAGCATTTGTACGCCATATCTGGCATGCGTTCTAATTCATCGAATTTGCTGTTGCTACCAAGTCCACTGATGCTTTAAGCACAGCGGCTCAATTTTTTGCCAGCGCTGAAGTAAAGTAAGTGAGGTCCATTCTGGATCATCTGTTTGCGTTATAAACTGCCAGACGCGTGACTTAAGGTGACCAGCCGTCGACTTCATGCCTGTCGCGTCCAAATAGCACTTGGTCTGAAAATTGGCTAAGGAGGCGGTGATTTCTATAGCCAAACACTCAGGACTAATATCCGGTTTGTACTGATGTGAAGAGCCCGTAGCCTGCTGATTGGGCACTAAACCTTCCCCAATCAGCAGGCGATTTTTAGGTTTCGGCGCACAAATCTGGGGAGCCAGGTCAATGGATAAAGGCCTTGCTTGCACTTGTGGGTCAAAGTCTTGGGCTATTAAGGAGTCGGCACGGTAATCCCATTCACGTGCGGCTTTAAGGGCGGTACTTTCTATCGGTGTAAACTCTGCATACACGAAATCATTCAAATCATGCGGTGAAAATAGCAAAGGGTTTTGGATTTCTACCATACGCCGTACTGTCGCATAACGCTCAAACAATACCTCAAATTGCGCCTTCGTTGCCGTAAAGCGTGCGCCAGAGGGTAAGGAAATACTGTAACGGCGCGCATGACGATAATCAGACTCGTCATCGGAGGGTATGTCATCGAATACCATAGATGCTATCGCGTTCGGCGTGAATGGTGCGGGACTAGCTTCATGTAGCGCGTCCATTTCTGACCAACCGTCATGTGCCTGAGCGGGCTCAGTGAGGGGAGGGAGCAAGGGCGCGGTTGTTTGTATTTTGATCGGAGAGGCAGGAGCGGGTGTGGATGCCACAGCAGGTTTAGATACAGATGCTGCACTTTTCACAGGCGCTTGCTTGGATGTGTTTGCTTTGTGTGTCCATGCGTCTACATGCTTCACGCGCATCGTATCCATCACTTGTGCTAAACCAGGCTCCCGGTCTTTGGCTGCCCGGATGGCGGCTTGCTGGTGTACAGGAAACGTATATTGCCACGAAGCACAGTGTCGCATGTTGTCGTGTGTGATGTTCACATAACCAGCCGCCTTCAGGGCAGTCAAATGCTTATAGGTGCCAGACACGTCCGTATTGGTGGCCTTGGCTAGGCTGATCACATTACCTTTGTATGTTAGGTCTTTGTAGGTATGGGTTTTGAGTGCCAAGGCCAAAAATACTACTTTTTGTGCGGGCGTTAAAGGAGCTGCAAAAATCAGTTGCAGCTCAATGACGTTGAAGGGGATAAAGCTGACGTTATAGCGTAAGTGTTTCAACGCCGCGGTATGGCTCACGCCATTGGCGTCATACGCTGTATGGGTTTGAAAGTCTGCCCAGTAGTGTGCGGACAAGTCATAACTGATGGTTAAAGGTCCGCGTGGTTTCATGCGGCAGGTGCCAATATAACCACCATCGCGTAGTTTCCTGATGTGTTTGGTGATGGTGTTTGGCGTGACCAGGTTTTGTTTTTCTGAATTCTGGCCAAACAAGTCGGCAATTTCACCGGCATAGATTTCCCGAAGGTAATCTGGCTCCCAATAGGTGAGTATGGCAATCCCTAACAAGACCAGCTTGCTCATATCCGACAAAGCGGTATCGGCCAAAATCTTGGCCAGCTCCGCTGTGTGAATGGCAAAAAATGCGCCATTGTAGCGTCTGCTTTTTAAGCAAGCCGCAAACTCATTGTGTGCTGATTCGTGACGTGATCCGTCAATCGTTTCTTCCATGACTCTTCCCTAAAAAGCAGCGCCTTAGACGCTAAACGTACCCAATACGCAAAAATTCGTGGAAAACCACGGTGCCGGGTAGGGAAAAGCCTTCAATGGGGGTGTCAAAAACGTTAGAATGTCGCTAGTCATAGTACGATCTCCCTTCAGTAGAGGTCTGTTATGATTAGTGCTTGTTTTGGGATTGCGACTCCCTAACAGGCACGCTTACATAAATTTAATTACACGCTTCATCGCCACTTTAACTAACTCAATTTTCGAATGCAATACCCTTTTGAAAAATATTTTCGCTTGAGTGTGGGGTTATTGCTCACCCTTTTTCCTTAGCTTGCTTTTGGTTGTGCAACCTTATTTTGAATGCTTTCCAAATTTGGTTTGTGCCATTTAAGAAAGGTTTAATCACTTTTAGAAGAAGTTTAAGAGTAATTGTATTTATATTCTATTAAGTATGTGCCTGTAATTCGAAAGGTCATGCCTGTAATTCCAGAGGTGTAGCATTATGGGCATGATCGGTGGAATAGGAGGCATGAGCGGTGGTATTACAGGCATGACCCCTGGAATTGTGGGCATGCTGGGCTTGAGCATAATTAGCATTAATGTTTGATCGTTTAAAGGCTGGCCTATCCTATGTGTCGCGTGTATCCTTTGCGCGTAAGAAACGTCTCAAATATATCTATGGCTATTAAATTCATTTGGAGAACATATATGCAAAAAGGTAGCGAACGAGAAAAACGAGCACCTGTCACACATGAGGAGCTCGAGGCCTTTCGAGAAGCTCGAAGGTGGGAGGCAGAAGCCGCTTATCCTGCGGGGACTGGGGTTCCTTACGCCGTGACATTTTCGAACGGCGCAAAGATGTGTCTCAGTATTCCCTTGGCCGATAAAGGCGCGCATCAAGCGGCAAGGGACGCAATGGAGTATGATAATCCTGCTTTGTTACCTGCCCAATATTTAGTAAAACCTGATGCTGCCGTATCAGCTGTCGCTGAAGCAGACGAAAAACCCAAGAGCTCACGTCCTTAAAAAGACGATACCCATCATTCCAAATCTTTGGAATGATGGGTATCGTAGCCTTTCCACATCTCCTCTGATTAACCTCACTTCCACGTTGTTGGATTGCCAACTCTCTTATGCGATATACTGGCTTTCTAGGGTTTGTTTTTAGGCGGCTGGCTGCAAACGTATGCGTAGCGTACTATTTGATCAGCACGCTTTTTTAGCTTTAAGGCTTTTATGACGTATAGCATGACGGGTTTTGCGCGCATCAGTCACCAAGGTGACTGGGGACAGCTGACATGGGAATTGCGCTGCATTAACCATCGGTATTTGGATTTGGTCATTAAATTGCCCGATAGCTTTAAAGGGTTAGAAGGGGCCTTACGTGATGCGGTTCGTCAGGATCTGCACCGCGGACGCCTAGAGGCGACATTGCATTGGTGTCCTAGCCAAACTAGCGATTCAGGTATTCAACTTAATGAAGCATTGGTTATGGGGCTATTTAAGGCCTATGAAGTCGTGGCCAAAAAAACTGGCAGCAGCGCTTTAATCAATCCTATGGATATACTGCATTGGCCAGAAGTCGTGATACGATCTGCCGCTTCGTGTGACACCATGTATCCTGAGGTGCAGAATAGCTTTGCGCAAGCACTGGCAGCATTAAATGCGGTTCGGGCACACGAAGGCGACGCCTTAGCAAATATCATGTTAGACAAGCTAAAGCGTTTATTGGACTTAGTGGAACAAGTGCGCGCCGTGTTGCCGCAGGTGATGGTATTACAGCGTGAAAAGCTGGTGGCACGTTTAGAAGCCGTTGTGCAAGAAGTGGATGAAAATCGGCTGGAACAAGAACTGGTCTATTTTGCCCAAAAAATGGATGTATCTGAAGAAGTAGACCGATTGGCGCTACATGCGCAAGAATTTACTAAATTGCTGAATCAGAAAAATACAGGCGCCATCGGTCGACGCTTAGACTTTTTGGCCCAAGAGTTAAACCGAGAAGCCAATACCTTATCGGCAAAAAATACCCATCCGGAAGTAGGGGCCTGCGTATTGGAAATGAAAATTTTGATTGACCAGCTACGTGAACAAATTCAAAACGTCGAGTAGTTGGTGTTGGTAGTGGATAAGCATTGAGTAATGGAGCGGATATGTCGACCGTAAACGAGTCAAGTAAACAAGGTTTGTTGTTCGTGATTTCTGCACCCTCTGGTGCTGGAAAAACCAGCTTGGTGGCCGCAATGACCAGGGCCGATGCCCGCCTAAAACATTCTGTTTCCTACACCACACGTCCCATGCGGCCAGGTGAAGTCGATGGGCAGCATTACCACTTTATTCAAAAAGACGAATTTCAAGGGATGGTTGACCGTCATGAGTTTCTAGAGCATGCCACCGTCTTTGAGTATTCCTATGGTACAGGGCAAGCTTGGGTAGAAGCTGAATTGGCCGCCGGCCGCGATATCATCTTAGAAATAGACTGGCAGGGCGCCCAACAAATCATGCGAAAATTCGCCTGCGTCAGTATATTTATTATGCCACCTAACAAAGAAACGTTGCGCCAGCGCCTCACCAACCGCCTTCAAGACAGCCAGGCGACCATAGAACGGCGGTTGGCAGGAGCCCAGACAGAAATGTCCCACTATGTGGAATATGAGTATGTCGTGGTCAATGACAAATTTGATGAGGCTTTGGCGCAATTACAAGCAATTATTTTGGCCCAGCGCTGCACAGTTTTGCATCAACAAGCCCATTGGGGGACCATATTTCAGGAGATGATTGCCCCGAAATAAAGTCCTAAGGGCTTAAATGTGTTAGGATATGAGCTAAGGACCAAAGTTTTGGTCAACCCGTTTTATCTTGGAGTTTAAGTGTTATGGCACGTATTACTGTTGAAGATTGTCTGAAAAAAATGCCCAACCCAAACCGTTTTGAACTGGTACTTGAAGCGTCCCGCCGTGCGCGCGATATCTTGAGTGGCAGTGTCGATCCCCAAGTGCCTTGGAATAACGACAAAGCGACAGTTGTGGCGTTACGTGAAATCGCTGCCGGCCTCGGTTATCTCGATCAAGCTGCGCTTGCTAAGCATGCCGCTGCGGGCCTCGATCAAGAAGAGCCGATGGATACCGATACCAGCGATAAACAATCCGACTAATCTTCGGCCGAGGCGAGTAGCCTGGAGGCTGATTTGTTGCGTGATGAGTTTAACGTACTGTTAACTTCTCTAAAAAAGTACCTCTCAGAGGCGGACTTAGCACTGGTTCAGCGGGCCTATATCCGAGCGGACCAAGCGCACGCCTCTCAAGTTCGCAAAACCGGCGAACCATTT
>JAZKAM010000214.1:0-785 GCA_040389145.1 Pseudomonadota bacterium
TACCAATTTTTAGTGCAGTCGGCTATCATAAACATCTATTTTGTAGTTATGGCTACCCATTACGAAAAGCAAACGGAGCAAACCATGTTTAGTGTTCAGCATACAGTCTATTCCGACCCAGCAGTTCAAGCAGAATTTCAAAAAAAGATGGAGCGTCTGTTTCCCTTACTGACAGACGGAGCCATTCAATTCCCCCCTAGATATGAAAAACTACCGGATGGTGAATTCATCGGCAACATGTCAACTCCATTCACTAATTATCTTCACGAAAAACTTATGCGCACAGAGATAGGGAATGAATTTTTAGACACTATAATTAATGCACTGCTTGATGCATGCTGCAATCAAGTCGACTTTGATAGTCTGTGTGAGATTTTAGTCGATGGAACCGAGGCGCCTAAAGCCCCTCCCACCCCAAACCACAAACAAAAAGAGCTGCTCAGAACTTTTGGCAGAAATATTCTTTTTCCGATATTTCATGCGCACATAAATCATAACTGCATGCATAACGACATCTCTTTATTTAAGCTCATGGCACGTTATAATATTTCTTTTAGAAGCAGTGAAGCACAGGTTAAGCTAAGGAAAGCTTTTGCCTTAATGGCTTACGCGATCTCAGAAAACCCTGATTTAATTACACAACTCTCTCAACACATATATGAAGTCACTTATGCGCAACTACTGGCAACTATTGCAAACCATCTATACACTGACAGCCTTAATATTTCCGCTCTTTTACCTGAGCACAAACAACTAAATTTACAGGGCAATGAGCAAGAACGATA
>JAZKAM010000214.1:795-5064 GCA_040389145.1 Pseudomonadota bacterium
CTTGCCAGTAACCCTACGCGGAAGAAATGATCATGGGCAAAATATTTTTGAATTCAATCAAAAAGAGTACGATCGTCTCGAGAATCGTGTGCTTGCCGCGAATAGACCAAGAGGTACCTATTTAAATATTGCCCCAGAGCTTAATGAAGCATTCAACAAACAAGTTACAGAAATTATGCTTGGGCGAGAAAAACAGTCAGAAAGACCTCAGCCTGAAGATCTGCGGCTACCGTTACCATCTTCTCTCGACACCAGTGCAAGCACTGCAGATACCATTCTCAGCTCAATGCGCGAACTTTCTGGAACAACAAAAAATCTGCAATCTGTGTTCATGCACCTCACTGAAAGCATTGGATGCCCAAATTTTCTTACCTTGCTTGAATCTGGGAAATTCAACATTTCCACTTTGGGTTCATTGTTAGAAAGTTTGAGCGAAGAATCTTTGCGAAAACTTGCCATTCAAAGTTTCAGCCCAATCTCATTTGGCATCAGCACTGCAGGTGACATTTATTCCGGCAATACAAATTGCTGGCGTAACGTTTTTTTTCAATGGCTTTCTTCAGTTAACTCATCTTTATCAGCTCTGTCGGGTCAAATTCGCTCTTGCATGAACAACGCCGAATTTACTGCGATAGAAGCCAACCGCCGCTTACTAAACGAGGGTGAGGCGGACCTGTATAAATCCCGAAATTTATTCGGAGAATTTTTTGATAGCTTTTCTTTTATACAATTCTATGCATTAAGCAAAAATCTGGATGTAGTTTATTCTGATCAATATCCAAAAGAGACGTTGAAAGAATTTTCAAAACAGATTAAGTCCATATTGAGCACCATTAAGGAAGCGTCAGAAAGTAAAGACCTATCTCCGAAAATATCAGATGTTTTTCGTGTATTAATTGACATACAACTTTCAGAAGATTTTGACCCGGATGATGCAACATTAGAAATTAGTTTCTCCAAGGGCGTAAAACTTGCAGAAGCACAACATCACACTTGCTATATTCGTGTGTTACCTGCTCCAATAGTACCTACTACAGCCGAAGCTGAAGCTGCAGCTGATGCGACACCTTCTCAAAAGCCTTTTCGCACATTTTTCCTTGAACGTGCTTACGCATTGCCTTTCATCGGTCAATTCTTTTCTACCGTGTTCAATAATGGAAAACCTGATTTAGATATCAAGCCAACATTAGGTCAGAAAGCTCTGAATACAGTATTCTTGGCAATCATTAGTTTAACGGTAGGTATTTTCTTGTTTCCTTACCTATTGGTTAAAGCCTATTCAGATAGAAAAACTGCTCTGCAAGCAGATACTGGAAAAGACTTAGCCTCTAGCCCGGATGTACCTACCTCCTATGAAGCAGATGCTGCACCTACAAGCAATAAGCCTATTAATACCGCATCACCTACTATTCCAGAACTAATTGAGCCAGTTTCAGCGCACTCTGCGGCTCTGCCACTATCTAGACCTTAGTATTATCTCTAAAATGAAAGCCGCCCATTAGGGCGGCTTTCATTTCTACTCTACAAGAGGTGCTACTAGTTCTGTGGCTCCTACTCTTGAACAACAATACCCACATACCCTTGGAATTTACGGATATGGTGAACACTCCGCGTCCAATCAACTGTAGCGGCGATCTTCGCTACTTTACTCATTTGATAGCTTGCGCCTGTCTGAACACGCCCATAGCTGTCATCGTAGTTGCCGCCAGAAAAGCTCACATTCGTTTGATTGATTTGGTACGTCGACGTTCTTCCGCCAAATACAGCACTTTCCATCAAGCCAAAACTGCCCCATATTGAAGCTCTGCTTCCAGGGACATGATGGACAATAGCCGCATCCATATGTGCTGCAGCTTGGCTTAACGTGCGCGCATCCCACGAAAAATAGGCGCTTTCACTGTAGCCTGCATAATGCTCCGAAACCACATCTAAACCTGCAGTTAATCGACCGCTCAAATGGCCACGCAATGCTTTGTTCCATCGCCCTTCCACACCTGCCAGTGCTAAAAAGCTGTGGTATTTGGCGGTCACATCAATTTCTGTATCTAGGTTATTCAATACATCACGATGACCACGGTATATGTTGTAGCCAAGCATCACTTTTGCAGAAATAGTACCACCGCGCCAATGCGTAACCTCCGGTGCCAACACACCTGCTAAAATGCCATTTGAACGAACCGTTTGGCTCCCCTCATCCACGTTTAAATGGTTACTGCTTATATTTAATAACGCGTCTAGCTCAATGACCTTGTTTTTCATTACAGTGAATGGTTTTCTTAACGTTTTTCCGAAACTCACGCCCAGATCATGCGCTTTAAATGGCGCAGCTTCAACTGTGTCACCATCATCGTTTCTAGACAGATGGCTGGCATATGGCGTTACCCAAAATGCATTTTTGTTGTCCAAGGTAGTGAGTCGTGTCGCCAGGGAATCATTCAATCGGGTTGTGCGTTGGAACAATAGCTTATCAGCAATTTCTTGGGCACCCATACCTGCAGAAATAGCCGACCCTAAAACCACTGGCTTATTACTGGTATCATTCAAAAGCCATGTACCAGAAGTTGTATACGCATAGCTGGCTGCAGGGCCATGGTCGAAGGTCAGTGACACGTTTTCTGTGCCACCGTCAGCAGCCAGCACACCGATTATCGTGGAACCTTTCCCAATGGTTACTGCGGTGTTACTGCCTTTAACATGAACAGCATTAGCGCCGGCACTCGTAGCATGAATGGTTCCATTATTTGAAAGCGTTGCATTGCTATTTAAGATAACCGTATCTGTACTAGATATCAAAAGTCCAGTGTTTGTGACAGCCAGCCTATCAGAATAGGTACCATCCACTGCCCCATACCCAGTTTCTGTAATCGTACCTGAGTTTATGACCGCAGCATTGTATGTACTATGTAAATGCAGTGCACCGGAACTTGTGCCCGATATCGTACCTGAGTTCACAATGGTTGCATTAGTTGCGCTATAAGCAAATAAAGCAACACCATCCGCCGCCGAAAGAATGCCAGCATTGTTCAGAGTAAAGCCATCTGCGTACTGAATAGTAATGGTTTGATCACCATCAAAACTAATTGTACCAAAGTTGTTGATAACAGATCCGCTCGCACTGTCTAAATTAATGACATTCTCAGTCATGAAAGATGAACTAGATATCGTTCCATAGTTATCAATTTCTAAATCAACCGATCGCCAGCCGTATATTATCCCTATATCTGGTTCACCATCAATTGTACCCGTATTGACAATGACGTTTCCAATGGAATTCTGCGGAGCTTCAACAGCAAATGTAAATTCGAATGGCGCAATCTCTAGTGTTCCTTCCACGGTTAGTGTCCCATGATTTTGAAACACGACCTGTCTCTCAAAAGTAGTATTTATCGGAATATCGAAACTTGAACCATTTGTTATCGTATACTGAGAAGCATAGGCTGCCGAGTATGAAACACATAGCCCCGCAGCAAACAAAAGGTTGAAAGGTCGCCACTTATTCATCACGCGACAACTTGATTTTATTTTGTTTCCATTAAAATTATCCACACTACTCTCCCTGACCATTCAGACATCCAAAACCAAAAATTATTAACCCCCTACAACAACTCCAATGTATCCTTGAAGCTTATTGATATGGTGCATGCTATGTGAATAGTCCACATTTGCAGTCATCCTAGCCACTTTACTCAGTTGATAGTTCACACCACCCTGAATACGACCGTAAGTATCGGCATAATGACCGCCTGAAAAGCTGACTGCCGTTTGGTTGATTTGGTAGTTGTTGGTTTTTCCACCCAATACTGTGCTGCCCATCATACCTAACCCACCAAACAGCGATGCTTTATTTCCAGGGATGTGATGAGTGATAACCGCATCAAAGTGTCCCGATAGCTGCGTTAAGGTTCTTTCATTCCAACTAAAGTACTGGCTTTCAGCGTATGCAGCAAAAGCTTCTGCGCTAATGTCTAGGCCCGCAATAAAACGACCGTGCAAATTACCGCGCAAGGCTTTTGACCAACGCCCTTCTGCACCTAATATGCCTAGCAAGCTATGATAGTCTGCCGTCACATCAAGATCAGAGCCGGTATTGGTAATCACCGTACGATCGCCATGATGCTTCACATATCCAAGCAGGGCTTTAGCTGAGAGCGTACCACCACGATACTCCATAACAGCAGGCGCCAATAAACCAGCCAAAACCCCTGATGAATGAACAACCTGGACTTCGTTATCCACGTTTAGGTGGTTTGCGCTCATATTCACAACAAC
>JAZKAM010000215.1:0-6584 GCA_040389145.1 Pseudomonadota bacterium
CTCGGAAAGCAAGGTCTATTTTGAGCGCTTGTTTACTGAGTGCGAGGAACATGGTATCGTGTGCAGAAATTGAAGGGATGTTATTCAATGGACTGGAACAAAATTCACGAACTCCGCGCAATCGTTGTCGGAGATGTCATGCTTGATCAGTATTGGTATGGTGATGTCAAACGCATTTCACCTGAGGCACCTGTTCCTATTATTCACGTACATGAAGAAGAGCTCCGCTTAGGTGGTGCAGCGAATGTTGCTGCGAACATGGCAGCACTGGGCTGCCATGTTCGCCTGTTGAGCTTAGTGGGTAATGATACCGATGGCCTCAAGCTCAAAGCATTGCTGGACGAGTACGAGATAAAAGATTCAATTTGCATTGTTCCGGGTATGAGCACCACCAAAAAGCTGCGGTTAATTGCGCGTGCGCAGCCATTACTACGCGCTGACTTTGAAACACCATTTGTAGATGCAGATAATCTACTGTCTCAACTGTTCAGCCAAGTGATCGAAACTGCCGATTTGGTGGTATTTTCTGATTACAACAAAGGCGTGTTGCAACCTGTTCAACGTTGGATTCAAGAGGCGCGCCGCTTGGGCAAAACCGTACTGGTTGATCCTAAATCAGCCGATCCTATGGTGTATCGAGGTGCCAATATCGTGACGCCCAATCTGAAGGAGTTTGAGCAGTGGGTTGGGGCGTGCGCCAATACGGAAATTTTAGTCGCCAAGGCCGTGCATTTGATTGCCCAGATGGACATCGAAGCTCTGCTGGTTACGCAAGGAGAGGCCGGTATGACGCTGATACAGGCAGATGGTACTTTTATTCAAGTGCCTGCATGTGTCCGAGAAGTGTTTAATGTGACTGGAGCCGGCGACAGTGTGATTGCTACCTTGGCCTGCTGCATTGGCGCCAAGGCGTCTTATTCGGAATCGGTGCAGTTGGCTAATCTTTCAGGCGGACTGGCCGTAGGGCGTGTGGGTACGGCGGTTATTTCTCAAGAAGAGTTGAAACAAGTGCAGCAGAATGCCAAACATAGCGGTGGGCTTAAAAAACCACATAGCTTGACGCAACTGGTAGAGATTTGTTCCGACCTTAAAAAACGGAAAAAACGTATTGTTTTCACCAATGGGTGTTTTGATATCTTGCATGCAGGGCATGTAGACATTCTAGAACGATGTCGCGCCATGGGTGATTGCCTGATTATTGGGTTAAACAGCGATCAATCGATTCAACGGCTAAAAGGCGCGCATCGTCCCATCAACCCTTTAGAGCAGCGTGCCACGGTATTGCTTGGCTTAAGCAGTGTCGATTATGTGGTCGCCTTTGAAGATGATACACCGCTTCATCTGATTCAAACCCTAACCCCGGATATTTTAATTAAGGGTGGTGACTACACCATCGACACCATTGTGGGCGCAGAGTGGGTTCAAGAGCATGGCGGTCATGTATACGCACTACCGTTCCAGATCATTAATTCAACATCAACAATTGAGAAGAAATTAGCTACTTTAGACATGGAGCCATCATAGTATGTGGAAAAAAAATAAGACACGTGTAAAAAACAGTATGATTGTCGTAACCGGTGGGGCAGGCTTTATCGGCAGCCGCCTTGTCGTGGCGTTAAATGCAAAAGGTCATGACAATATTCTGGTCGTAGACGATTTAACAGACGGCAGGAAGTTTTCCAACCTCATAGGTCTTCAGATTGCTGATTATTGGGATATATCTGAGTGGCGTACACGATTGGCAGACGGAACATTGCCGAATATATCGGTCATATTTCACGAAGGCGCTTGCTCTGAAACCACAGAGTGGGATGGTAAATATTTAATGGACAACAACTATCGGTTCACGAAAGAGCTGATTAACTATGCTGTTGAGCATAAAATCCCGTGTTTCTATGCGTCTAGTGCTGCTGTGTATGGTATGACCCACCATTGCCGGGAAAGTGATGTAGATCAAGAAAAGCCACTGAATGCCTATGGGTATTCGAAATGGCTCGTAGACTGCTATGTACGGCGAAACTATCTGCCAAAGCGGGCTAAATTGTCTTCTGCAGTGCCATTGGTAGGCTTCAGATACTTTAACGTATTTGGCCCACATGAATCCCACAAAGGAAAAATGGCCAGCGTCATGTACCATTGGTGGGTAGCGCACCAGCAAGGAAAGCCATTAACGCTGTTTGGTGCATGGGATGGCTATAAAGAAGGTGAACAGTCCAGAGATTTTATCTATGTAGAAGATGTTGTTAAAATAATTTTGTGGTCGTGGGAAAATTCCTTGCGCTCTGGCATTTACAATTTGGGCACAGGTGTTTCAACAACATTCAATACGATGGCGCGTGCATTTTGTGATGCAGTAGGCGCTGAAAATATTCAGTACGTTCCTTTCCCGGACCATTTAAAAGGGCGGTACCAAAGCTATACCTGTGCGGATATGACAGCATTAGCGAAAGCAGGGTGTCCATACCAAGCAGAAGCACCTGATAAAGCACTTCATCATTATATTGAGTGGTTGAAAAAACAGCCAGTGGTTTGAGATTAAGCTCCGTAATCATGAGGTACAAGTACAATACTTCAGGTCAAGCTTTCTGCCTGAATAGTTGTGATATTTTATTGATTCGTGTAAGATTAGCTGACACAAATTGTAGTTGAACATTTAATCCGTGGTGAGTGGGTTAAGAGCGTTGCGCGATGTAAAGCGGTTATATAAGAAAGCATCCGCGCCGCATGAGTGAGGTCTGATCGTAAAAATTACCTTGCCGATTACTATAAATAACACTGGATAAAGCTATGGCTCAATCGGATATCGATTTGAAAGAATCGGCTCGTTATTGGCTCTGTAGAGAACAAGCGGGGACGCTGGTTATGCAGGTTATTATCTGGGGTGTTATACCCTTTATTGTAATAAATGTTCTGCTGATGTTAATTTTTTCTCATATTTCCACACTGATTCCGATATATTTTACGGTGAATTTTTGGTCGTTTTTTTATCTGCTATTTAGCGCTTTGTCTGTCGGGCTTTGCATGTTTTTTCATCGTAGGGCCTACAGAAAGCTATTCGAAAAGAAAATAGCTAAATTAAAAGATAAAAATAAACTATCAAACGAACCATTGCATCAAAATAACTGAGTCACGCGCTAAAGCTCTTTGTTGTGTATTTTTTGAAAAATGTCTCCAGTGTGAACTGGTCAATTATTCTTTTATCCATTACATTGTTTCATTTTTGAATTTATTTTAGAATGAATTATTAGCTTGAGTATGATATAGCGATAGCGAATGATTGCGGTCTAGATGCTAGGCTTGACGGACATCAAACACGATATGGTTAATTAAAACTGACGAATTTTTTGTACAATATAACTGTGAAGGAGGGGCCATGCTTCGTTGGATTAAAAAGGCTCGAGAAGATGTTTCTGATGAAACGAAAGCTGCAGCCATTAAACTTTTTAATGAATATGCTGAGACTCAAAAGTATATTAGTCTTCCTGTAGCACACATCTCTTTTGAGGAGGAGTTGGATGCGAAAAAATTCAATGTAGAAATTGATGTCCAATATAACGGTGTTGACTATCATATGCGCTCTTTAAAGCCAGAGGATCATGAGAATGTATATCGGTTTTTAAATAGCCAACCAGCCGTAAGGGAAAAGTTTGCCGATAAACAAACAGTCTCACCTTTAGCAACGAAGCTTCGTGTTAAGACGTTATCCGATCGTTTTAAGGCCGACTTTGACGACGGCTGTGCGATGCAGGGTGGGTTTTATGTTACTGACGCTGATACCAACGACTTTCTAGGCATGACCGATAGCGGTTTTTCTGGTGATCTTGGTTACCCTCAAATAGCATTTCTTTTTAGACCGGAGACTTGGAGTCATCGACCTTCTATTGTAGAAGGAGGTTCGGTTGCCTCTCCCCCCACATTGTCTCGTGAATACAAGGGTATTGGCACGGCAACCGTATGCACATTATTACAGTATGAAAAAATATTAAAAGACAAAGGTACTCTAATTAATGGCAGCGAAATAGAAGGCGTCCATGCGACGGCAATGATTGAAAATCCTGGCTCATGGAAGGCGATGGCCAAAGCTGGAATGACTGCTTATGATGTTGACGCCAATGAAAAGTGGGGGCCAGAGCTGCGCTATAAATTGGGCATTAAGTTATGATCCCCATCTCCCTCGCTATGCGAGGGAGATATTCCTTCAGCTTTTCTTAAAAAAATAACACACATCCTGCTTCACATATTATATCAATTAGAATATCTATAACTTTTACCCATAACAACAGTGCACACGATTTCTTGCATTTTAATGTCGATGCCCGCATGTACCTGTGCTTAAGGGTTTTTGGTGCCTCATCCTATGTTTTATGACCTGTAGTAAAACACATGTTTCTCCCACTATGTTGGCTGTTTTTTTATAAATATAATTCTTTGCATCTACATTCAAACGAGAAAACAGATTATTTCTTATCATTAATGTTCATTTTCCGCATTGGTCACGCATTCATTTTCTTAGCCTTGCTTGGATTTATCCTAGAATACATATGAGCGTTAATGTTTTGTTCGCGCTAAATATTTGGTCAATTTTTTGACAGAATACAGTGCAAGTTAAAGAAATTGGTAGCGTGAGTCGAATCAGTTGGTGCGGGCTGTTTAGGGGATGAGGTGTGGGCACTTTAAGCGATTCTGGTTATTCAGCAGATGAAATACAAGGCCTGACAACGCAAGTGACAGCTTTTTCACAGGCTTTGCGTGATTATCATTATGCGACAGATTTTTTAGTGCGCCCCACGGTAGTGCAAATTGATCAGTATCTGCACGAAGCAGAAAAAATTCGCACCATATATGCAACGCTTGTTAGCACGATAGATCAGCATGGTGTCTCAGTCAGCACCGTTGCGGATGCTGCTCAAATTCACCATGACATCAATGATCCTGTATACGCAAGTTACCAAACGCGGGGTCGCTATAACGAAGATGCTAGCCTAATGCAGAGTTTATTTGGACGCTTGGATCTGGTGGAACATCAGATTGCAGCGCTTGAACAGCGTGCCGATGAATTAAAAGATTTGAGACAAAGTGGACTTGGCGCTAATGACCTTTCTCATGCAAATGGTGCGGGCCAGTTGGGTGTGGGACATGAATCTCTGAGCTTAGATGAGAGTGGGCTTGTGTCGCATCGTTTAGATTTGTTGCCGCATCAAATGGCAGCGCTTGCGGATGCCTATCATGATGTTAGCGTACCCCCATTTCCGTTCAAACTGGATGTGGAACAATTTAATTCTGCGCATAGTGAACTTGGCACTCAGAACTTGAATGTCACACCTTTAGGTGTGGGTGACAATGCGGCGGGTTATGCAGCGCCTATAGAACATAACCAAAGTCTCGTCAGCCGCGATGCTGCTCATGTGTTGATGACCGATTATTCTCATTTAGACAAATTTGGTTCATTAGCGCAAATGACACACAATGATGCGCTAAATGTGGTACGTGGAATCCAAACTGAGCAAGATAAAAGTTTATTAACCCATGGCACTACGGCGCAAGCAATGGTTGGGTCAGATACAACATTCGATTTATCACGCTATGCAGACAGCGCTGCCACCCATATTATTCATTTGCCCCCTGATGGTGCAGACCTCTCAGCTCAATTTAGTCAAGATATTAGCAGCGCGCATCATTACAATGACTCATCTGTAGATCCCACAACATTGTCACATGACATTTCCCAAGTTGATTTGCCCCACAGCTTAAATACCCCTGTTGGAATGGGCGATTCGGGCGATTACATGAGCGCTACCCCTGAGCTACACGATCCCGGTCTTTCCTTGAATGGAAACTTTTCAGATGTGCTTAACCAAGCATATACCGATCCTAACCCCTTAGAGGCTTCTACAGATTCATATCACCATCTGGTAACGGGTGCCGATGTGACTATGGTTGAACCAAGTGGCTTGGAACACCTCGCAAATCAAGTGAATGCAGATGAAGCTCGAGATGTTGGCACGGATGCTGGTAGCGGGCATCAAGCGGCAACAGGCTTTCCTGGTCTAACCTAGCGTAAGCAGATGTACGTACGTTTAAACGCATTAAGGTGAGTATGATCAACCAAGGCGATAGATTGATATCAATAACCGATAACCCTCCAAGCGCTGGGCAGGGTAGGATATTGCTTGCGTTGAACGACGTTACTACATCCACTTCCTGCCAGTCCGATGAATCAGGCGTGAGCATTTGTTCAAGTACTGAAACTGCGGATGGTGTGAGTGCAATGACGACCGCTGCGGATGTGGTATTGTCGCAGCAAGAAAATACTTTATCGGCTGAGCGGCTCTTTTTAGAGCGTGAAATTGAAAGTTTCGCCAAAATTTATGGTTTAAGTCCCGATGAAGCAAAACACATAAAAGGCATTGAAACGGATATGGATGCGATATTTATCGCAAACTATCAGATGCCGCAGGTGACATTTTCAGGTCCAAATGCTGGAGAGCTGCAGGCATTATACAACAGCTATGTTGTTGCTGCTGACCTGTATGCATTAGCAAATGTGATACACATTCATATGTTAGCAGGCAGGTTTATTTCTC
>JAZKAM010000216.1:0-9860 GCA_040389145.1 Pseudomonadota bacterium
CACCGCCTCTACCTCCGAAACCTCCTGAAGGCCTTTCTCAGTTCAATAAAACACAAGAAAAAGCAGCGACAGAACGTGCATTAGCAGCCAGAGCAAATGCAGCTGCCGCCAAGAAAGGTGCTCTGGTTCTTCCTTCATTAAAGACCCCCAAGCCTGCCAGCGCGGTACCCACCACGGGCACCAAGCCAACAAAGGCGGCAAAAAAGGATAAAAAGAAAGCAAACCCAGCAAGATAATTTCAGGTCTAATCAACACCCCAGCCAACGGCTGGGGCTTTAAAGCATTAGTTGGCGTTTGTCTTAGCTACTCTGAGCCCTAAGTGCACGCACACCCATTTGTTTTCATTTTTTCCTATCATTGTGTAACAACCCATAGATCAAAGGTATGTTTATGCCAAAGCTAACGCCAACACCAGCTCCCAGAAAAAACACAAATCAAGTTGCCCCAGCACGGCCACCAGTACCAGCACCTCGCACGGCTGCAATGCTAAAATCTTTGCCACCCCCATCCGCTTTGGGCAACAACAATACCCTTCGACCAAAAATTCAGGTTAATGAACCCTTATTTAGACGCGCACAACCTAAGGGCCCTGCCCCAACACGCGCCCAGGTATACAACAATATGTCAGAAGTAGAAAAGTCCAAGCTATCCAACGCGGAAAGACAATCATTTGAACAAGCACAACGGGAAGCGAATGTTAAACGGCGTGCCGCTGGCCCGCCTACAACACCCGCACCAACACGAAATCGTCATGGTTAAACAATACGTCTCCAAAGTCGCATAGCGGGCTTTGGAGACTCTTTTACTAGTTTTGACTACACGGAATCCACAGCACTTTGCCAATCAAGCCTAAGCGCTTTCAAAGCGTTTATACCTACCTTACTGCTTGCCAATTACCCTTCTGCCTGCACCAACCATTGCTCTGCACGCGCCAGGTCCTCTGCCGTATTCACGTCTGGTGGCATAGCACGCTCTGTAATACCCACATGAATCGAATAGCCTGCGTAAAGGATGCGTAGTTGTTCTAAAGATTCCGCGCGCTCAAAAGGACAGACGGGCAATTGTGGGACCTGCTTCAGGAAATGCGCACGATAGGCATAGAGGCCTATGTGTAGGTAGTGGATATCCGAACGGTATGGAATGGCTAACCGACTAAAGTACATCGCAAAACCTTGATGATTAAAAACGACCTTCACCGCATCAAATGATGGGACACGGTCTGGTGTTAGACGCACACACAAGGTGGACACAGCAGCATCAGGGTTTTGTTCTAATCCCTGCACGACTTGATGAATAGATTCAATCGGAATTAGAGGCTCATCGCCTTGTAGGTTAAGTACAATGTCGTCTGGTTGATAGCGCGGAAACAAGCGTACAACTTCCGACAAACGCTCTGTGCCACTAAGGTGATCAACCGCTGTCATCACCACTTCTGCGCCCCATGCTCGGGCAGCTTCTGCCACCATCTCAGTATCCGTAGCAATCACGACCGATTCTGGATTGGCTTGGCAAGCACGCTCCCACACCCACTGCAGCATGGGCTTGCCTGCCAAAGGTTTGAGCACCTTACCGGGAAAACGTGTCGACTGAAAGCGTGCGGGAATGATGATGTGAAATGCCATGTGACCGTCCTTGGTTTAGCGAGTGATCGGATATTACGTTTTTTTCTTTAACGTATTTTAGTTTGGTTAGATGCGGGCATTATTCGCCCGCATCCTCTTGCAATGGCTTGGCTTGTGCCACCAATAGGATGGGTATGCCCTCTTTGACATCAAAGGCAAGTTTGTCAAAGGCGCAATGCAATTCATGTTTCGCTGCATTGTAGACCAATGCGCCTTTGCAGGAAGGGCAAACCAGAATTTCTAACAAGCTTGTATCAAAGGACACGTTTTTGCTCCAACACATGTTTAAACCACGCAGTAAACTCGACAGGCAACGTAACCACCAAAGGTACGACCCAAATCCGGTCCAGCAATGTCAGCACATCGGGCGCCACTGCCGTTAGTTTTATCGCATCTTTTTCGGTGATAAACAATGGCCAATCAGGATGCAAATTCCAAATATCTTCCGGCAATGGCGCATGGTCCGGTAACGGCACTTCAGTAACCAGCAAGCCATAGCGACGCAGTTGCGTAAAAAAGCGATCCGGATAACCAATGCCTGCCGCCGCTACCACGTGCTGCCCTACCCAGGCACCTAATGGGCGTCTTTCACAGGTGCGCCAGTGAATAGCTTCCTGAATGTCATACCGTAAACGTAATGGGGCAACTGGAAGTGAAGCATCCTCTACCCCACCACCACGCACCAATACCACGTCTACGCGTTTTAAACGCGACAGTGGCTCACGTAAGGGCCCTGCAGGCAGCAAGCGACCATTACCCACACCACGGTCTGCATCAAAAACCACCAACTCTAAGTCACGATACAGTGCATGGTGCTGTAAGCCATCATCACTGAAAATAATGTCTACTTTGGCATGGTCGATCAAATATTGTGCCGCCAAGGCACGGCGTTCTGCCACACATACAGGGACTTGTGTCTGACGCCACAGCAAAAACGGCTCATCGCCCAATTGTTCTGGTCCAATGCCGGGCCCTGCAACCACCAACCCACGCGATGTGCGGCCATAGCCACGGCTGATGATGCCTGGGCGTAAGCCACGGGCTTGCGCCCAGGAAACCAATGCCTTAAGTAATGGTGTTTTACCGGTGCCACCCAAGGTGATGTTACCTACAACCACCACAGGAACTGGATAAGGCTTAGGCTTTTTGAGGTGAAACAGTGCGCGCCGTA
Organism: Pseudomonadota bacterium; assembly: GCA_040389145.1. GTDB lineage: Bacteria > Pseudomonadota > Gammaproteobacteria > Berkiellales > Berkiellaceae > JAZKAM01. Next base: position 2,794 of record JAZKAM010000216.1, read on the forward strand.
GGGTATAAAACAAGCCAAACAGCATACTGAAGGGATATAAAATACGCGTCCATGACTTTTTGCGGTAAATGGCTTTCTGCCACCGGTATATTAATTTACGCATCTTGAAATTGTGCCGCCCATAGTTGTGCGTAGCGCGTGCCACGTGCCAATAGTTCTTGATGTGTGCCAGACTCCACGACAGCGCCCGCCTCTAATACGAGAATACGGTCACATTGTTCAATGGTGGATAAACGGTGCGCGATGACCAACGTAGTGCGGCCTTTCATTAAAGTCTCAAAAGCTTGTTGGATTTTTCGCTCAGATTCTGTATCTAACGCGGAAGTCGCCTCATCCAAAATGAGGATGGGGGCATTTTTCAAAATGGCCCGTGCAATAGCGACGCGTTGACGTTGTCCGCCCGACAAGCGGGTACCATTTTCACCTACCAAGGTTTGATAACCTTCAGGCAACCCTTCAATGAACGAAGACAAGTGCGCTTGTCGGGCAGCTTCTTCGATATCCACCAAACTGAGATGCGGCATACCATAAGCAATGTTACGTGCCAGCGTATCGTTAAACAGCATGACGTTTTGAGAGACTACCGCGATTTGTTGACGCAGGGTGCGCAAGTCCCAGTCAGACAACGGAACACCATCAATACGGATTTCGCCTTTTTGTGGCAAATAGAACCGCAGCAATAGGTTCACCAAGGTAGTTTTACCCCCACCTGATGCACCCACCAAAGCAACGCGTTCACCTGGCTGAATATGGATATCTATGTCTGTTAATACGTCACGTCTCTTTTCTGCGCTGTTGTAATGGAAGCTGAGGTGATCGTAATCAATTTGACCACGAAGACGTGGCGCCGTGTGTGCACCATTGTTTTCTTCTGGTTGCTGGTCCAAGGTCCAGAACACACTGGCTGCTGCAGAGATACCACGCTGAATGGTACTGTTTACCTTAGCCAATTGCTTGATGGGTTTTAAAATCAGCAACATGGCGCCCACAATGGCGGTAAAACCACCTGGTGTAATGGTGGCACTGAACATCGTATTGGCGGTTGCCAGATACAAAGTAATGGATAGCGCGATGGCGATACAGATTTGGAGCATAGGGATACTGATGGCAGAGATACGAATAAAACGCATTTCCTGATGCCGGTTCTTTTGCGTCATGTCTTCGAAGCGCGCCGCTTCAATGCTTTCCGTTGCATAAGCCTTGATGATGCTTTGCCCTACAATGGCTTCTTCCGCCAAGTGCGTGACATCCGCAATAGATTCTTGAATGTGACTGCTGACAGCACGGGTCATGATAGACACGCGCTGCATGATATACACCATGGCAGGTAACATCACTAAAAATAATAAGGTTAGCTGCCAGCTTTGATAAAACATCACGCCCAGTAACCCAAGGGTCGCAAAGGTTTCTCGTACCAATACCGTCAGCGCATCTGTGCTGGCGTTGGCCACCTGCTCCACGTTATACGTGATGCAGGAAATCAGTTCACCGGAAGTATGTTGGTCATAAAACATATGCGGTAAGCGTACCAAGTGTCGGAACACTTGTTGACGCATATCCATAACCACGCGTCTTGCCACCCAGCCCATAAAATAGGACGACACAAAGGTTGCTGCGCTGCGTGCGGTGAACAGCAAAATCACAGTGGCGGGCAGCCAACGAATAAAGTCACTGTTGTGGGCCATAAAGCCCTTATCCAGCAGAGGCTGGATAAACTGGATGGTTAAAGCGTCTAATACGCCATAGGCAATATTGCCCAAAATAGCCACTACAAAGGCCAACTTATAGGGTTTTACATACCCCAAAAGCCGGCTATAGACCGCTAACCCCGAAAACGTCGATTGATTGAGCACGCAATACCACCACTAACTACCAGAGCGACCATGATATGCAATATGCGTAGTGGGTACAAGCAAACACCATTTTAAAGCCGACTAACTACCATAATTTTGATCTGAACACCTAACTTAAATTGACTATAAGTTCAGTTTCATGGATAATTGCACCCCTATTTATATAAAAAAATCCGAGTAAATTATTATGAGAAGACAACCTGTATTATTATCAGGCAATGCGTACCCCTCAATATTGCCTTCAGCAAAAACAGCGATACGGAATGCCGCAGAGAGTAATGGACTAACATTAGAAGATTATTTAAAAGCTTCTGACCATTTAAAAATACATCGCCCAAGCTTGTATGCTCAAGCTAGTAAGACCGTCAGTCCCGCAACCCTCAATACTTATATTGAGAGCATAAAAAGCCAAGACAAAGCTTTTGGCTTAACCCTGCTTGTCAATGCACTTCGCTTACAACACGCCCGATGGAAAAAAGACCAAAAAATCACTGACAAATATTATGCCGAACCAGATGCCGATCAAAAAAGATTGTTAAGTGAGTATGAAGCATTTGTGCTGGTATGGTCACTGTTAGATCGCCCTAGCCCCATTTCGTCTGGGCGACAATCAAAATCACCTGAACCTGATACAGAGGCAGCCAACGATACAGAGCATGCATTCAGCGACGATGATGACTATGAAGACAGCGAGACTAACCCGACACAAGAAGAAACCAAAAGCCAATTCTTGCAACTCTGCTTTGATGCGCAAAAAAAGCTAACAATTAAATCAGAAAAGAAAAAAGCTGCTGCAACAGATGAACCAGTCAATAGACAAGAAGTATTATTTGAGCTGGCAGGAGAACTATTACATTTGGCGCACTTAAAACTTAACCCAGCTAGCCCGCGCCTAATCGTATCGCCAAGACGCTAACACTCAAATACAACAATAAATAAACAAATAAAATAGGGCGGAAACAGCTAACTGTTTCCGCCCTATTTTATTTTAACTATTAAGGCACAACACCCCATACGTTAAAGAAGATGCTGTGTCCAAACAGATATTACCTTTAGTTATTTTTTACCCAGTGACGAGCCTGTTCTCGCTACATCAGGTTTCGCTTCTGGTGTGGTCGTCACCCCACGCGCTGCTGCTACGACTGGCCCAACAACCGTACTACTCTTGTTGGGTGCGACATAACCAGGAGTTACAGGCGCTGATGCATCTGAACCTTTGTTCTCATCCTTATTGGTGCCTTTTTTAAACAAGCCTGCAATCGCGTTGTAGGCCCGTTTAAATGCAGACACAATTGCAGCCCATACTCTAGCAAAAATGTTTTGTTTTTTTGCTTCAACTGGCTTTGCTTCTGCTGCTACTGGCTTATGTTCTTCTGCAGGTTTAGGTGACACAGGAGGACTGGCTTTAGCTGACGCTGGCGCAGGACTTTTCGCGCCTGGAGCCGCTGAAGCTGGTGCTGGACTTGGCCCGCGTGAAACGTGCGCTGGCGCTGCTGCTGGCGCTGGAGTCGCCACAGGACTTGCTGCGCGCGGCGCTGCTACCACAGGACTTGCTACGCGCGGCGCTGCTGCCACAGGACTTGCTGCGCGCGGCGCTGCTGCCACAGGACTTGCTACGCGCGGCGCTGCTGCCACAGGACTTGCTGCGCGTTGTGCCGGAGCTGGCGCAGGACTTGCCGCGCGTAGTGCTGGCGCTGGCGCAGGACTTGCCGCGCGTGGTGCTGGCACTGGCGCAGGGCTTGCCGCGCGTTGTGCTGGCACTGGCGCAGGGCTTGCCGCGCGTTGTGCCGGAACTGGCGCTGGACTTGCTGCAGGAGAGCCATTTCTCTTCGCATATACTACCGAAGACAATTCTGCTGCGCTGTTAAAATCATAGCCTTGCAATTGATCTTTAACCAAGCTAAGTAAAGTTACATCTCTAGTGCGCCCTAACAGACTACTAAAATAATCGCTCGCCACTTTAGCCGAACCTGAAGGTCCCTCTAATTTGACTTTATATATACCACTAAGCTTTCTAACAAAGGCATGTGCTGCTTCCTGAATTTTGTGCGCATCTTCATTCTGAATCTGTTGTAATCCTTCAGCAGGCCGAACTCCTAGAGCAGAATTTATTTTCGCTATATTTTCATTAATGGTTGTTAGAAACCTATTAAAATCTTTAACAACGCCTGCACCTTGGCTCTGAGCCTGAGCAGCAATGGCGGACAAAAACTGTTGCTTATTATTAGCAAATGGTTTCCCAGTTTCAATGGCTTGCAAAGACCTCTGCATTTCTAACAACAAGTCTTCCACAGTTTTTTTACTTGGCACTACTGCCGCTGCGCCATTAACTGGACCAGATTGATGCCCATTTCTACCTTTAGACATGATTGCTCCTTTATATAAATCTTTATTACACTTAAAACCGAAAATTAAAGCTCTTATCACACACAATTGTAGGACAATTTATTTTTTTCAAAAACTGCGTGCAAATAAACGAAAAAGTAATTTTCAAGTTCTGCTTATTTAAATAAAAAGAAATTTCTATTAAAAAATTACACAACTAGATTTTTGGCTAAGATACCACGCCCTGGTGCCCGTAACTACCCCACCAATGATTATAAGTGTCTCTATAAGTATTTTCCTTCCATTCTCGTCCTATAGTGACCCGGATGGCGCCCTCTTTATCAGACCTATAAAAAGGAATATCATATTTCTGATAGCGTGCCGTTACACTGGGATGGGGGTGATGAAACTGATTATCTGTTCCCAAAGATATCCAGATTACCTTTGGTGATACAGCAGTCAGAAAATCCTCCGAAGAGGATGTTTTGCTGCCGTGGTGTGGTGATATCAATAATGTGCTCTGTAGTTTTTCTCCATACTGCTCTACTAAATGCCGCTCTGCGGGTGCCTCAATATCTCCTGGCAACAATATGGTGTGCTCCCCTGCCTTAATTTGCAAAACACACGAATGGTTGTTTTTTTTCGCTTTCTTACCCCCTTCGAAATTTCCCACTGGGAAAAACAAAAAATCCACGCCATCCCACGTCCAACTTTCTGGTGACAAGACTCTGCACCAGGATAGTCAAAGCTCGTATATAGACGATCAATTGGATACTGTTGCAATAACGTTTTCAGGCCACCACTGTGGTCATTATCTGCATGACTTACTACCAACGCATCGATACGCCGAATATGTTGGTGTCGTTGAAACGGTATCAGTGTTTGGTCTGCAACAACGCGTGTGCCTAATTTAGGGCCTGTATCAAACACCAAACAATGTTGATGTGTTTCAACGACCACCGACAGGCCCTGCCCTACGTCTACCATCGTCACACGTGCAGTGCCTTTTGACGGGCGCGGTACATATCCACTCAAACATGCCAGGGCGATCAAACTGATACCCAATATTGGCGGATATTTACGATAACGCGCCTGCCTAAAGTCTGTGATGATGAGACGTGCTGGCCACAAGACCAATACAGCGCCCGCTGCCATCGCCACTAAACCCCAGGGTGGTAAATAAACCATGCTGCTGGCAAAAGGTAGTTTGGCGAATATGCCCAATACAGAAAACAATACCCACAAGGTGGCATTGGCCATCTCAAAGATCAATGTTGCCAATGCTGGCCAAACAGGATGCGCCAATGCCCCTAACAAGCTCAAGGGAATCGTTGTAGCAGCAAACCAAGGTACAGCAAATAAATTAGTGATGGGGCTAATCCAAGCATATTGGCCAAAGAACCCCACAATTAAGGGTGCCATACCAATGGCAAGGCGGTATTGGGTATGGAGGGTTTTCCACCATTTGCTCATGTATGGCTTGGTAGGCCAGACGCCAATCAAGCCTACAGCACAAAATGAGAGCCAAAAGCTTACTTCCATGGCCGCAAAGGGATCCATCAGCAGAATCACCAACCAGGCGAACGTCAATGCGTCAAAAAGGGTCAACAAGCTACGTTGGGTACGTGCAAAGCACAGAAACGCCAGCATGATGATCGCACGCACTGTTGGCCACGCAAAGCCTGCTAAAGCAGCATATAGAAATGCCACCCCTAAACCTAAGACCGATCGCAGCCACAACCGCCGCGTAGCATAGGAAGCCAATGCGGTTGTGGCGCGAAAGGCCAAGGCAATGTGCATGCCAGAAATGGCGAACAAATGCCCTGTACCAGTTTCGCGTAACGTAGTCATCACCTCAGGGTCCCAGTTAGACCGCACGCCAAAAAGAATGGAGGGAATCACATAGCCATAATGCAAAAATTTGGTATCTGCGAAGATTTGATCTAGCCACCGGGCGCGAACAGATGCAAAGCTGTAGGGATGATGCTGCAACAGCAGAGTTGAACGCCAGGTAAACTTGTAAGGCTCTTGCCGTAAAAAGGCGTGACAGTACATATCGCGACCACCAGGGTTTTGATACCGGTGCGCATGTTTAAAGACACCCTCAAACACAACATCATCACCAACTTGTGGTGATTCGCCTTGCCCATACACCTTTGCGTTAAACTTTATGTCTTGGCATGAACCAGCTAAGCATACCCGTTCAATCGCACATGAAACGGACCAGCGCCCTTCTGTCAGCGTGCGTGAATGGATATGGCCTGAAACCTGGACGGTTTGCTGCATCCAAGATTCTGGTAATTGATTCGCCAAACGTTGTTGTGCTTGATAAGTAGTAAAACCTACCCCCAACAACGCACTGAACAAGAACCAACGCCAAGTGGGCCTAAAGCTAAAAGAAAGTAGTAATAAAAGGGCAGCCCAAAGCAAATTGGGTAGCTCTGGTAGAAAGAACACGCAAAATATGCCTAAGGTATAAGCAATCGTGTTACGCAGTAACGGATTTAGCACATCTAACAGCCACCCACGAAAAGTGGGCGACTGTAGCGCAAAGTTATGAGCTTAAGCAAGCCATGGCAAGCCAACTAACCTCAATGCACTACTTATGCAGCTCCTCACCAAAAATCAAAACCTCTCTTAAGCATGCCGTGACATTGGATTCTAATCCAGTTTGTTGTTGCCCATAGAGCAGCAATCACTGCACCAGAGGCGCATGCAATCTTTCCAAAAAACTTTATTTCATGCAATCCACCGCTGACAAACAGGATTAACAGAAAAACACCTTGAACAGCGAAAAAATAAAACAAAAACATCTTTGCAAACGAAGCCTTCTTTTTCACCAGATGTTTTTCGCTTAAATCAGAGCCTAATGAACCTGCAATCATCACA
>JAZKAM010000216.1:9870-15466 GCA_040389145.1 Pseudomonadota bacterium
GATCTTCTTTAAATCGAACCCAGGTACGCCTCTCTCTATTGCATTTAAGCTTTTCTTTTATGATGGTATTTTATTCCAAAATAGCACAATAGCGTTCCAAACGTAGCTAAAGCAGTTGACCCCAACAATGAAATCCAAAGTTGCTCAGACTTCATTCCACCCGGCAGATATACATTGATAGCCATGATTTGCATCAAAACAAAGAAGAATACAAATATTTTTCTTACTGAGGCTTTTTCTTCAATAAACCTTTTCGTCACATAGCCCAAAGCAAGAAAAATGAATGTTGACATGATTAATTGGATCATTTTACCCTCCAGATCCCCCCACAAAAATAGCCCACAGGATACCCAAAATAATTTAGCCATCCATCACTACTTTTTAACCTTGTAGCGGCGTTTCGTGTCAAGGTAGTATATTGCCGACACAAAGACAGCACCAGCAATCGATATAGGTATGCTAAATAAAAAATTTCTCATGGTCATCGAGTCAGGAAAACATGTGTTCAATATGGTCATTTCCAACGAAAAAAAGAAATACGCAAATGCTATTTTTGTTGATTTTTTTTCTTGAGCAAACTTTTCATACATATAGCCAATGAAAAAAATAATTAACGACGATATGATAAGTTGAATCATTTTACCCTCCAGCTTCTTCAGAAGAGTGGCTCACAGTATGTGCAACCTGCTGGCCAATATAGTTTACGGCTTGCTCTTTTGGTACTACAAGTGCCCAGGCAAGCGCTCCACCACCAAGAGCAGCTTTAGCACCAGCACCGAATCCTGATGTAAATGCTCCGAAGCCTATCGCCACCAACGCTCCTCCAAGGGTCATAGACTCGCCCCTGTTACTTTGTCTGTAACCATATTGAATAAAACCTGATACTGCACCTGCAGCTGCCCATCCAAGTGCGCCAATCACAGGTATGATACCACCGCTTACTTGCTCACATTCAGACTTACTTAGCTCTCTCATTTTTCGTCACTTCCCTATTCCAAGACTTGAGCCTCGACCTGAGGCGAGCATATTGTACCCAAAGTATTTTGAAATAAACAGCATGCACAAAAAAAGCACGCAGCATCTAAAAAATCGTAGTTAGAATTCAGGATAGACATGACATATGCGTATTTACTAAATTGGCGCACTTTCGTAGTTAGCCCTATACTTAACTTCGTTTTGTAATAAGGAGCGTCTATGAAACACCACAGCCCATTAGGTACAGCGTTATCGCATTTTTTGTCAGACACCTATGTTTTAGCGATTAAATTACAATATTTTCATTGGAATCTTACGGGGCCAGAATTTCTAACACTGCATCCATTTTTAGGCGAGCGTTATGAATCGCTGACGCAACATATTGATGAATTGGCAGAGCGCATGCGCGCGTTAGGCATGATGGCACCCGGAACCATGAAAGCTTATTTGGCCTTAAAGACAATTGATGAAGCGCCAGAAAGCGTACCACATGCACAAAACCTGTTGCCAATTCTTGTTTCAGATTACGATCACCTGATTAAAGCTGCACACACATTAAACCACCTGGCTACAGATGCGCATGATGAAGTGACGGCGGATTTATGTTTATCGCAGCAAAGTGCGTATGAAAAAGTGCGTTGGATGTTGCACAGTACGCTGAGCTAAATAAGCTCGAGCGTACCATCTACTAAGTGTGCCTGAAGCCGGTTTTGTGCCAAACGCATATCATGCGTCACGACGACAAAGCTCATACCATACTTTTGTGCTAAGTCGTCCATGAGCGCATAGACCTGAGCGCCGGTTTCAGGATCTAAATTCCCGGTAGGTTCATCGGCCAAGACGATTGCGGGGTTCCCCACGACAGCGCGTGCTAAAGCAACGCGTTGTCGTTCACCACCAGACAATTGGCTTGGCCGATGCGCCAATCGATGTTCCAGCCCTAACTCTTTCAACAGCGCCGTTGCACTGTTCATAGCCGCCTTTTGCCCTACGCCACGAATCAACAACGGCATGGCCACATTTTCTGCTGCATTAAAATCGCCCAACAAATAGTGATGCTGAAAAACAAAACCAATATGTTGATTAAGCAAACAAGCACGCGTGTGTTCATCGACCTGATATAAAGGTTGTCCAGATACCCACACTTGTCCAGTTGTCGGCGCGTCCATGCCACCTAGAATATGTAGCAAACTACTTTTGCCACTACCCGACCGTCCAGTAATCGCCCATTGCTCGCCCCTTTTTACTTCAAAATGGACATGTTTTAATACCTGAGAGGATCCTGACGGCATGACATAACTTTTAGATACTGCGTCACACGATAAAACAATAGGTTGATTAGGCATAACGTAGCACCTCTGAAGGTTGTGCACGCGCTGCACGGAACGCTGGGTACAATGTGGCCAAGAAACTGAGGAGCAAAGAAAACAGCGCCACACCCCAAGCATCCATGGCATGAAAATCGGATGGCAGGTGATCGACAAAATAAAAATCACCGGAAAACAGCTCGATATGTAACCAGCGTTCAATACATGACGCAAACTCAGTCACATGCAAAGACAATTGCCAGCCCATCAATACACCCAATACAGTACCCAGGCCGCCGACAAAGACACCTTGCATCATGAAAATGCGTACAACCGCAGCACGTGGCATACCTTGTGAACGTAACACCGCAATATCCACCTCCTTTTCTTTGACCAGCATAATCAACATGCTCACCAAATTAAATGCTGCCAGCGCCACAATCAAGGACAACACAAATGTCATCATGGTTTTTTCCATGCGCGCCGCTTCAAAGTATGCCGCATGCTGTTGTGACCACGGCACCACAAACAAAGCATCGTGCCCTACTTCGGCGCGCAACCGTTTTGTTACTTGTTGTAACGCAAAAGGGCCACCAGACGCGCGAATTTGAATGCCACTCACGGCAGATTGAAATCGATACAAAGTAGCCGCATCTGAAAGTGACACATAAATTTGGCTGTCGTCATAAACATAACCGCTTTCAAAAACGCCAACGACGGTAAAACGCTTCATCCGGGGTGAAACAGCAGTTCGACCAGAGCCTTCTTCTGGCACCACCAAATCTAGACTATCGCCGAGCATCAGCCCCAAATTGGCTGCTAGGTTTTTGCCCACCACAACATTAAAGGTGCGGGGCTTCAAATCCGCCCAATTGCCCACCATCAGCGTCTCAGTTAAAGGTAATACCTGCTCTGTAACTTCTGGTTGAATGCCCCGCACCCAAACGCCTTGCATGCGGCCATGGGCCATAACCATGCCTTGACCGTCAATATATGGGGCTACCGCGATCACTTCCGGATCTAACTCCAAGCGCTTTTCCCAATCTTTCCAATCAAAGAAATGCGTTGGGCCAGGAGTTAACGTCAGATGGGGGGTTAGACGAAAAATTTTGCCTTGAATTTCTGTAACAAAGCCATTATTTACGGACATGACCGTAATCAGCACCATCACGCTCAAGGCGATACCCATTAAGGACGCCCAAGAGATAAAGGATAAGAAGTAATGGCTCCGTTGTCGCGACAACAAGTACCGCAACGAGATGCGAAAGCATTGGTAAATTGTCATCTGACTACCTTATTAGTGAAGCTTTGCCCAACGTGATAGACTGACGCGATTCTTTGCCACCACTGTTTTACTCAACCGATAGATTGTGCATGATTGTATCACTGGACCCGTTCATCCAACAAAATAGCCCAGCGCTGCTTGCGTTTCTCGAGGCTTTGTCTGCCTGCGGGGGTACGGCATCTCTTTATACGCCGGCCGCACCTATCGGCGGCCTGGAAGTGCACGTCCATGGCATTTCTGCACCAGAAGTACTACAAACCCTGGCAGAGACACATTTTAAGCGCGCTTTACTTGGGATAACCCCATATACCAGTAGCTTACGGTTCATTGGCCAACACGATGGTTTGCCACGCCCTTCTTTTACCTACAATGGCGTGACCTTTTCGGATGAACATTGCCATTTATTTGCTGGCCTATGTGCTGTGGACACACCTGAGTCCGTTGCCGCGGTGATGCGTACCTTACAGGCGCATGGCCAGCAATGCACCCGAATGGGCGCCTATAAACCACGAACCGATCCCCACTCCTTCCAAGGGCATGGCGCAGACTGCTTACCGTACGTCTTTGATTTAGCCGGAAAATTTGGCATTAAAGTCATTGCGATGGAAATCACACATGAGCGACAAATTGAAGAAATTGACCGTGCTCTAGACAGACAAGGTCGGCCAACCGGGGTGTTGTTACAGATTGGCACGCGCAATGCGCAAAATTTTGAATTGCTCAAAGCTGTGGGCGCGCAAAGCCACTTTCCTGTTTTATTTAAACGCGGTTTCGGCATTACCCTGGCGGAATCTTTGAGTGCAGCCGAATATCTAGCGCATAGTGGCTGCGCGCGCATCATCTTTTGTCTACGTGGGGTTAAATCATTAAACGCGGCGCCCCATCGTAATTTAGTCGACTTTGCGCAAATTCCAGTGATTAAACGACTGACCCGTTTGTTGGTGTGCGCCGATCCGTCCCACTCGGTGGGAACACTGGCGCATGGACCGGATGGTATACCTGATTTATTTCATGCCACTGCACAGGCAGTCATTGCCGGAGCGCACGCATTATTAGTCGATGTGCACGACACCCCGAAAACTGCCTTGGTCGACCCACATCAAGCCATTAGCTTAGATGATTTACCATGGTTCTTAGAAGATATCGCCTGCGCGCGCGAAGCTTACCTTAAGCGTCAGCTTTTGGCCAACCGCTGCGCGCAAAAAAGTCACGAATAGTCCGGCAAATAACATCAGTGCGTTGCGAATCCGCCCACTCTGTCTCATTAAATGCCCACAACAAACCTTGTTGTGACAACGTAAGCGCATTCGGGAAATCCTGTGCTTGAAACCCTTCTGCGATAAACATGGGATGCTCAACGCATAAGGGAGACACTGGTTTTAAGGTAAACACGTGGTGCTGGTGAAGAAAACGCAATAAAGGTACCCGTAGGCCAGTACGTAACAAGAGCATGCTGGCTGTATGGTTCTTTTCATCCGCCTTCGGCCAAACGACTAAATCACCCACACCCTGTAGCTGCTCTTGAATCAAAGAAGCCCAACATTGTTGTTCTTCCGCCTGCCCTTGCCATTTATCGATGTCTTTTTGATGATGGGGTACCAAATCTTCCGACAAAGGCTCTGCCGGAAATAATTCAGCAAAAGGCGTTTGTAACATACGTTTAGCGCGTTGGTAATCTGCGCGCTGCGTACACAACAGTGCAACCCGATCCTCAGAGCCTAACGTTACTAAACCAAAGTCACCTAAAGTACCTGCCGTGTCATACACTTCCTCTTCGCGGTCAGGGTAAACAGCAAGGCGTGCCATACTGGCATCTTCAATCACACGTATACCACGTGCCGCCAAAGGGTGTAGTAAGGGCTGAACAGAAATGGCACGCCCATAAGGGTGAAACACGACCACAGCTTTTGTACGTTGGGACAACGCTGCCATGTTAAAAGGTGTTTTAATACCACCTGTCTGCGGATCGACGTCCACAAATACGGGCTGAGCACCCTCGCGCCCGCCACCATGCTCTCCGCGTACAAAG
>JAZKAM010000217.1:0-4602 GCA_040389145.1 Pseudomonadota bacterium
TGTGACACCTAAAAAACGATTTGGTTTTAAAATTGGTGCGGGTTATGGTACAGACACCGGCCCACGCGCCACCCTCGGCGTGGATGCCCGTTTTCTCAACCCGTTTGGCCATTTTTCCACCGCACGCTGGAATGCCTCTACACGCAAACGCAGTTTAAAAGCTTATTACAACATGCCTGGAAAACAACCAGCAGATGCCCTCTATACGCTGGCCATTGGACATCAATTCGAACATATCGATGAGCAACGTGCGCGAACAGATCAACTGGGGATCAGCTATTTAGACCGCAGTGGTTTATGGCGCAGGACGATAGATGTCTTTTATTATACAGAGTCCTATACAGAGTACGCTGGCGATATCGCCCAGCGTCGACGGTTTCTATTACCCAGTGTGAACTATGTACGAACGAAATTCGATGATCCGCTTAATGCCACCGAAGGATTTCGAATCGACGTAACGATGCGCGGTGCAGCCAAGCTTTGGCTAAAACATTCGGCAAATTTCCTTCAAATGCACACACTAATGAAATACTTGTATCCCCTTGGCGTAAAAACGCAGATCATCGCACGCAGCGAATTGGGCGTAACCTTTTCACGCCCCTCTGATTTACCCTTATCTCTGCGTTTTTTTGCAGGGGGTGATCAAAGCGTTCGCGGTTTCGCTTACCAAGAGTTGGGGCCTCGCGAAATCGACCCCTATGGTCAATTATCCGTTATTGGCGGAAAACACGTTTTTGTCGGTAGTCTTGAAGCCGTACACCGTATTCAAGGGCCCTTTGCCCTGTCTTGTTTTATGGACATGGGTACTGCCATGAATACCTTAAATACTTTAGAATCTTTACCATTAAGCGCTGGCATGGGCGTACATTATAAAACCCCTGTAGGCCCTTTACGTATTGAGTTGGCGCACCCGCTCATCTCTCGGGAATTTGGCAGCACGTGGCGGATTCATATTAATCTCGGTCCGGAGTTATCATGATGCATCAGGTAGTCCGTTTTTTTTTGATGCTCGTCACTGTGATGCTGCTGTTGGCAATCACACTATACACCACTCCACTCGGAACACGCTGGGTGGTTGCTATTGCCAGTCGCACTTACCCTGAATGGACCTTTGATAGAGCGCAAGGTACGCTGGCCAAAACCATTCATTTGTCTGGCATTCATTGGTCAAACGCACATCATCAGTTGGATATCGATCATGCAGATATCGATGTGCATTGGTCTTCATTGTGGCATGGTACGCTGTGGATCAACCAAGCACACATTCATCAAGCACAGCTCAAAATAGACACCCCAGCGGAACAACCAGCGGCAACGGAAAAGGCTGCGCCCTCACCGATTCAGTGGTCCCTTGCAGACATCAGTCAAAGGTTGGCTCAGTCTTGGGTGATTTCTCAATTGGACATTAGCCAGCTAAAGCTTCAATTGAATGGATCAGAACATGACATCGATTGGATTAAAATCTCCGGTCACCCAACAGCACAAGGCTGGTCTTTACATGAATTTCATGTACGCAGCCCAGAAATAACGCTTAAGGGCCAAGGTGAACTGATGTGGTTGCCCTTGCCACAGCTATCCTTTACAGGACAAGCCAGCGTGCCTATTCAAGGCCAAGCACAACATCTCGAAACACAGCTATGGTGCACCACTTTAGCTGAAAACCAAGAACAGTGGCGCCTTATGCTCCTCACAAAAGATTGGCAAAACCAAAAAGGTAAAGTCAGCATTGCCTTGCAGCGGCATTTTGAACATGGTCTCATCAGCGTACAAGGCGAAGCCCAATTGGGTGATGCGCAAGCACAGGTCGATTGGCGTGCGCAGCAAGGCAGTTTTTCACTTGAATTGCTCGATTTTAGCCAACTGTGGCCTACCTGGTCAGGCCGACTTCATGCGCACGGCAAATTGTCCGAAAAAATCGTGGATGCGCAGTTTCAGGGCTCTGGCCTACGCTTCGGCCCACACCGGGAAATTCCCTTTGTCCAAGCACAAATCAGCGGAACGCCAGCCAAACATCAAGGCAAACTCGTGGTCCGTATGGAGAATAGCCGATGGTCTACAGATGTTGCTGGCCATTGGGCAAATAGACAGTGGCATGGGCAATTGAGTCAAAGCCAATGGGGGAATGCAGATGTTCAGCTACGGGCCAGCACACCAATCCCTGTGTATTGGTCACCAACCGAACAGCGCATCGAGCATCATTGTTGGCAGGACCGGAATGGCCGGAACCTTTGCCTATCCTACGATCGGAAAGCAGGTAGCACGCTACTCAAAACCAGCAGCCAAAAAATCCCTTTATCGCTATTACAACCGTGGTTAGGCAACGCCATTTTAGTCAGCGGTGAGGCTACTGGACATTACCACTGGTCGCGGCAACAGGGCGTGCCCAATACAAACTGCCATACCACCGTGACGCACGGCGCTTTTAGCCTACCCTTTGATGAGGGCATGTTGAGTGTACCGTTTGAAAAGCTAGAGGCAACGATATCTGGACAAAAAGAATTAAACGCAACCATACGGGTCAGTAGCCGCTACCGTACGTGGCTCACCTTAAATGCCGTAGCAAAAATCCAATCTCATCAAATGGAATTAATCAGTGCAACCCTTGACATGCCTGACTATGCATTACCACAACTCAACCTTAGCTATCGCGGCGCAACCGTACAAAATGGACAATTGCGTGCAAAACTACGTTATGAAAACAACCAAAAAAAAACCAAATTTTATTTTGAAGCACAGTTAAATAATGCCGTTATTTTTTTACCTATGGGTACACTACTAAAAATAGACAACTTTAACGTAAAATCTACTGATCTACATCAAGCACAGATGTCTGCAAAAGGACATTTAGGTGACGGCGCATTTTCTGGTACCGGGCTCATAAAAAATACACAACAGGTCTGGGACGGCCACTGGGTATTAACAGGAAAACGCCTAACATTATCCGATACACCTGCCTACCACATTCTTGCAGACATAGACACGGATATACGACTGAATCAACGCGTACTCACCATGTACACCAAAGCGCACATTCCCATTGCCACATTAAAGCCGCGGATGGCAGGAAATATCATTTTGCCGTCACCGGATGTTGTGTATACCAAAACGGACGTCAAAGATTCCAGCGACACTGTTTACAACTTATTAAATCCAACAGAGCCTTTCCTGAAAGGGTTCCACTCCACCCTGGCACTCACCTTTGGAGAACAACTTAATTTTGAAGGTTACGGGTTGAGCAGCCATTTAGGCGGACAACTGACGGTGGTTATGACGCCAGATAGTGTGCCCAGCGCAACAGGTACCATTAAATTGTTACAAGGGAACTATACAACCTATGGGCAACGATTTAATATCCAGGAAGGTCAGTTGGTTTACAATGGCGGACCAGTAACAGAGCCGACGTTGTATGTGCGCGCCAATCGCCATATTGAGCAAGGCGCACTGAACCGAGACATGGAAGTAGGGATCGAGTTGTCTAATACACTACAACGCCCCAAAATACGTCTGTATTCTCGCCCCGCTCTGCCTGAGTCACAAATTTTGTCTTATTTATTACTCGGGCAACCTAATGATGGTACGGCACAAAGCCAATCACAATTTTTGATGAAACTGACCAGTCAATTTATTTCGGATTGGAGTGGCATGTCTGAAGCCTCAGAAAATTTCTTCGATCAAATCACCATTCAAACACGAAACAACACCGCTGAAACATCCGACAAATCAAATACAACGGCCTTATTGGTTGGAAAGAAAATATCCAACAATCTGTCGGTATATTATGGCTTTGGCTTATTTGATAACGCCAATACAGTACGGTTTGAATACTTATTTAATAAACATTTAAGTTTGGACGCTGAAACCAGTTTTGATAATGCCGGTGCTGATCTGACCGTACACTTTGAAGCCTTATAAGCATATTTTTTATGAAAAAAATATTAGGTATTAAAATCACACGTCCTTGTGCGATTTCAATGCCTGTTAGCGCATGATTTGTTCGTTGATGACACGCGTGAAGTCATTCAACTCTTGAACCAAGTGCTTATAGCGTCCAGAGGTGAGTCGTTCTTCAATATGTGATTGAAGTTTTTCCCACACGGGCATGCAACGGTCTAGAACAGAACGACCGTGATCCGTCAACATGTACGCTTTTGAACGTTTGTCTCTTGAACTTGCCGCTTGAATCAACGCCATTTTTTCTAATGGTTTCAAGTTCCGTGTTAGGGTCGTACGATCCATGACCAAAGAATTGGCCATTTCAGTCAAAGTTCTTGCCCCTAAAGATGCCATACTGACCAACAACGTAAATTGCGTGGCGCGGATCCCTACAGGTTCTAACACATGGTCAAAACACTGTGTAACTGCCCGCGACGCTTTACGCAGGTTAAAGCAAGCGCATCGTGGATTTATCTCTTTTACGTTTATCATAATATTGTGCACTCCTAAACTACCGTATTGCTCACCTAAAAGTGTAGGACCACTTACAAAGATTACGCCAGTTTTTTAACTTAGTTAAATTGCAGCCCCTTGTTCTCTAGCCATATAAGCTTAAACTGTCTAGAATGGCTTGAGGCTAGGTCGCTTTTTGCCCAACGCTGACCTAGC
>JAZKAM010000217.1:4612-6097 GCA_040389145.1 Pseudomonadota bacterium
GAACGGTGACATAAACAAGGAGTTAAGATGAAAGACAGCTATGGCACTTATAGTGTCCTTACGATTGGAAAACAAGACTATGCATTTTGCGACCTAAAACGGTTAGCCCGCACAGAGCAAGTTGCTCATTTACCCTACACTCTAAAAATAGTACTCGAGAATCTATTACGTAACGAAGATGGCCTCAATGTAACGCGTGCCGATATCGACGCCCTTCTTTCTTGGAACCCCCAAGCAGAACCACAAAGCGAGATTGCTTTTACACCAGCGCGCGTCATTTTACAAGATTTTACTGGCGTCCCTGCGGTTGTCGACTTAGCTGCCATGCGCGATGCGCTCAAAGCACTGGGCCATAATCCGGAACACATTAACCCCTTAACTCCCGTAGAATTGGTTGTCGATCACTCAGTGATGGTTGACTACTTTAATTCTGCCAAAGCATTAAACCAAAATACCGCCATGGAATATGAGCGTAACCGTCAACGTTACGCCTTCTTACGTTGGGGCCAACAAGCTTTTAATAATTTTAGGGTGGTACCCCCAGGCCAAGGCATTGTGCATCAGGTAAATCTAGAATACTTAGCGCGCGTTGTTTTCGCGCAAGACAATGCCAAAGGGCAATCCTGGCTGTATCCTGACACCGTTGTTGGCACTGATTCTCATACCACGATGATCAATGGTCTAGGCATTTTAGGCTGGGGGGTTGGTGGCATTGAAGCAGAAGCGGCTATGTTGGGACAACCGATCACCATGTTGGTGCCTCAAGTCGTTGGCTTTGAACTGTCCGGCAAACTTATTGAAGGTACAACCGCAACCGATTTGGTGTTATTCGTCACCGAAAAACTCCGTAAAGTAGGTGTCGTTGGTAAATTTGTAGAGTTTTTCGGTGAAGGTTTAGACGACTTAAGTTTGGCCGATCGCGCTACCATCGCCAATATGGCACCAGAGTACGGAGCGACTTGTGGCTATTTCCCAATCGATGAAGAAACCCTATCCTACCTACGATTGACTGGCCGTTCAGATGAAGTCATTGAACGCGTACGTGCTTATGCTAAAGCCATTGGTATTTTCCGAGAGCCTAATGCCCCAGCAGCACGCTACTCTTCTGTGGTCGGCTGCGACTTAAGCGAAATTGTACCCTGCTTGGCAGGCCCGAAGCGTCCTCAAGACCGTGTACCACTGAGCCAAATGAAGACGGCATTCCCCAAGGTTGCCACCGAAAAGCCGATTGATACCACTTATACCTTAACGCTCGATGGCAATGCTGTAACGGTTCCAGAAGGCGCTGTGGTTATTGCCGCCATCACCAGCTGTACGAATACCTCTAACCCTGCCGTCATGTTGGCCGCTGGCTTACTGGCTAAAAAAGCCAGAGACTTAGGCCTTAAACAAAAACCTTGGGTTAAAACCAGCCTAGCACCCGGCTCCCAAGTAGTGCGCGATTACTTAATTAAGGCTGGGTTAATGCCTGCGATGGAAGCGCTG
>JAZKAM010000217.1:6107-7480 GCA_040389145.1 Pseudomonadota bacterium
GGTTTTTATTTGGTCGGTTATGGATGTACTACCTGCATTGGAAACTCCGGCCCTTTACCAGACACCATTGCACGTTGGATCGATGACGAACAACCAATGGTTGCTGCCGTATTATCCGGTAATCGAAATTTTGAAGGCCGTATTCACCCTCAAGTAAAATATTCCTACTTGGGATCTCCACCTCTAGTGGTGGCCTACGCCTTGGCAGGTACCGTGCATTTTGACTTTGAGCACGATCCGCTCGGTCATGATGATAAGGGTAAAGCAATTTATCTGAAAGACATCTGGCCAACTACGGCAGAAATTCAAGCCAGCATTCATAGTGCCGTGCACCCCGAAATGTTCCAACAAGCTTATGGAAAGGTATTTGAGGGTAATGCATTTTGGCGTGAATTGGATACCCCATCAGGTAAACAATATACTTGGTCAGATGATTCTACGTATATTCAAAACCCGCCTTATTTCGATCAATTAACCCACAAACCAACACCGATTCAAAGCATCGAAGGTGCGCGTGTTTTAGCAGTATTGGGTGACTCTATCACCACCGATCATATCTCCCCGGCGGGCGCCATTGGCAAAAGTACGGCCGCTGGACAGTACCTCATCAGCTTAGGCGTTGCTCCTGACGATTTTAACTCTTATGGCGCCCGTCGTGGTAACCACCAAGTGATGGTGCGCGGTACCTTTGCCAATATCCGATTGAAAAATGCCTTGGCTCAAGGAAAAGAGGGCGGATTTACAACACATTTGCCCTCTAAAACATTAACGACCATTTTTGACGCGTCCGAACGCTACCGTTTTGAAGGAACGCCCCTGCTGATTTTGGCGGGTAAAGAATATGGCTCCGGCTCTTCTCGAGACTGGGCAGCTAAAGGCCCTAAATTACTTGGCGTTCGTGTGGTCATTGCAGAAAGCTATGAACGCATTCACCGCTCTAATTTAATCGGGATGGGTATTTTGCCTTTACAATTTATGGGCAATGATACCGCAGCATCTTTAGGATTGACGGGTGAGGAGCATTTCCGCTTTGACTTGCACAAACTTGCACCTAAGGGAACACTGAGCGTAGAAGCAACACGGCCCGATGGAACCGTATTCACATTTGAAACACGCCTGCGCATAGACACACCGGTCGAGCAAGCGTATTTTGAAAACGACGGGATATTACCGTACGTATTAAGGAATATGGCGAAAAACGCAGTGTAATTTTCAGGAGAAATGGATGTCAGACTCAGAATGGCGTATTGAAAAAGACAGTATGGGTGAAGTACGCGTACCCAAAAATGCATTGTACGGCGCGCAAACCCAGCGCGCTGTCCTTAATTTCCCTATCAGTGGTCGTCCCCTACCCCGGGCGTTTATTCGCGCCC
>JAZKAM010000217.1:7535-9714 GCA_040389145.1 Pseudomonadota bacterium
GAATTGAAGGCAGACATGGCAAAAACCATCATGGACGCAGCCCTAGACGTAAGTAGCGGTGCGTATGATGCACAATTTCCCATTGATGTCTTTCAAACAGGCTCAGCCACCAGTACAAACATGAACGCCAATGAAGTGATCGCCACTTTGGCTTCGCGCGCGTTAGCGTCCACCGTGCACCCTAATGACCACGTTAACCGCGGCCAAAGCAGCAATGATGTGATCCCAACGGCTATTCACGTCAGCGCGGCGTTGGCACTGCACGAAGCTTTATTGCCTGCCTTAACACACTTAAAAGCGACCATCGATACTAAAGCCAAAACGTTAAGCGGTTGCACCAAAACCGGCCGGACCCATTTAATGGATGCTATGCCCATCACTCTAGAACAAGAGCTGAGTGGCTGGGCTACGCAAATTCAAAAATGTGAAGACCGCATTCGCTCTGTATTGCCCCGCCTTTATCAACTGGCGCAAGGGGGTACAGCCGTCGGTACTGGCATTAATGCCCACCCTAAATTCAGCGCGGCATTTGCACAAACCCTTGCGGCCAAAACCAAGCTTGCCTTTTGCCCCAATGCCAATTTCTTTGAAGCATTATCGGCACAAGATACCGCCGTTGAGTTATCCGGGCAATTAAAAACTTTAGCAGTTGCCTTAATGAAAATCGCGAACGATCTGCGCTGGATGAACAGCGGTCCACTTTCTGGCTTAGGCGAAATCGCGTTACCTGACACACAACCCGGTAGCTCTATCATGCCTGGGAAAGTTAATCCGGTGATTGCTGAGGCCACCACTATGGTATGCGCACAAGTCATCGGAAACGACACCACCATCACCATTGCAGGCCAATCCGGAAATTTCCAGTTAAATGTCATGCTACCCGTCATTGCGCGTAACTTACTGGAAAATATTGAACTTCTGAGTAATGCAACACAGTTATTAGCTGACCGCGCTATCAAAGACTTTGTTGTTCAATCGGAGCACATCGCATCATCCTTAGCAAAGAATCCTATTCTGGTTACCGCCCTAAACGAAGTGATTGGTTATGAACAAGGCGCTGCCATTGCCAAACGAGCCTATGCTGAAAAACGACCGCTACTTGACATTGCCTTGGAAATGACGAAACTAGACAAAGCGACATTAATGCAATTACTCGACCCGACAAAACTGACGCACAGCAACAAGTGACACCTTAGATTTCTATTACACTGAAATCGGGTGTGAGGGGGAATCGAATGATGCGCACGCGATACTGGCGGCTCGGCCTATGGGGCATGATTCTTTTTTTACAGATCGTGCCTTTTAGGCTATACGCAGATACCCGATTAGAAGCACTTCAACCTACCCTACACCATACGCCGCCCACCTTAGCCATAGACGGTAAAAAATCGCCGCACGATGATCCTTGGCAATACCAATATCGACACATCACAGCCCCTCAATGGCCTTATGCAAACGAGTATAAGCATGAGCTGCTGGTCACCTTACCTACGTTGTGTTTCGACCGCGTAGCTAGGGTACTGAGGACGCCTGCCGTCCATGCTCTGCTCAACACGGTCACATCAACACCAATACTATCGAGAAATCTGCATGCGACGCGGCATAGCTCGCTACGGGTACGCGTCAAACCAATGATACAGAGCCAAGGTATGATGTTTGTCCTAGAGCATCGGAGTTTTTCAGCGCGACGCGATCCAAGTATAGAGCGACCAAAAACCGTACAATAATCGGCTGCGCTGTGGCTTAGCCCACCTTCAAGACTCTATGTTATAGTATGCCCTGTTCGGAAATCGGAGCGTTGGGCCTATTATCATGCACATAAGAACAATTCGCAGTTTGGCTTTGGCATTTTTGGGCGTGCTGCCGTTTAGCCTGCAATGCGAGCCCGAACCAATTGAACATGATTTGGTAACGTACTTTGATGCCGCCGAACCTAGTCATCAAAAAGGCTATGCCCTTGGACAATATTTAGCACATCGGCTTACCCAATTAGGCACAAACCCCGATCAGGAAAGTTTATACTTAGGACTACGTGATGGTTTAAACCAATATAACCGTTTAGACCCCCAGCTGTGTCAGCATTTACTGGAAGATTGGCAAACACGATGGCGTACGGTGCAAGAACGCCTCGCGTTTGAGCAACGACAAGAACGCTTAAACAAAGCTTTGGCGTTCTGGG
>JAZKAM010000218.1:0-7451 GCA_040389145.1 Pseudomonadota bacterium
AGCTTTAACTGGCATCCCATTGATGACATCGCTCATATATGTATCCCCCTGCTAAGCAGGCGCCTGCATTTTGCAGGCGCCCTAAAGGCACGTTTAAGAAATAGAACCGCTCGATTTATCGGTTCTGTAATAGCCGGTTGGGGAGAGCTGATGGATGGAATCCCCAGCTGCACCAAGCCCACCGGCAAGCAGCGCGCCGCCTAGGGCGCTACCGACAATTTCCCCACGCGTGCGTCTTTTACCGGCACCAGCAAATGCGCCGAGAATCGCGCCAGCGGCTGCCAATCCAGCGGATATAGCGCTGAATTCCATCCAATCGAACGAGTTATCACCCGTCGTGGTTACGCCAACCTCTACGGTCTTACCACCAAAAACGGCACATTGCATTTCTTTTGTTAATGTTTTCATAGGTTACCTCACTAGTTTGATAAATAAACAAGTATGTACTCAGCCATGTATCACATTACGTTAATGGCACGACGTACGTTTTGGCTGTCAGCTGATACGCAGTATCAATCAGGGCCCCTAGGCCACCAACCACGATACCACCGCCAACCAGACCACCAAAAATACTCGCACCGTTTACTCCGACACCAGAGCTGGCGCCCAGTAGCGCACCAATAACAGCGCCAGAAGCTACAGAAAGACCAGATGCCAAACCAAATTCCTGCCAGTCGAATCCAAAGCCGGTCACATTCACGTCCCCCTCTAATGTTACAGAGGCGCCGCCAACAACGGAATTTAAGTTATCTTTAATTATATGCATCGTCATCTCCTCACTATGTTTTTTCAGAATGATTTATGAGATTTATCTTCACTCATTATCACCACTTATGTTTTTACTAACCTCCATACCTAACACCATGCCTCCATTTATACGCCACTTCTCATGCATTGCAATAGTTTTTTGTACATAGATTGATTTTTTTTCAAAAAAAATCTATTAAAACCATAAGTTTAAATATTAACGGATTAAAAACGACGCAATGAAATACTGGTAAGCGCGAAAAGATATTTATAGAAATTGAGCATCAATGGAAATAGATGAAAAAATAAAATAACAGATATTTAAGCTGCATTTTTTGTGCAGCTTAAATTAGGGCGCCAACATAAAGTTTTATGCAGCAGGTTGTGTTTCTAAAATGAGCAATGGGGTATTTTTTTGGTTAGATATCTGATAACCCAAATCGCCCACAGCACCCACACAGCCCAAAACAAAAGCACCACCTAAAACACCACTTAACACGCTGCCACCCGTCGCATCCATTGAACCAGAGGTTAATACAGCGCCCAAAATAGCACCCAGGGCAACGGAAGTGCCGGCTACCATACCAAGCTCCGGCAAATAGATATTAGGCACCGTATTCGGCATGCCGTGCATCGTCGATGCACCACCAAAAACATGTTTATGGTCATCCTGAACGAGTAACTTCATACAACCTCTCGCTATCGACAAAAACGCTTTCCCTTCCCTTATACTCCAATTATATTGCGTTGCAACTATTTTTGAGGTGGGATTGTTTTGTAGGCGGAAGCATCACTGGTTCAGAGTGTGAAAACATGGACTTGATTAAGAAAATTGAGTGAAAAGAACTTAAGTGCACCAAGCAAGCTTGGTGCACCCTCTCAAAACACGAGCGTGTTTTGCTAGTAGTACACGACCACATAGGTTGGTTGAAGCAATTGGTCAGCAGCATCTTCAATGGCAGCAATACCACCAAACAACATGGCGCCCGTCAGCATACCGCCGAATACACCACCCGCTGTTGGAGAAATGATGGTACCGGCAATCGTACCTACCACAGCCCCAATTACAGTAAATTCAGCGGTAATGATACCAAATTCCGTCCAATTGAATGGCGCGCCGCCGCCCGTGACGTGTGTTAACTCTGATGTCTCTAATTGTCTCATGATCTTCCCTCTAATTTTGGTTCTTTATACCATGCCTACCCGGCAGACCGGAAATAGGCGAAAAAAATTCTCCGTTGTGTACTGCGCAGCTTCGCTAGGCGATACATTCTTAAGTTGGGCAACGAACGCACCTGTATGGGGCACCCAGGCCGGAATATTGGGTTTTCCTCGGTGCGGCATCGGCGCCAACCAAGGCGCATCGGATTCTACAAGAATTCTGTCCCATGGGCACCAGCGCGCAACCTCTTGAAGCGATGTAGCATTCTTAAACGTGACAATGCCTGAAAAGGAAATGTAAAAGCCTAGATCCAGTGCCACACGAGCGGTCGCCTCATCCTCTGTGAAACAATGAAAAATACCCTGTAAATCGCCTTGCTGGTGCGCACGCAGAATATCTAAGGTATCTTTAGCCGCTTCTCGCGTATGAATAACCACAGGCTTTTGCGTGGTCAAGGATGTTTCGATATGTCGCACAAAGCGGTCACGCTCGGCCGCTTGTGCGACACCATCTGTGACATGATGATAATCTAAGCCAGTCTCACCAATAGCTACCACTTTAGGGTGTTGTGCCAGTGAGAATAGGCGCGATTTCGACTCATCACAGGTTTCAGGATCTGCCGGATGCACGCCAACCGACAAATATACGGATGGATGGGCCTCTGCAATCGCAACAAGTTTTTCAATGTCCCGCAAATCCACAGAAATGGTGAGCATACCTTTAACCTGATGCTTGTGGGCTTCTGCCACTATATCCGGTACGCCATTTGGATAAGATGCCGTATCAATTCGGTCTAAATGGCAATGAGAGTCTATCCACTGAGGTTCTAGCATGGTGCACCTGTGCGTCATATGGGTTTGGGTTGGGTTTGCTTATTGCTTCCAGTTTCGTGTTGCCGTATGAAATCTGACCACGCAAGCAAAGCGGCTTCCATGTGTACATTTTGATTCACACTACGTTCTGTCGCGATGGCTTTTTGGGTTCGTTGCAGCTTGTCCCACAACACCCAAGCAGCTTGTATGCTGGTATGAGTACGCGTGCTTGGCCACCATTGTTGTAAGGGAGCGGGTAATCGCGAGACATTACCTTGTAAGTAGTCTTGCACCCACATAGACAACAGCACCAACAATACCCCTTCTGCTTCAGGTATCGGTTTCACTAAGGAGGTCATCAGGCCAATGTTGCGCGGAAATTCCGCCAAGTTCTGACACAGAATAGCGATTGCGCTTTCTGCTGTTTGCAACCACTGCTGTGCACGTAAAGGCGCGCCTTGTGCTAAGCCTACCCAGCACGCTAGGGGTAGTTGTTGCGTCGTTTTTAGCCAATCTGCTTTTAGCCATGCCAATAATTCAGACTCAGATGGACCGCGTAGACGAATCCGCACACAGCGGCTCTGTACTGTCGCAGACAAACCATGCCACTGGTCTGTGACCAACCAAATATGTGCATCGCCTGCCGGCTCTTCTAAGGTTTTCAGTAATGCATGGGACGCTGCTTCTGTCATTTTTTCAGCATCGCTGATCAACAACCACGCACCGCATGCACTGGTGCTCCGATGCTGGAGAAAATCGATGGCGTCTCGCAACACATCGATGCCAAGCGTACCCTCTTCTGCACCAATCCAGCGAATGTTGGGGTGTGTCTTAGCAATAAACCAATGACAGTTTGTACAAACCCCACAATACTGATGATGGCCCCCGACATTCATAGGGTTTGAACAAATAGCCGTTTGTGCCAAATATTGTACCAGGTGCGCTTTACCAATATCAGGCGGCCCCTCCCACGCCAAAACAGGCGGCAAGGTACCTGCAGCGATTTGCGCGGCGGTATATGCGGCAATATCTTGGTGCCAAGGCATCAGCATGCAGCGCGTCCCCAGTATTCGGTCAACCAAGATTTGAGCTGGCTTTGTACCGCATCTATGGGCGCTGTCGCATCTAATATGCAGATACGATGGGGCTCAGCTTCTGCGCGCGCAAGATAAACAGCTTGGGCACGCTCAAAAAATTCAGCGCGCTGCGCTTCAATGCGGTCCGCTGGGCGCCCTTGAATACGCGACATACCCACAGAAACGGGTGCAGTAAATAACAAGGTTTGGTCTGGCTTTGGAATATTCGCCCAGCGTACCAGCCAATCAATGTCTTGTGGATTTAAACCACGACCGCCGCCCTGGTAAGCATAGGAAGCATCTTGAAATCGGTCACACAATACCCAGCAGCCACGCGCCAGCGCTGGCTCTATGATTTCACGCACGTGCTGTATACGCCCCGCCATGAGCATCAGCAGCTCTGTTTCTGCATGGACATGCTCTTCTCGCGGGGCCAATAACACTTCTCGAAGGCGTTCTGCCATAGGCGTACCGCCTGGCTCTCGAGTCAATAACACCTCAAAGCCTTCCGCCTGCAACAACTGCTCCAGATAACGCAAGTGGGTCGACTTACCCATGCCTTCAATCCCTTCTAGCGTGATAAAACGACCGAATTGACTCATCTCAAACTGCTCCACGTTTTATTTGCCAAACACCCGGGCAATAGCCGCTTGGTGTTGTTCATAATGTTCGGAAAACTCATGGCCACCTTGCCCATTGGCCACATAATATAAGGCTTCTTGCCCCACTTCTGGGCATAAAGCCGCCTGGAGGGCATGCTTGCTGGGTAAAGCGATTGGGGTTGGCGGTAAGCCAGCATAACGGTAGGTATTATAAGGGCTATTCAATTTTAAGTCTTGTCGTTGCAAAGGCGCTTTAAAGTTTGCTCCTAAAGCGAAAATTACCGTTGGATCGGCCTGCAGTCGCATATTCCGTGCCAAACGCCGATGCAAGACAGCAGATATTTTAGGCATTTCGTCAATCAGCGCGCTTTCCTTTTCTATGATAGAGGCCAATATGAGCGCCTCTTGAGGGCCATTCAAAGTATCCATAGGGGCGCGTTGCGGCCATAACTCATCCAATACCCGCTGCATACGCGCATATGCTTGCTTGAGGATGACCTTATCGGTTGTTCCGCGGGCAAAATGGTAGGTATCGGGGAAAAATTGTCCTTCAGGCGATCGGGCCACAACACCCGCTAAAGAGACAGAATGGGCGTCAACAACGCCTGTCATTTCTATCATCAAGGCTTGAGGGTTGTCGGGCAAGGTGTGTGCAATAGCAGGATGGGCATGTACCACACCCCAGACCTGCGCAAAGGTCCAGCCCGGTAAAAAGGTGATTTGTTCGACCACCACACGGCCTACGCGCAAATCACGTATCAATTCGTAGTAGCGCATACCGGGCTGGATTTGATAATCCCCGGCCTGAACCGTCACGCATAATAAACGACACGCATGCTCAAAAAGCATGGGGTATCGAACAATATGCTGTTCCGTTAATTGGGTGCTAACACCACGCAATGACGCGCCATAAGGGATGGTTGTCGTGGTGGTTTCAGAGACAGGTAAAGGAAGGAACAGCAATACAAATGCCGCACCTAACGGTACGGCCATGGTTGCCAAGACGATTAAAACGCCGCGTCCAAGTTGAGATTTTTTGTTAGGAGTCGGCGCGGGTGAAAATGAGCGAGCCATTGGTACCCCCAAAGCCAAAACTGTTGGACAAACAAGCCGTTAACGGCTGTTGACGCGCAACATTGGGGACATAATCCAAGTCACATAGCGGATCAGGATTCTCTAGATTGATGGTCGGCGGGATGGTTTGATGGCACAAAGATAGCACAGTAAATACGGCCTCAATAGCGCCCGCAGCACCCAACAAATGACCCGTCATAGATTTGGTGGCGCTTACCGCAAGCCGGTGCGCGTGCTCTTTAAACACCTGTTTAATGGCTGCTGTTTCATTGATGTCGCCCACATTTGTGGAGGTGGCGTGCGCATTAATGTAACCAATGTCTTCTGGTGTCAGCTGAGCATCTGCAAGAGCAGTACGCATCGCTTGCGCTGGACCTTCTGCACTCGGCTGTGTCACATGGTATGCATCGCCGCTCATACCAAAACCAGATAAATAAGCATAAATACGGGCACCACGCTTACGTGCACTGGCTTCGGACTCTAATACCATGATGGCGGAACCATCACCAATGACAAAACCGTCACGCTCACGGTCGAAGGGACGTGAGGCCAACTCTGGTGCATCATTGCGTGTAGACAACGCGCGTGCCGCATTAAAGCCAATAACAGACATAGCACTGCTACCATATTCTGCGCCACCAGCCAGCATCACATCTGCATCGCCGCTGGCGATCAAACGCGCAGCCAAGCCAATAGCATGCGTACCCGTAGTGCATGCTGTACTCACAGCCAAATTTGGGCCCTTTAAGCCATGGCGAATGGCCACATGGCCAGCTACCATGTTGATTAACACGCTGGGGATAAAATAAGGGGAAACGCGACGCGTGCCTTGGTTATGAATCACGTCACGTGTGGTGTCGATGGTGCTCAGGCCACCAATACCCGAGCCAATCAGCACACCGATGCGCGCTGCGTTTTCTTCCGTAACTACTAGGCCAGAATCTTGAAAGGCTTGCTGAGCAGCAGCGACGCCATATTGAATAAACAAATCCATATGTCGTGTGTCTTTTGAGGTTAACCCATACGCTTCCGGCGAAAAATCACGAACTTCACCAGCGAACTGCGTTTGGTATGGACTTGGATCGTACGCACGGATACGTGCAATACCGCTACGCCCAGCAAGGAGATTTTGCCAAGCGGTATCGATCGTGTTCCCCACAGGAGAAATAACGCCCATCCCTGTCACTGCCACACGGTGTTTCTGATGCATTGTCGCTCCTTTAATCAGCAAATTGGCGTGGGGAAACACGTCGAAAATTATTGTGCTTGATGCGCCTCAACGTAGTCAATCGTGTCTTGAACGGTCAAAATTTTCTCAGCTTGTTCATCTGGAATTTCGATGTCAAATTCTTCTTCAAGCGCCATGATGAGCTCAACGGTAGCCAAAGAATCAGCACCCAAATCATCGACAAATTTTGATTCCGGCTTTAAAGCGCCACGATCGAGGCCGAGTTGCTCTACGATAATTTCAATCACGCGATCTTTTATACTGCTGCTCACTGGTTCACCTGCATAAATTGGTTAAAAAAAGACACAAAGATACGATACCATCACTGGCATTACATAAGCGAATCCTAACAAATATCCCCAAAAGACACCAGAGACGCCCTATAAATTTTCAATACTTTATTAAGTGCACGAACTAACAAAAGCCAACCCGATTAAGCCATCCACATACCACCATTGACATGCAATGTCTGGCCAGTGATATAGCCCGTACGCCGCAAAGATAGAAATGCCACCGCATCTGCAATATCTTGTGCGCCACCAATATGCCCAACAGGAATTTGGTCCAGAATAGCTTTTTGCTGCGCTTCGGTTAAGACTGGCCCAGTCATGTCGGTTTGAATAAAACCTGGAGCCACCACATTGACGGTGATGTTACGGCCCGCAACTTCTAACGCCAATGATTTGCTAAAACCAATTAGGCCTGCTTTTGCAGCACAATAATTGGCCTGACCTGGGTTACCCATCGTAG
>JAZKAM010000218.1:7461-15996 GCA_040389145.1 Pseudomonadota bacterium
GCTTTAATCATGGGCCGAATGCACAAACGGGATAACTGAAAAACACTTTTCAGATTCGTGTGCAACACGGCATCCCACTCATCGTCTTTCATACGCAGCAACAAATTATCACGAACAATACCGGCATTATTGACGACAATGCTCGGTGCGCCCATATTGTCACAAATCGTTGAAAAAACATGAGACAAGGCTTCTGCATCACATACGTCTAATACTGCACCAACCGCTTTTACGCCCTCTGCTGCCCAAGCAGCATGCATACGGTCTACACCCTCTTTCGTGGTTGCAGTACCCACTACATGTGCGCCCATTTTTGCCAAAGTCATGGCAATACTTGCACCAATACCACGTGAGGCGCCGGTCACAAGCGCAACTTCTCCAGACAATACATTACTGAAATCCACGATCACATCCTTTTCTACACAGCTTGCCAAGCAGCCGGCGCCTCAAGAGAAGTGCACGGTATATTGGCATCAATACGTTTGACTAAACCCGTTAATACAGCGCTCGGTCCAGACTCGAAAGCCTGCGTCACCCCAAAACCGCTTAATGCTTGCACGCACTTTACCCATTGTACAGGTTGAACCAACTGTTGCGACAACACCTCAATCATTTCAAACGTGTTTGGATGTACACACGCATCAACGTTATGTATGACAGGGATCCGCGGCGCTTGCCATTGCACAGCTTCTAATGCTGCTTGGAACTGCTCTGCAGCCGGCTGCATTAAGGCGCAATGCGAAGGCACGCTCACAGCTAAAGGCAACGCACGCTTAGCGCCCAAGGCTTTTGCTGCTTGAATGGCCAATTCCACAGCTTCTCGCGTCCCGGCAATCACAACTTGCCCTGGGGTATTAAAATTGGCAGGAGACACAGAGCCATCTACACTATGGCAGGCTTTTGTTACGTCTTCATCACTTAAACCCAGAATCGCCGCCATCAAACCAGAGCCCTCCGGTACAGCGGACTGCATATAAGTACCGCGCAGGTGTACCAGGTGGACCGCCTCAGAAAAGGATAATGCACCTGCTGCTACAAGCGCCGTGTATTCACCTAAGCTGTGCCCTAATACAACGCAAGGCAACGGCCGTTCTTGTTCACACCATAGGCGAAATACGGCAATACCCGCAGTGAGCAATGCAGGCTGCGTCCAGGCACTGCTGTTTAATTGGGATTCTGGCCCCTGCTGTGTCAAGGACCACAAGTCGGTATGGAGCACATCGGAGGCTTCATCGAAGGTTTGTTTGAGTTGGGGATAGAGGGCATGCAAATCTTTCAGCATGCCAACCGATTGGGCACCCTGCCCTGGAAACATCCAAGCGATTTTGGCCATAAAAAACCCCGTTATACTAAAAAATTGACAGAATTTGCGCTTAGTAGATGATGAGCGCGGCAGCCCAGGTTAAGCCACCACCAAAAGATTCCAGCAATAAACGATGGCCACGTTGAATGCGTCCATCACGAACGGCTGCATCTAAAGCTAAGGGAATGGACGCTGCCGAAGTATTGCCTTGCTCTGCGAGTGTGCAGACCACTTTATCCATCGAAACGCCTAAGCGGTCTGCCGTAGCTTGAAGGATACGAATGTTTGCTTGATGTGGCACAATCCAATCGATATTGGCATCAGTTAAGTGATGTTTTTTACACATACCCACAACCAAATCATCTAATGCAGATACCGCCAACTTAAACACCCGGTTACCGGCCATGTAAATATAGGGCTGCTCAAGCGCACAGTTATGCCAGTTGTCCGCATACAGGGTGTCCCCTTCACGTCCGTCGGCAAATAGTTGGGTATCGATGATGCCAGGCTCAGCAGAGGCGCCCAGCACCACAGCGCCTGCACCATCTCCAAACAAAATACAGGTACCACGATCGTGCCAATTGGTGATGCGTGACAACGTTTCCGAGCCAATCACCAAAATGCGTTGATAGTGACCCGTTTTAATAAACTGATCGGCAACACTTAGAGCATAAACAAAACCGCTACAAGCTGCCTGCAAATCAAAAGCCGCAGCTTTGTGTGCGCCCAGCGCTGCTTGAATACGGCAGGCAACCGCAGGGAAAATTTGGTCGGGTGTGGCAGTCGCCACCAAAATGAGGTCAATAGAGGCAGCATCACAACCTGCCGCTTCCAGAGCGCGCTGGGCCGCCATAATGCCCATAGAAGCCGTTGTGTCCGTTTTGGATGCAATGTGGCGCGAACGAATACCGGTGCGCTGTACAATCCATTCATCCGTCGTATCGATTTTTTGTTCGAGTTCTTGATTCGTCAAAACCGTTTCGGGCAAATAGCTGCCCGTGCCTAAAATGCGCGCATAATTAGTGGGATTCATTTTTTATACTCAATAATTCGGCCAACAAGCTGCGAATCCGTAAAGGTACTTGGTGCGTCACTTGTAATGCTGCCTCATGAATTGCGACCTCGAAGGCACGACGCTGTGCACCACCATGACTTTTCACCACAACACCCTCTAAACCAAGCAAGGGCGCTCCGTTATGCTGCTCCGGGGAAAACTGTTTTTTCACGGCACGAAATACCGGGCGTGCTAACCAAGCAACAAACCGGCGAAACGGCGTACGCATAAATTCTGAACGAATGGCTTCCAAAAGTAACGTCACCACACCTTCGCTCACTTTCAGTGTAATATTGCCGACAAACCCGTCACATACCACCACATCGACTACGTCTTGGTAAATATAATTGCCTTCGACAAAACCGGTATAGTTAATGGCCGATTGTGCTGATAACAGCGCTGCCGCATCGCGAATGGCTTCTGTGCCCTTCATCGCTTCAGTGCCAATATTAAGCAACCCAACACGAGGCCGCACGATACCATCCATAGATTCGCTTACAACAGCGCCCATGACAGCAAATTGAACCAATTGAACCGCAGTACATTCTATGTTCGCACCCAAGTCCAAAATTCTAAAAAAGCCATGGGGATTGTGGATGGTGGGTAATCGATACATCAATGCAGGTCTATCTACACCCGGCATCATTTTCAATACATAGCGTGAAATGGCCATCAAGGCACCGGTGTTTCCGGCACTCACACATGCAGAGGCACGCCCTTCTTTAACCAAATCCAACGCCAAACGCATAGAGGATTGCCGCTTGTTGCGCAAGGCAACTGCGGGCAAGTCATCCATAGTGACCACTTCTGGTGCAGGAATAATATGAAAGCGTGCACGCAAAGCATCAGCACGAGGATAGATTTTTATATGGGGTTCTATAAGGTCAGGCAAGCCGACTAAAAAGAGTGACAGACGAGGGTCTGCCTGCAGTGCATCCAATGCGGCAGGTACGGTAACTTCCGGGCCGCAATCGCCCCCCATTGCGTCAATCGCAATGGGGAGCTCGATAGGATTAAGCGCCTGCTGTGACGGTTTCTTCATCGGCAACGGGTCCTTTGCCTTTAACTACTTGAACACCGCGGTAAAAGCCACTTGCGGTGATATGGTGCCGAAGATGTGATTCAGCAGTTTCTGGATCTACAGACACGCAGGGCAATGCCACACGGTCATGCGCTCTACGCATATCACGGCGTGAACGGGATTTTCGAGTTTGTTGTACAGCCATAGTCGATTTATCTCCTCATCGTAACGCTTAAGACGGGCAATCCGGTTCATGTTTGGCAAACAACGGCAATGCCAACATTACTTCTTCTTCAATGCAATCCCACAAGGGCGCACTACCCGATAACTCATCTGGGCCAATTAGCCAAAAATCCGTGCGGTCAAGCCAGTCTTTTGCTTGCTGGTCCGTTCGGAGTATCACTACGTCAATTGCTTGCTCTATTGGTAACGCGACGGCATCTAAACAACGGTGGCACTCAAATTGTAGCACCCCGCGGATCCGCCCGCGCACCAACACCAAAAACGTGTCATTGAAGGAAAATGACAGCTCTACTGACAAATCCCCTTCTCGACTGACCACGGGCAAACGACTCAAGCTTGAGATCGGTATTACCCCACCAACCTTCGCTTGCTGCCGCGCAAGGGCCTGCGGGTCAAAATTCTTCGGCAATTCATGACGTAACATAGGCGCCAATGATAACGATTTCTGCCTTCAGAGTCAAAGACCTACCCTAGTCAGCACTCAAATTCTTTGTTAATATCAGCCATAATCCTCATTATTAGTTAGTTTGCTCATATGATTTTACCCTTAATTTTGGCTTCCAGCTCGCCAGCACGCCAACAAGTGATGCGGCAGGCACAACTTTCCTTTTCGTGCATCACCCCAGACCTCGATGAAACAGCGCGCCCAGATGAGGGTCCAAGCACCTTAGTTTCGCGCCTATCATTAGAAAAAGCCCAAGCTATTGCTCAAAAGATAGATAGCTCTGCGCTCATTATTGGCTCAGACCAGGTCGCCTATTTTGAAGGGGAAATTTTGGGCAAACCCCATCAAGTTGAACGGCAAGCGACTTGGCTACGCGCATTTTCAGGAAAAGCGTTGACGTACTATTCCGGGATTACTTTGCTCGACACTGCTCAAGGTGTTTCCAAAACAGAAGTCATCACAACAACGGCTACCTTTCGGACTTTAACGGAAGAGGATATCTCAGCATATGTACAACATGCGGATGCTTTGTCATGTGCGGGGGGATTGAAAGTTGAGGGATTAGGTATTTTATTGATGAGCGAGCTTTCTGCTGGCGATCCAACAGCAATCATAGGGTTATCACTAATTACCGTATCACGCTTAATGCGCACGCTAAACCATAACATTTGGTCGTATGTAGGTTAGCAGACAACATTAAACCAGTAGCGCGATATATCGCGCTACTGGCCTACACTTTTAGCTTAAGATAGATTCATGCTTTTAAGGCCAAGCAAGCTTCTGATCTTAGCGTTCATATTCATATTTAGATCGTTCAAGTATTTTTGCAAATCTTCCCATCTAAATTCTTCTTGATAAGATTGAACGTTATCACAATTGAATACAGATTGCGCAACCGAGTCCACCGAGCCAAAGTCATCAATCAGACCTAAGCGCTTTGCACTTAACCCTGTCCAGAACAAGCCACTGAAAATCGTTGGGTCGTCCTTTTTAAGGCGATCACCACGTGACGCAATGATATCTTCTTGAAACAGCTGAGCAACTTCATTGATCATCGATTGCATGATGGCAACATCTTCCGGATCAACTGGTTTCAGACTGTTCAAAATATCTTTATGCTTGCCACTGGTGATGGTCACACCTTCAACACCAACTTTTTGCGCCAATTCATGCATATTCATGGTACTCAAAAGCGCACCAATGGACCCAACCAAACTGCTTTTATTGGCATAAATTTGCGTAGAGCCCGCTGCAATGTAGTAGGCTGCCGAAGCGCCACGACCACGAATCACAGAGACCATTTTCTTATCTGGATTGGCTGCTTGTAACCGTCGCATTT
The DNA here is from genome assembly GCA_040389145.1 of Pseudomonadota bacterium. Taxonomy (GTDB): domain Bacteria; phylum Pseudomonadota; class Gammaproteobacteria; order Berkiellales; family Berkiellaceae; genus JAZKAM01. The sequence continues at coordinate 12,867 of JAZKAM010000218.1, forward strand.
CCGTATAAATTTCATTGGCTTCAACAGGTGAACCACCAGGGGAGTCAATGCTCACCACGATGCCCACAGCGTGTTCATTCTTAAAGGCCTTCTTTAAAAGAGGGATCACCTTTTTCGCCGAAATTTCATCAGAATCAACAATACCATCCAAACGAATAAGAGCCACATGATCTTTCATGAAGGCACCATCGTCTGTTTTGTTTGTCTTGGCAGAGGATGCGATGCTGATGGTCAAGAAAATCACATAGGACCACGCCAATGATTTAAAAAATATTTTCCAACGCCGCTTGGTGCGCGCTTCTGTTAAGTGTGCCGTTAATACGTTTTCATACAATGTATCGCGGTTTAATGGTGTATCTGACATAACCTCTCCACTGGTAGTTGACCCTGATAACGAAACGATTAGCTACGGAGCTGTTGCTGTATTAATACTAACAGTTCTTTATGCACGCGTCCCGATCCGGCCAAGATATTACCATGACTGAAGTCATTTCCACCCTTAAAATCGGTGACAAATCCACCTGCTTCACTCACCAAGAGGTTGCCGGCTGCAAAATCCCAAGGTTGCAAACCAAATTCAAAGAAGCCATCCAAGCGGCCGGCCGCTACATACGCCAAATCTAACGTCGCTGCGCCCGCACGGCGGATGCCTGCAGCTGCAGGACATAGCTCTTTGAAAATGCGAAGATAAGCATCTAAATGACGCATGTCTTTAAAAGGAAAGCCTGTACCAATCAACGCATCAGACAAGCGCACCTGGTTTGGCACACGAATACGGCGTTGATTTAGATACGCACCCGCACCTTTAGAGGCTGTGAACAGCTCATCTCGGAGGGGATCGTAAATAATGGCGTGGGAAACATCATTACCCATGCGCACAGCAATAGATACTGCATAATGGGGAAAGCCGTGAATGGCGTTGGTGGTGCCATCAATCGGATCAATAATCCAACAAATGTCATTGTCACCAGAATGACCGCTTTCTTCGCCCAAAATGGCGTGATGCGGATAGGCTTTGTGGATTACATCGATGATGCAGGCTTCGACATCTCTGTCGACTTGGGTAACGTAGTCATGCGGCCCTTTACTGAACACTTCTAGTGGTGCTTCTCTATTTAAGGAATTTATCATCAACGCGCCCGCTTTGCGTGCGGCCTTGACGCCAATATTGACTAAAGGATGCATATACTTCTACCCAAATTTTTTAAGAACAAGAGCCGCGCAGTATGCGCCAAAACGGCCCCAAAAGGCAAGTCCGGGACCGTCTAAAACACACTAAAACCCTAAATTAGGGCATATTGTCCACAAATTTTGGGGTAGGCAAGAGGTCTTTTCTGGATAAACCGAGTACTAAGGCCAGGGCCCCTGCCACATAAATAGAGGAGTAAGTACCCACTAAAATCCCGACAAAAAACGCTGTGGAAAAGCCGCGCAAAGAGTCCCCGCCCACCAGCAACAACGCCACTACCACCAACAGCGTCAAAAAAGACGTCATGATGGTACGCGATAGCGTTTGGTTAATGGATAAGTTCATGATATGCGCAGCATCTTCACTACGAATTTTTCGAAAGTTTTCTCGAACGCGATCGTAAACGACAATGGTATCATTCAATGAGTACCCTAATATGGCTAAGATTCCCGCAAGGCTGGCCATATCAAATTCAATTTGAAGCGCAGCAAATACGCCCAAAATCACAATAGGGTCATGCAACAGCGCCACAGCAGCAGAGACAGCAAAGCGGTATTCAAAGCGTAAGGCGATGTAACACATCATACCAATCACGGCCATCAGTACCGCAATACCGCCCTGATACGCTAAATCTTCCCCTACTTCAGCGCCAACATACTCCACACGCCGTAGGCTGGCACCCGGATGATCTGCTTGTAACACTGAAACAATATGCTTAACCGTTTTTTCCTGAGCTGCTTCAGTAACCGGCAATCGGATCAACACATCTTGTGCAGAACCAATGAGCGACAGTTTTGCATTAATCCCAGCCGCCTCTAATGTATGGCGAATGTCATCCATGACAACTGCTTGCGCAAACCGGCATTCAATCTGGGTGCCTCCAGTAAAGTCCAGCCCATAATTGATACCGCGCACACCCACCAAAATAGCCGAAATCAGACAAAGCAGCAGGGAAAACGCAAACGCTGCAGATTTAAGCTGCATAAAGTCGATGTTACTTTGCTTCTTAAAAAATTCCATGTTGCCCTCTAAATCCCTATCGGTAAGTGTTTAACGGCTGGACGTCTATAACCCGCTTCTACCATGGCACGCGTAATGGATACGGCAGTAACCATAGAGGTCAAAATACCCAAACATAATGTGACCGCAAATCCACGAATCGGGCCTGAGCCCACCCCAAACAGTAACAAACCTACAATCAACGTAGTGAGATTCGCATCTACAATTGTGCTTAAGGCACGTTCAAAACCGCTTTGAATCGCCGTACTTGGTGAACAACCCAACCGTATTTCCTCTCGAATTCGTTCAAAAATTAACACGTTCGCATCCACAGCCATACCCACCGTCAATACGATACCTGCAATGCCTGGCAAAGTGAGTGTCGCACCAAACAGGGACAGTAATGCGGTGAGCAACAACACGTTAAACAGCAGCGCAACGTTGGCAATCCAGCCAAATACACTGTAGTACCCCGCCATAAACACAATGACTAAACCAGAGCCCAACGCGACAGAATACAACCCTTTATCAATGTTGTCCTGACCTAGACTTGGACCAATGGTGCGTTCTTCAATGATGCTGACGCGCACGGGTAAGGCACCTGCTCGCAATAGCAAAGCCAAGTCTTTGGCTTCTTGAGCGCCAAGACCGGATATTTGGAACTGGTTACCTAATGCAGACTGAATGGTAGCCAAGCTGATCACAGATTCATTCGTCGTGGTTTTAAACACCGTATGACCGTTTTCTTCAACGGGATGGGATTGAGATTCTGTGTATACCACAGCCATTTGCTTACCCACATTATCTCGCGTGGCCCGTTTGAAGCTTTGGATGCTGCCACCTAAATGTACATGGACCACTGGCCGGCCGTCTTGACTGTCTACGCCAGAACTGGCTGAGGTGATGGCATCACCACTGAGAATGACTTGTTTTTTCAGCAGT
>JAZKAM010000218.1:16009-17105 GCA_040389145.1 Pseudomonadota bacterium
ACCGGCCGGCCTTGTAGGGCTGCACTGATGTCTTGCGTTTCTTCTCGCAGATGGAAACTGAGGGTCGCGGTTTTACCCAATAGGTCCTTGGCGCGCGCAGGCTCTTGAATCCCGGGCAGCTCCACCACAATGTGTGACACACCTTGTCGATGAACAACGGCCTCTGCAACGCCTAGCTCATTGACCCGGTTACGCAAGGTACCCATCGTCTGTTCTAGCGTGTAGTTCTGAATTTCTTGAACTACCCGAGGCACCATCGTGGCCATTAACTTTTGATCATCGGTGATACGCCACTCATAATCACGAAACTGACCTTTCAAAATTTCAAAGGCTTTTTCTCTGTTGGACTCTGCCAAACCCAAGGCAAGGCTGTGGCCTTCCATCAGCGTTAAGGTATCAAAATGGATTTTATGTTCTTTGAGGGTTGTTTTAACTTCATTGAGGGTGAAGGTCAGGCGCTGAGTCAGCGCTGCCTGCAGGTCAACATCCAATAGGAAATGGACACCACCCCGCAAGTCTAACCCCAATTTCATGGGCGTTGCGCCAATGACTTGTAGCCACTTAGGCGTTGCTGGCGCGAGATAGAGTGCTGCCGTACATTGTGAAGGTAATGCAGGCTCCAATATATCTTTAGCTTTCAGCTGGTCTTGCGTTCGTGCAAAACGAACCACCCAAGCATCTTCTTCAATACGTGCCGATTTAGGTTTTAGTTGGTGTTCTGCCAACAACGCCAACAAGCTTTCACTTTGTTGGGGCTCTAATGCACCAGAAACCTGGACAGCAGGATCATCACCATACCAATTAGGTAAGGCATAGATGAATCCAAACATAACCAATACCGCAAACACGGCATATTTCCAACGCGGATAAGGGGTCATTATAATCGCTCCCTGATAAAAGACTTAGGCCAGAACACCAACACCCAGCAAAAAACGATTATACGTTTTGCGCAGTTCCCTTAGGCATCATGGATACCACAGATTGCTTTTGCACGCGAACATCGACGTTATCAGCAATCGTCAGCACCACAAACTGGTCGCCTACTTTAGAAATCACACCCAGAATACCACCGGTCGTGAGCACTTCATCGCCTTTC
>JAZKAM010000219.1:0-3995 GCA_040389145.1 Pseudomonadota bacterium
TCCAACCAGGCCGTAAAATCACGAACCCAAGCATTAAAACGGCAATTAAAAGGCTTGAAGCGGAAGGCAAATACAAGATGTTCTCAAAAGGTGAAATCTGTAAAAAAATGGGCATCAAATCAACCTCTCGCATTCGGGACATACTCGACGGCATGGCCGCGTGTGGTGAGCTTATTGGAGCGACTACGGCATTGGCTGGCTACAGTCACGAAATAGCTGTTTACGGACTGCCTGTAATGGTACAAAGCAGTTTTTTACATCCGCATCCGATAATGATTAATGGCGTTCAATTTTCGCTCAGAGGGGACAACTAAAATGGCTCAAAATAACATGACCGATGACGAACGTTATGCAAAAATCAAAGAATTGTTGGACAAGCTCGAAGCAGATCTTTTACTGTATAAAGGCTTGACAGTGATTGAAGTGGAGATCCGCGCAGGTGAAATCTTTGGATTACCAGATGATTACTCAGCCGAATGTACCATGTGCGGCAAGCTGATGCAGTCCCGCCCGTGCGGGATGTGCGTACACTGTGAGCAGGTGTGGAATGGCTGACATAATAATGTCCTACATGGCGGTCACGTTGGCTGTTGCAGATCATGAATTGCAATTGCAATGTTGGATGACAACCGTAGATGAGTGGGCACATGGCGGCACACAATTCCCATATCAGTACACCCATTTAGGTGAGCGTTGCACATGGCTCATCCACTCGAATTATCAACTGACAATGAAAATGCTCGCTCTCGTGGGTGAACAAGCGGATAGGATTTGCTGTGAGCAAGTCAACATCAATGATAAGAGAAAGTTGAGCAACCGCTAATGTCTTCTCTCGACCTATTTAGCACAAGTCAAACAAGTTTTAGTAAAGGTAAGAAACGAAATGACCGAAAAACACATACCGGAACAGACCAATGTCAGAATAACGCTCCACTTTTTGCATACCAAATACAAGGCAAAAGGTGGGGTGTGGTGCAAGGATGCTGCAACGATTGGAATTGCCCACGCTGCGGTCAGCAACGCGCACGGGAGGAATACGGGAGGATTGTTGTTGGGGCACGAGAAATCGCAAAAATCAACACGCTCTATCTTTTTACAGTTACATGCAGAGGAAAGGATTGTACGGTAGATGAAGCAGAAAATGGTTATCTTATTTGGACTAATCGACTGCTCACCAACCTTAGAACTGAGGTTAAGCGTTCTGGTAAGGTGTGGGCGTATGCATCTGTCACCGAACGTCAAAAGAGACAGCATCCACACTCGCATTACATCACGACATATTGCCCCGATGATGCCATATTTGTTAAGAAGGGCGAGGGGAAAACTTACATCACGACAGGAGATGTTTTTCCAGCGAAGCACGACACACTACAGAGCTATAAACTTGAACGCGCGTGCGATACCGCTGGACTTGGGTATCAATACGACATTTCTAGGTTATCCAGTGTCGAAGCAGGTAGCCGATACGCAGCGAAGTATCTTTTTAAGGAGGCTATCTTCAATACCGTGTGGCCGAAAGGTTGGCGGCGGGTAAGATACTCAAATAACTGGCCGAAGTTGCCAGAAATAAAAGGCACGGCCATGATACTAATGAAAAAAGAGGATTGGGACAATTTAGCCAAAAAAGCTGATGTGGTAGTAGCCAAAACAGACCACATCAAAGAGAAATGCGAGTGGGCTTTGTCCCGTAAGAACGTGATTATACAGTAAAACGGACTAGCGTCCACTTAATTGACAGGTGGACGCTTTTACATTACGCTCTAGAGAGCGTAATCAGTTAGCTCCTCGTGAGCGAAAGGAAATTTTACCATGCCCCAACCAGCCTATACCATGTCATTTCGTGACTGGGACAACAAAATAGGAACCTCGCAAATCAACACCGGACTTGTGACCGCGCTCACACTTCCCGCGCTGCTCACTCAAGTTGGCGCGTTGCGTACCGCCACGGATGCCATTGTAATTGGCGTGATTGCCAAGGAAAGTCAAACCGTATTTGACACTATCCTTGATGATGCCACGCCAGCCAGTGCGTTCGCTCAACGTGGCAATAAGTGGCTTGTCATCTATCATGACAGCACCCAGTTTTTCGACCCGCCGGTAAATGCCATCCCGAATGACGCCTACCTGCGGAAATATCGCGTTCTCATCCCCACGGCGGACAACTCGCTATTGGCGAACAATAGCACGTTCCTCGATCTGACAGTTAACCCCGGACTGGCATTCAAAACCGCATTTGAAGCAGTCGCTAAGTCACCGGCTGGCGGTTCGGTCGTTGTGGACAGCGTTGAGCAAGACAACGTTAACGCCTAAACCATTCGTTGCTTTTTTTGCGCCCTGCCATCCGGTGGGGCGCATTTTATTTGAGGTGACAAAATGACTGGCTCATTCGGTGATGGCATTCCTATTCCTGATGTAATCGACCCGCCCGATAGTATGCCGATGACATTGTGCATCCCGCGCAACCGTGATCACATGGCGGCATTTTTCGGGGCGCTGTATCAATTGACGATTTGGAATAGCTGGCAGCAAGACGGCACAACGCACGGCAAAGAATTAGCGGCGGTGTGGTGGCGGTATTTTCTCTCGTGGAACCGAACGATGAATGATTTAGAATGTGAGGATGGCATGGGAAACTGTTGTACTGAACCAGCAATTATTAAGCGTGTAAATCCAACAACTGGAAACGTGGAGCAATCAACCGATGGCGGCAGTACATGGACACCTGCTGCGGGTGGCTTTCAATCGGTTATTGTGTCGCCTGTCCCTCCTGTGACAAGTGGCGTGGCCGCAACCAAATGTGATGCCGCAACCAACGTTTCAGGACAGGTGCAGGTCTGGATTGACCAAGTGTCGAACGACTTTACCACAGCGACAACCTTGCTTGAATTTGGTTTAGCGGTAATTGGTGCGATTGCTGCGGCGGTTTTGACCGTGCTAACCGATGGCGCGTTGATTGCTGTGGCCGCTCAAGCCATGGCCGTGCTGGGTGCATCACTTGCTGCGGTGTGGGGCGTGGGGAAAACGGTGTTCGATGACTATTGGACAACCGACATCAAGGATAAAATTCTCTGTGCGGCATACTGTAACATAGGCGAGGATGGCAGTTTTTCGCCCGCTCAATTTACGGCATTTTGGAATAAGCTGAACGCCACACTTCCGCCGTCGCCTGCAAAAATGCTGTTCATGGGTTTCCTATCAAATGTTGGCGTGGCAGGACTTAACGCGATGGCCGCGTCTGGCATGGCCGCCGATGCCGATTGTGGAGATTGTGATTGCGAAGGATGCAATGTTGAAAATTGGGCGGTTGGTGACTGGCTTAATGACGGCACCTATCAAGATTGGAGCATCCACGAGGTGAGTCGGACAGCGGACAGCATTACGGTTCAGTCATGGGATAGAGGTGATGGACAAGAAATCATCAACTTCACAAACCTTGACCGTGTATCGCCATGTAGTTGGACTGCCACGTTTATCGGCGGCACACCAAGCAGCATCATTAAAAACTACAATGACGCTCCCAACATTGCCAATATTCAAGCGGGCTTGACTACCGATAACACTGGTTCCACGCAAAGCCATTTGGCGAATGCCATCTATTTCCAAATGGATCCGAACGCCAGCCATTGGACAGTTAAATTTACAGTTGCGCCGTAAACGTGAAACGTGCTGCGGCGGCTAGTGGCCACTAGATTGACGTGCTTTTTTTAACATCAAAAAAGCTCAGGGTGGCCGTTTTATAGGATAGGCTAAATTCTGCTCAGGATGGCCTAAATTTCGACGCAGCATGGCTTTAGGTACAAACATAAAGGGCTTGTTTTTCGGCTAACGTCAAATTGGCCAATACCGGAATGCAAGCCCTTTTAAATGTACACAAACATTAATTTAATATTGAGAAAACAAATACCCGGTCGAAGCAATATCAATTTTACCTCAACCAAAGTGTCGAGCAGCGAAACGTGGTGCTGTGGCTGAGTGGCACTTCGGTACACCGAACG
>JAZKAM010000220.1:0-2834 GCA_040389145.1 Pseudomonadota bacterium
GAATCATATTTTCATCCCTGTAATACCAAGTTGCTGTAGTAGACCGTGCTAGAATAGGTCAGTTTTTAGTAGACCACCAATTTCGGTTAACTGACGCAATTTTTAAACACCGTTGGTACATGAATCGCGAAGGAATAAAGGCGAAGGACTGATGCAGAGCTCTTATTATCCAGTGGCACAATGGTTGCATTACGATATCATTATTACCGCCACAAAACGGTTGGCGACCCGTTTAAAACAAGAATTATTAACGGTTGACCCTCTGAATGCCCCACAAATTTTTGCTTTGCAAGATTGGTACGGTGTGTTGTGGTCCGAATTAGAGATTTGTTCCATCGCCCCTCAGCCGCGATTATTATCCCCCTTAGAAGAACATTTATTATGGCGCCGTCGCGTCTATCAAAGCCAAGAACAACTTGAGTTAATTGCTTTACCTTCCGTAGTGCGTAGTGCGGCGCAGCTCAGCGCCCAATGCGCCGAATGGGGCTTCGATCCAAACGAGGTAACAGGCTACGACGACAGTATTGACTGGAAACTCTGGCGCACATGGCAAGCGCAATACCGCCACGATATAGAGAAAGGGGGCTGGTTGTCGCACAACCAACTACCGGACCAAATGATTACTGCTTGGGGTATGGGTACCTTACCTTTGCCTAAATCCATCTTCTTTACCGGCTTTGAGGAATTTACCCCAAAAGCACAACAGGTAGTCGAAACCCTGAAGCAGTTTGGGGTGGCTGTGGTATGCGATGAAACTCCCATGGCTAAAGCGGACATCTACCAAATTCCTTGTCTCGACCAACAAGAAGAATGGCTAAAGGCTGCCCAATGGGTTAAAGCCCGATATGCCAAAAATCCTGAGTTACGCATGGCCGTTATTGTGCCTAACTTACAGCAGACCCGCGCCGAAGTCGTGGCAGTCTTTCAGTCTGTATTCGATCCAACGCACCTATTACGCTTTGAACATAAAGCCATACCTATTTACAACATATCTGGCGGGATCCCCTTAAGCATGGAGCCTGTTATTGCCACGGTTTTATCTTGCTTGAGCATCTTAGAGGATGAACAGTCCACTGAAGACCTATGCGCCTGGCTACACAGCCCTTTTTGGGGCGCAGAACAAAGCGAAGGCTTACGTGTACACCTGGCATGGATGCTTCAGTCACAAGGGGGTGGCCGAATCGCCGCCGAGGAACTCCACGCTTTGTTGGCGCCCTTATTTCAAACAGCAGCAGCAGAAGGCTGTGCAGACGCAGACAGCCTCAGTACACTATTTGCCGATAAGCGTAACCAGCCCTATCGTTCCTTTAGCGCTTGGCTTACGCTCAGTCAGCGTTTATGGCAGTTACTCCAATGGCCTGGTGTCCGAATTCTAGACAGTCGTGAGTTTCAGGCGGTTACCCAATGGCAAGCGCTGCTAACGGATATGACGCATTCTGCCGATCTTGTCGGAACTCTGGCTTGGTCTGAATACCTGGCTTTAGTGTATGAAGCCTTAACAGACCGGATCTTCCAAACAGAAACGGCCGATCGTACGGTTGAAGTGTTGGGCTTATTAGAGGCTGGGGGACAACGGTTCGATGCGTTATGGGTATGTGGTATGAGCCAAGACGTTTGGCCGCCTCCTTGTGCACCTAGCCCATTCTTACCTAAAGACTTACAGCGTAAGCTCGATATGCCCCATGCTACTCCAGAACGGGAATTGCGCATTGCACAGCAAACCATGCGCCATTGGGCCGCCGCTGTAGACTGCCTCATTTATAGCTACCCCAGAATGGATCAAGACAGGCTATTAGCCCCAACCATGCTGATTGCTGGTTACCCCCTATATACGGGACAAGACTTAAAGTCAGTAAAAGACCAAGAGGACGTAGAAGGTAATCAGAAAGGCGTAGTACCGGGGGTGGAAAAACTTATCGCAACACCCCAGCTGATACCACGCCCTGATGGGCCATGCCCTCTAGGCGGATATGAGAAGGACCGCGCTTATAGCTACAGTGCCTTACAAGACCAAGCGCTTTGTGGTTTTAGGGCCTTTGCCAAGCACCGCCTGGGTGTACGCCCCTTAGCCATGATGGCAACAGAAATTACCCCTCAATTACGGGGCATGCTGTTACATGAATGCTTGGCCCTGTTGTCGCAGCGCGAAACCAATCCCAAACAATGGTGCCTGGTAGAAGAAGGTGTGTTATTGGATATCGCTAAGGCCGCTTGTGACCAGTATTGCCCACGTGTACCTAAGCTTCTGCTTGAAGTAGAACAGAAAATCCTTGTGAATGCGATTATGGCTTGGTCAAACCTGGAGGCTTCGCCATCAGCAGGCCAGGCACACATTGTATTGGTTGAGACCAAGGCTGAAGCGGTATGTCAGGGTATGCGCTTTAACTTGCGTATCGACCGCCTGGACCAGGTAACCGGGAATGATTTTCGTTTGTTGGATTACAAATCCCGTAAGCCCCGGTTGATGGATTGGTTTGAGGCACGTTTGATGTCTCCTCAAATGCCTCTATACGTCCTGGCATTGAATCAGCCCATCCGTAGCATGCTCATTGGTGTGGTTGATAGCCAAGGCTGTTCCTGGAGCGGTATACGGGGAACGGACACGGGGGTGGAGATTATCGATAGTCAAAAAGCACCCGTGTTGATGCAAGACCAGAGCTGGGATGGGTTGCTGGACCAGTGGCGTACGCAAATTGATGCGCTCGTGACTGAATTTCAAAGCGGTGAGGCAAAGGTGCACCCGCATAGCAGCACGGCATGCCGTAGTTGTAGTGTGCAGCCATTATGCCGTATTGCAGAAAGTCCTGCTGGAGGGCATCCACCTTCTCGGGATC
>JAZKAM010000220.1:2844-11896 GCA_040389145.1 Pseudomonadota bacterium
ATGATTATGAAAAAATATATCCTAAACCTACAGATTACATTAAAAAAAACATATACCATTAACACCGCCAGTGGATGACGCAGCCCGTCAACGCGCGCTAGATATTGAGACGTCGTTTATTGTCCAAGCGCCAGCAGGTTCTGGTAAAACAGAATTGTTGACACAACGTATGTTGGCTTTATTGGCGGGTGTAAAACACCCTGAAGATATTGTTGCGGTTACTTTTACACGCAAAGCGGCGGCGGAAATGCGGGCACGGCTTTTACAGGCGTTGCGCCAACCGGAGGCTTGCCGTAACGCGAGTACGGTTGTATTGGCGCAACGCGCTGCTGCACGCTCTGCTGAATTATCCTGGCATTTATCCGAAAACCCAAACCGTTTACGGATTATGACCATTGATGCGCTGTGCAAAGAATTAGCGCTACAGAGACCCACCTTGTCAAAGCTGGGTACGACGGTCGATCTCCTGGACGATACAACAGAATTATACAGCCAGGTAGTAGCGCAATGGATTCGTGTATTGTTTGATGATCCGGATTATCACGATGCGCTACGCGTCATTTTGCATTCAGTAGATAATCAACTGTCGCGCCTAAAGGATTATGCGACCTCACTATTGGCTATTCGGGACCAATGGTTACCCACATTAGCGTTTGGTGTGGCTCCTGAATTGATTGCTGAGCGTATGCAAGAAAGCTTTGGTCAGTATTTACACCACGAATTAAGCTTGGTGATAGAGCAAATCACACCAGAAGCCCAAGTGCAGCTGGCGCAGTGCTTAAAAGTGGCCTATAGCTATCTAGGCAAAGATTACCTCTGGGATGCTTTGCCGGAGCCAGAGTTGTCGTGCTTATCTGATTGGCAAGATATTGCGCGCACGTTGTTAACACAAGAGGGTGCGTGGCGCAAAACTGTGACAAAGCTGCAAGGCTTTGCCAGTGCTTCTGAGCCGGGCACTGCACTTGAAAAACAACAGCGCACAGACGCCAAACGCAACATTTTGGCACTCATTGGTGAGTTTTCAGAAAAAGAACGTATTCATCAGGTATTTCAAACACTAAGCCAGATGCCACATCTATCCATTATGAAGCCCATGGATGAGGATGACGGCAACAATACTTTGTTGCCCGCACTATTACGTGTGTTGCCAGTGTTGGTGCATGAGTTGCACCAAGCTTTTCGTCGAAGCGGGCAAGTCGATTTCTTGGAAATGACGTTTATGGCCATTCAGGCTGTCGACTTTGATGTAGAACAATCGGATGTTGCTTTAAAGTATGATTACAGTCTCAACCATTTGTTAATTGATGAATTTCAAGATACCTCGCGCATTCAGTTTCGATTATTCAAGGCGCTCACCAAAGAATGGTTCCCAGGGGATGGTAAAACCTTGTTTTTGGTAGGCGATCCGATGCAGTCGATTTACCGCTTTCGTGGTGCCGATGTTTCTGTATTTTTGAGCGTTCAGCAAGAAGGCTTGAACGAGATTAAACCAACGGTATTGCGCCTAGTGTCCAATTTTCGATCGAGCGGGCGTTTAATTGGTCATTTTAATGAGGCCTTTCAAGGCATCTTCCCACAACAGGAAGATGCTTTGCGGGGTGGCATTCCTTTTTACGCATCTGTGGCACAAGGACCAGGTGCACCGGAAGACGGAGTGTTTGCCTATGCCATACCGGAAGGGCGATTTGCTAAGCGCCATGAAGCCTTTGAAGTGACCCGCCTTGCAATGGAAGCAATTGAAAAAGGTCATCGTACGGTTATTTTGGGGCGTTCACGAAGCCACTTAAATGATATCGTTGAATCTTTGCAAAAGTTGCTTATTTCTTTTGTTGGGCACGAGCTGCAAACTATTTCGATGTTGCCGTGGGTGATGGACTTCTTTCAGTTTTCATGTGCCCTTCATGATGCCCACAGTCGCTTGGCCTGGCTATCGGTATTGCGTGCCCCTTACATTGGATTATCTTTGGGCGAGTTGCTCAAGCTGTCAGAGCCGATGAGTAAAGGAAAAGATAGGGCAGAGGGCCAACGGGCAGGTGAAAGGAAAGAGGGCGTACAAGCGTTACCCATGACGTTTTTTGAACAAATCCGGCAACCCGAACGCCTAGCCCATCTGAAAGAGCCGATGCAGCGCCGTTTACATCGGCTCTTTCAGATAATAGATAAATGGAAAGCACACCACCAACGCAAACCCTTAGATGAATGGGTATATGGCGCATGGGTAGCCTTGGGTGCCCCACAAGCATATCCCGCAGGGCATGACCAGGATATCCAAGGTGTATTGGCATTGTTACGTTCGAGTTATGGGCACTATGGGTTTTTCCATGAACGACATTTGGCCACACAGTTAGAGCGGCGTTTCCGTACGGTTGCAGCCAGTGAAGCCGATACCTTGCATGTTATGACCATTCATAAAGCAAAAGGGCTAGAATTTGATACCGTCATTTTACCTGGCTTGTCGCAAAGTGTCCTGCAAGACGATCCTGCCTGGTTTGATTGGATGGCGCATGATTTAAATGGGAATCGTGTGTGGTTGTTGGCTACGGCGGATACCGCTGCAACACCAGCGTACCATTTAATTCAACACGCGCGGAAATCCAGCCAAGTCAATGAAGCAAAGCGATTGTTGTACGTGGCCTGCACACGTGCCAAAGTCCAATTGCATCTTTTGGGTGCCGTAGATGCTGAAAAATTGGTGCCCAGCCGCTCTAATACGTATTGGGCGATGTTATGGCCGTTTGTTGGGGATGCAGCAACCATTGTAGAAGAACAGGGCGGCCATGTATCGCATCAGACAACACATAAAACGTTACAGGTAACGAGCAATCCCGGTGTGGCGCAATATTATCTTGATCCAAGCTGGGTATTACCTAAAAACTTAGATGAAGCACTGGCATTAACAGCGCCTATGAGTGTCGATGCAGAAAATGCCGAGGTGCAAAAGTCAGGGCAACTGTTGAGCTTAACGGAGCATAAACCCGCCGCATTATTGGGTACTCTATTGCACCGTATTTTAGAACAATGTAGCAGACTATCCTTGGAGCATGTTCAGAAAAATTTAGTAGCCATGTCTAAAAATTGGCCTAATGCGCTTATTCGCATGGGCTGCCCGCGTGCTGAAGCACTAACCTTAAGTGCTACCGCGCTACAGTGGATGCAAAAAATACCCACTTGCTCTGTGGCACAATGGATTTTTTCTCAGCAACATACGCAGCGTAAAGCAGAATGGGTACTACCGGATGTGGTACAAGCGTCATCGCCATCAGCGCCAGGTAATACTGCCAAGGGCAGTAAAATCGTACGTTTGGATTTGAGTTTTGTAGATGCAGAGCAGCGTCGCTGGATCGTCGACTTCAAAACACAAAAATTGGACCCACTGCAGCAAAAGGCTGCTATGAATCAACTGTTGCATTATGCGAAGATTTTACAGCATTTTGAGCAGGGACCTGTCTACGTGGGGATTTATGCGCCTTTGGATGGTACAAAATGGCAGTGCTGGATTGTGCAGGTAGGTGCCCTTCAGTTGAGCCCAACACCGTCACCAGTAGTAATGGCGCATGCTTGAATGCATTTCTTTGATCTTAGAAGCTTAGCCGTGAGGCGGTGTTTCGTGCTTATCTGTAGATGAGGGAGGGACACTTTGGTTGATTGGTGATGGAGGGCGTTCTCTGCTGCTTTCTCCAGCTGTATTTTTTGCACCAAAGGTTACAATTGGATTGGATGCGTCGTTATCAGCATTTGCCTCATGCAAAAAATCCAAGAACGACTTTTCAGCAAAGGGCTTTGATGGCGCGTTGGCAGTTGCATGTGCATAATTTTCTTTATTCGAAAAAACCTCTAGCCAAGGTTGATAAAAGTTTTTAATGGACTGGATTAGATTTTCCAAAAACAATTTAGGTCTCCATTCAATAGCAAAGGAGTTTAAGGTCGGTGATAGTCGAAGGGGGCTGGTGATGATGGCGCCAAGTGTTTGAAGTGCAAAGCTAGCGACTTGAAAAGGAGGAGTGATCAGCGTAACGGCCAGTTTTGAAGACTCAGTTAAGATACAGTCTATAGCCGTAAAAATCAATGAGACCAACATAAAGGCGGTAGCCAGTAGGCTACGGGCAAGAATAGGTAAGGGGCGGATAGGTTTTTTTTGTTGGCTTTCCTTTTGTAGCGCGGCTGGACTTTGAGGGGTTAAAAAACCTTCAGAAAACAGTCCGAAACTGTTTTTGATGTTGTTTATGTACTGCTTTAATCGAGATTTGAGTGTGACCTGAAAAACGGATGCGTTTAAAGATATTCTAATCGACTTTCCCATAGGGTTAATGATGGTTACACCATAACCTATGGGGGATAGCTGGCGAGTATGCTTTGGCCCTACCATATACTAAACCATGGTGTTTCTGCGTGGTGGAGTTGTAGCGTGCGGCAATTTTTCATCAATGCCATTTCCATGTCGTGTGTCCGAATTGGGATGATGGTGCACGCCTTCTTTATTTATTGTTTCTACAGGCTTACTTTCGTAGTCAGATTTTACTTTTTTGTCTTTATAATCCTGTTCTCTAGTGATGTAGTTTGTGTCTTTATTAAAAGGTTCGTTTATTGATGCGTCGCCTATTAATTTGTCCTTTGGAAGATTAAAGTATCGTGCTATCGGCCCAGTTAAGGAGCGAAGCAGGTACGTTAATGGATTAATCAAAACGATCAGCATGGTGGCGATCAAACTCATAGGAATAACAAACACCAATTTTAAAGCGAGACTTTCCTTGTCTGGCCACACTATTTTTGCTATGTTCCGGGTATCTATTGCAAAAAGGAAAGTGCTATTTCTGAAACTACCGTCTACAATTTTTCTTTTAAAAAGTTTGGAAATCTCTTCCTTAACAGTGCTCTCTCTAATTTCTATTAGATCGCTATTAATGTTTTCCTTGATATGATCGCTTACTTTTTTAATGCAGGACCAACGCATGGCATCATAGTGGTCCATTTCATTAAAACTTAAATCCGCTTTGTAATGATTGAGATTTAAATAGCTCTCGAAGTTTTTTGCGTATTGGTATTCTTCTGGGGCTGATTCTTTAATGATGGTATCAATGTCTAAGTCTAATGACTTGGTGTTTTCTGATCCAGTTTTTTTATGCATGATAGCCTCATTTATAATGAACTCTATCAGCTATTATAGGATTATTTTAACACAAAAAAGTGTATCATCACGAAAATTGGCCTTACTTTTACTTGATCGAATCAATATGGTCGGATAAACGATAACTGATGCTTCGACCGCCGGCGGTGTTTTGTAGTAGAATCTCGCGCTCTTTCAAATCTTGGATGTCGCGCAGAGCCGTGTCATTTGAACATTTGGCGAGCTTAGCGTACTTTGATGTATTCATGTGCCCTTTAAAATCATCTTGCAACATGATGTTGATGATTATACGTTGCCGAAGGTTCACCGAGCCTTCATAAATTTTTCCCCATAAGCGCGCTTTAAATAAGGTACGGTTTAACATAGCGTCTGAATTTAAAATGGCACGTTTTAAACAATCTAAGAACCATTCGAGCCAGCTCGTGATATCCGGCGTGCCACGCTGCTGATTTTCTAAGTGGTCGTAATAAGCCTTGCGCTCCAATTCAATTTGCGTAGAGAGGCTGTAGAATCGGTTGGGAATACCATCAGCCCGTGCCAGTGCCATATCTCCAATTGCTCTAGCGATGCGTCCATTGCCGTCTTCAAATGGATGAATGGTTACGAACCAAAAATGCGCAATACCTGCTTTTAAGACAGGATCGATGGTGTGGTGCGCTTCAAACCACTTTAGGAAATCAGTCATTTCTTTTTCGAGCTTCTCAGCATCTGGTGCTTGGAAATGTGTCTTTTCACGACCTAGAGGACCTGATATTACTTGCATGGGTCCATGCTCTGCAGTTCGCCAGGCGCCAACAGTGATGCGGTGTAGACCACTGTACCCTGTAGGAAATAGTGCAGCGTGCCAACCAAAAAGTCGTTCCTTTGTTAAAGGTTTAGCGAAATTTTGCGTGGCATCGAGCATGAGCGACACAACGCCTTCAACATGACGGGTCGAGGGAATAAGCCCTGCGATGTCCATACCAAGCCGGCGTGCAATAGATGAGCGTACTTCTTGAGGATTGAGGTGTTCACCCTCAATAGCAGAGGAGTTAACCACGTCGTTCGTGAGCGTAGTTAAAGAAGCTTCTTGTTTAAGCTCAAAGCCGAGGGATTCCATTCGACCAAGCAAACGTCCTTGAAGATACCGTATCTCCGCAAGGGCCACACTGAGTCTTTTGTCATCCCAGCTGAAATTTGTCCAATCAGAATGTTCGTGTATCCACATGAATTATTCACCGCATAACTTTGTTTAATCGTAGCAAACTATGCGGTGAATATCAAGGTTAATCACCGCATAGTTTGCGGTGATTAAAGCCGGTTTCACCGCTAACACATCGGTCTTTATTGGATGGGTTGGATTGGCTGAATGGGGGTGAAATAGAAAAAGCGGCATGATTGCCGCTTTTCTATGAGAAGTTAAGTTGTGTAATTGTTGCAGTGGTGTGTTTTACACTGCCGCTGGTTTTTACCAGAACGAGTACGAAACGCCTAAATGAATACCGCGTGTTTTACTTTCAAAACCCGCTGAGCTTGGAAAATCGTATTCATCTTCATTTTCATAGTCATAAATGTTGGTATGGCCACGAACTGGTCGGTAAAAGTCTTGCGTAAAGGTCGTGGTGATCGTGAATTTATCAGAAGGCTGGTACTTTAATGCAACATCTAGGCCAAGTAAGGTGCCGTGGGTTGCGGAGTCATGGTACGCCAAATAACGTAGACCATGTATGTCTAAGGACTCGTGGCTTACCTGATTGCTGTAACGCACCGCACCACTAATGGAAAATGCTTCGTAGGTTAATTCACTCGATAGTCCAACATAGGGTGCACCAAACACATGATTGAAATCTACGGGGGTAACGCTGGTTTCTATTTGAAAATAATCATCGGTTTCATGACCAATATTGTATTTATCATTCTGCCAAACATCTGCGCCATGGGTAACCCAATGTACATTCGTAATCTTAAGGCCACTCAGAAACTTAATGACAACAAGCTTAGGCATAAGTAGAGATTGCTTGCTCCCAGCTGGCTCAAAGGCCATGAGAGGGAATTCAGCGGAAATATCTAAGTATTGCGCACTGGACACTTCGGCTATTGAGTTGGAATAAGAGTATTGGATTTGTTCTTGGTCCGACGTATAACGCCAGTCAGCATCAGAATTTGACCCAATCAAAGGATGCTTACTTTTGGAGTGATAATACGCAGCAGAGATTTTACTGTGGTTGGTTGGACAATACTCTACTTTTGGGCCATACATGGGGATACCGCCATGTGTCCAAATTAATTCGCTGTTCAGGTTGTCTAGTATGTACACACGTTCATACGAGGTAACCGCAAAATCGGTGCTTTCCATGCCTGCACTGAACTTAGAAGTATGGGAAACCGTATTGGCGAGACCATAGCCTGGCGGTGGTGCAAAAGCACCATAACTGGTCAACAACAAAATAAAAACGTAAACCATGTACATCATCCTGAACTAATTGGGTTAGGTGTCTGATTTTATTATGCATCGCATCAAAAGGGAAGCCCTAAACCCCCACTTGAGGGTTTAGGGAGGGTAAATTAGGGAGATAAACGGGTGTTTGCAGCTTTTTAACGTGTATCCGCATGCAATTGAGCACGCGGCTAAGGCTACCGCAAAATTCAATGGAAGTGTAGGCCCTAGTACCCTACCAATGTTAAAGCTACTGCCCGCCTTACTGCTGTACACATAAGGCGAAGGGGGTGGCGCTGAGCGCCAAAGGTAGTGAGTGACCTGCTAACCAATATCTAATAGCGATACCTATACAGGGGAACCCCTTAGTGACTTAATTCTCTCCTATGAGCAGGAATAGCCAATAACGCCCTTACTTATACTTCCCCTATACGCATCCACACCCCGGCCCCCAACCCCCATATTCCGCAATACAGCTAAGTGCGCTATCCTAACCCCCAATATCTGCAGGAAAATTAAGACCTTAGGGAAGGGATGTTAGGGACCATGAGTATTTGGACACAGCTATCGGCGCATAAGCCTCTGCCTATCGTAGGTGTGATACATGCCTATGCCGCCTTACTTGCCCAGAAGGCAGGCTTCAAAGCCCTCTATGTCTCTGGAGCCAGTATCGCTAATGCCTATTACGGCCTACCAGACCTAGGCTTCCTGGGGGTGGAAGAAGTCGCTCAATGTGTCCGTATGATTCGCTCCGCTACCGACTTACCCCTATTAGTAGATATCGATACCGGCTGGGGGGAAGCACCTCATGTCGTCCGCAATGTACACCACCTCATCCAAGCAGGCGCTGCCGCCATCCATATAGAAGACCAACACCCATTAAAGCGTTGTGGCCATAGGGAAGGTAAACACCTGGTTACCCTACAAGCCATGTGTGACAAGCTTAAGGCTATACGGGATAGCAGCCTCCCTAAAGACTTTATGCTGATGGCTAGGACAGATGCCTATGGGGTAGAGCCCTTTGAATCTGTTTTGGCACGTGTGCATGCGTATGTCTCATCAGGAGCCCAGGCAATCTTTGCAGAGGCTGTCACGTCGGAAGATGACCTATGCCAATTGATTCGGGTGGCTGGGGTGCCTGTGCTGGTGAATGTGACAGAGTTTGGGAAGACGCCACTATGGACGCATGAGCGGTTAGGTGAGATGGGGGTGGCTATGGCATTACACCCACTAACTGCATTTCGTGCGATGAACCATGCGGCAGCAGCAGCCTATCAGCAGCTGGCAAGCACTGGCACCATCTCAGATATGGTGCCGCAATTGGAAACAAGAGAAACGCTGTATACGCATTTGGATTATGCGCAGTATGAAGCAGCGTTTGATCAACTGCTCAAGGAGAAAAAATGATGTCAGGAAAGGGCCAAGGACTTGAAGGGGTTGTGGCGGGGAAGACGAGTATCTCTACGGTAAACAAAGAAGGTACGGGATTACGTTATCGAGGTTATTCGATT
>JAZKAM010000220.1:11906-20273 GCA_040389145.1 Pseudomonadota bacterium
CAGCATTGCCGCTTTGAAGAAGTGGCCTATCTATTGTTGAATGGTGCGCTGCCGAATTCGTCTCAGTATCAAAAGTTTTTAGAGGAGCTGAAAGGTGGCCGTAGTTTACCGCCACGACTACGCACCGTTTTGGAACAGCTACCCTCTACAACGCACCCCATGTATGTATTGCGCACAGCAGTCTCTGCCTTAGGATGCATGGAGCCAGAAAGTAATGAGCGGCAGGGCGTCAAGGTTGCAACACGTCTATTGGCCATATTGCCGACGTGCTTATTGTATTGGTATCAATTTGCACACCATGGTCATCGCATTGAAGAAGAAAGTGGTGCGACGGACATTGCTTCTCATTTCCTGACCTTATTACACCCTGGCTATAAGATAGACGAAACCTCCGTTTTGGCCTTGAATACCACGCTCATTCTGTACGCGGAACATGAGTTCAACGCCTCAACGTTTGCCGCACGCGTTACAACAGGCACTGCAGCAGATATTTATTCTGCGGTCACCACAGCCATTGGCACCCTAAGCGGACCATTACATGGTGGGGCAAACGAAGAGGCCATGGAGCTTATTGCGAGCATGAGTAATGCGGCGGAAGTGCCAGACCGTATTCGCAAGATGCTGGCTGCTAAAGAGAAAATCATGGGCTTTGGGCACCGTGTTTATAAGCAACACGATCCACGTTCAGATATCGTCAAAGAACTGGTACAAAGGTTTGCGCAAGAGAAAGGCCGTGCGCAACAATTTGAGATTGCGCAAGCTATTGAACAAACCATGTTGCAAGAAAAGAAGCTATACCCGAACGTCGATTTCTATGCAGGTTTGTTATACCACTTCTTGGATATTCCGAGCGGCTTGTTTACACCCATCTTCGTATTATCACGGGTAAGTGGCTGGTGTGCGCATATATTAGAACAACGGGCAGATAATCGACTGATTCGCCCAGTCGCTGAATATGTCGGCCCAACGATGCAGCCGTTTATTGCGCTTGCGGACAGAAAATGATCGGCTCGCAAGATTACGATAGTGAACTGTTGCACATCGCGCAGTACGCCAAAGACTATACCATTGTCAGTGATGAGGCTTATAAAATGGCCCATTGGTGTTTGTGGGATGCTTTGGCATGTGGACTGCGCGCGCTACAACATCGTGATTGTACGCGCCTTTTAGGGCCATTATACGGCGAAGGGCGCTGCATGTTAGGGGCACGTGTGCCAGGTACTTCCTTTTGCCTGCCGCCACCGCAAGCAGCCTTTAATATTGGGGTGATGAACCGTTGGCTGGATTTTAACGACACGTGGTTGGCAAAAGAGTGGGGGCATCCCTCGGATAACTTGGGCGCTATTTTGGCTTGTGCGGATTATCTGTCACAGCAAGCCCTACAGGCAGGTAAACCTCCGCTGACGATGCGGCATGTGTTTGATGCCATGATTCGTGCTTACGAAATTCAAGGGATGATGGCCTGTGGTAATGCCTTTAATGAAAAAGGTTTGGATCACGTTATTTTAGTGAAGCTAGCGTCTACTGCGGCTACTATGTTCCTGTTACAGGGTACAGAGGCGCAATATCTCGCAGCCTTGTCTCAAGTGTTTGTAGATGGCCAGGCTTTGCGCACGTACCGCCACTGGCCAAATACAGGCTCAAGAAAATCATGGGCAGCCGGTGATGCAACCAGTCGCGGTTTTAGCTTGGCTTGGTTATCCTATCTGGGTGAGCCTGGTTATCCTACCGCCTTAAGCGCACCCAAATGGGGTTTTTATGATGTGTCGTTTCGTGGCGAACGCTTTGTTATGCCAGAGTTTGGATCACATGTTATAGAGCACATATTATTTAAGGCAGCTTTCCCTGCAGAGTTTCATGGACAGACGGCTGTTGAAGCTGCCCTCACATTGCATCCCAAAATAAAAGATCACCTAAATAAGATTACATCCATTCAATTGGAAACCCAGGCCGCAGGGATGCGTATCATTCATAAAACAGGACCGTTAAAAAATGAAGCCGATCGCGATCACTGTTTAGAGTATATGGTGGCGTGTGCATTATTGTTTGGTCGTTTGGATGAGCACAGTTATTCGGATGAAGTTGCGGCAGATCCCAGAATTGATCAACTGCGCTGTCTAATGCGCACCACAGAGCAGCCCAAATTTACAGCGGACTATTATGACGTGGAAAAACGTGCTATTCCGAATCGCGTTACGGTCACCTTTGCGGATACATCTATATCAGAACAAGTAGATTACCCAATTGGTCATCTGAAAAGACGTGCTGAGGTATTCCCTTACTTACGTGAAAAAATTACAGCGAGTATCAGTGGACATTATGTTGAAAAAGATGCAGAGCGTCTGGTCGCTTACTTAGAGGCACCTGAGCGCGTTATGTCACTCAGTGTGCCTGACTTCGTAAATTTGTGGTTAAGTTCGTTGAATCCGGCGGTCTAAGTGCGCTTGCTCCATGATGCGCGTTGCCATTTCTTCAATAGATGAATTGGTTGAATTTAAATAAGGTATTTTTTCGCGGATGAGAATTTTTTCTGCCATCTTAACTTCTTCCTGGCATCGTGCCAAAGAAGCATAAGGGCTGTTTGGGCGTCGCTCATGGCGAATGACAGCCAGCTGTTCTGGATCGATGGTTAAACCAATCAATTTATTACGATATGGCAACAGTTCTACGGGTAAACGGCTGTGTGCTAAATCTTCTTCCGTTAGTGGGTAGTTCGCTGCGCGAATGCCAAACTGTAAGGCCAGATACAAGCAGGTTGGTGTTTTGCCAGACCGCGAAACCCCGACCAAAATGACATCTGCTTTCTGGTATCCATTTAAGTTTATACCATCATCATACCCTATAGCAAAGTTAACCGACTCAATTCTGGTAGTATAATCCTGATAATTCCGAATGCCATGAGATTTGCCTATAGAGTGGGACGAAGGGGATCCAAATTCTTTTTCCAATGGGCCGATGAATGTTTGGACGAAATCTATGTATAAGCATGTAGACTTACTTACTATTTCCCTCAAATCGTCTTGGATTAAGGTCCCAAATACAATGGGGTTTTGCTGATCGACGACATACGCCTGTTCAATTCGTTGAGCGGCTTGCTGTGCCTTTTCGACAGAATCGATGAAGGGTAGTCGTATCGATAAGAAATTTATGTCCTCAAATTGGGTAATTAAGCTCTGTCCGAGGGTTTCGGCGGTGATCGCTGTGCGATCGGAGACAAAAAATATCGTTCTGTGGTTCACAAGAGGCTCCCAATTTTGAGACAATACGCTGTAAAGTCGTATTGTCGAACAACAACCCTACAATCGCAACAACGGAGCCACATTTTTATGAGTACTCTCGTCATCCCTTTTTCTGAGCTATCGGCTACCGATATCGCGCGTGTAGGTGGAAAGAATGCCTCGCTGGGCGAAATGATTCGTCATTTGACCCAAGTAGGGGTCAAAGTGCCTGATGGCTTTGCGACAACAGCTGAAGCATTTAAACTATTCCTGGATGATAATAAGTTAGCTGAGAAAATAAAAGAGCGTATCCACGGGTTAGATGTAGATGATGTTGCAGCCTTGGCAGTATGCGGTCGAGACATCCGTGCCTGGATTTTAGAGGCGCCTCTATCTGCAGATTTAGAAACAGCGATTCGTACTTCCTATCAAGAGTTAGGGAAAGGGAGTGATGTTCCTGTTGCTGTCCGCTCTTCCGCTACAGCAGAAGATTTGCCTGAAGCATCATTCGCTGGCCAACAAGAGACGTTTTTGAATATTTGTGGCATCAATGACATTTTGTCCTCAGTGAAACATGTGTTCGCTTCTTTATACAATGACCGTGCTATTGCTTATCGTGTGCACCATAATTTCCCGCATGAAGATGTACTGATTTCTTGTGGAATCCAACGTATGGTGCGTGCAGACTCTGCATGCAGCGGTGTTTTGTTCACAATTGACACAGAATCTGGTTTCGATCAGGTAATTTTTGTGACCGCAGCCTATGGTCTGGGCGAATTAGTAGTGCAGGGCGCGATTAATCCCGATGAATTCTATTTGTTCAAACCAAACCTATATAATAACAAGCCAGCGGTGCTACGACGTAACATTGGTCAAAAACAGCAGAAGATGATGTTTGGTAAAAGCGCCAATCAACCTGTAATAACTGTCGCAGTTGAACCAGCCGATCAACAAAAATTCTGCATCACTGATGAAGAGTTAGAATTCTTGGGTCGGCAAGCATTATTAATTGAAAAGCATTATGGCCGCCCTATGGATATTGAATGGGCAAAAGACGGTGTTGATCAACAAATTTATATTCTACAAGCGCGCCCTGAAACAGTGCACTCACGTGAATCCTCAGCGCAATCCATGGAGCGCTACATACTGAATAAAAAAGGCCAAGTATTGGTTGAGGGACGTAGTATTGGCCAACGTATTGGCAAAGGCCCGGTTGTTGTCATTAAAAGCATTCAGCAGATGGATCAAGTCAAAGCAGGTGATGTGTTGGTAACAGACATGACCGATCCTGACTGGGAGCCCATCATGAAAAGGGCATCCGCTATTGTTACAAACCGTGGCGGTCGAACTTGCCATGCTGCGATTATTGCGCGTGAATTAGGGATCCCAGCAATTGTAGGCTGTGGTATCGCTACCGAAAAGCTCAAGACAGGTGATGAAGTCACCGTTTCTTGTGCGGAAGGGGATGTTGGTTATGTATACAGTGGGCTGCTCGATTTTGAAATCAAGTCCATTAATTTAGAAGCAATGCCTGCGGCACCACTAAAAGTGATGATGAACGTAGGTAATCCAGACCGAGCCTTCCAATTCCAAAAAATCCCTAACGAAGGTGTTGGTTTAGCACGTTTAGAATTTATTATCAGTCAAATGATTGGCGTACATCCAAGAGCCTGCTTAGAAGTGGACAACTTGCCAAAGCATGCGCAAAAAGAAGTAATGGCACGTGCACAAGCGTACAAAAGCCCGCGCGAGTACTATATTGCCAAGTTAACAGAAGGTATTGCTACACTAGCAGCAGCTTTCGCATCTAAGCCTGTCATCATCCGTATGTCTGACTTTAAATCAAACGAATATGCCAACCTTTTAGGTGGTGACATGTTTGAGCCTCATGAAGAGAACCCTATGTTGGGCTTTAGAGGTGCAGCACGCTATGTATCTGAAAGTTTCTGTGAAAGCTTTAAGCTAGAGTGTGAAGCCATTAAGCGTGTCCGTAATCAAATGGGCTTTACCAATGTCCAAGTGATGATTCCATTTGTACGTTCTGTACAAGAGGCAAAAGAAGTCATTGCGATAATGGCCAGTGTTGGTTTAGAACGCGGTAAAGATGGCCTGAAGTTGATCATGATGTGTGAGTTACCAACCAATGCGTTATTGGCGGGTGAATACCTTGAACACTTTGATGGCTTCTCTATCGGCTCTAATGACTTAACTCAGTTAACACTAGGCTTAGATAGAGACTCTGGTATCGTTTCCGCGCAATTTGATGAGCGTGATCCGGCGGTGAAGATGCTGATTTCTATGGCAATCAAAGCATGTCGTGAACGTGGCAAATATATCGGTATTTGTGGTCAAGGCCCATCGGATCATCCTGACTTTGCACAATGGTTGGTTACACAAGGAATTGAATCCGTTTCATTGAATCCAGATACGGTATTGGCAACCTGGATGTACTTGGCGGCTCAGAAAACTACAGCACAATAAATCTACTGTGTTGGTCTAGCGCTTGCTCGGCATTCCCGAGCAAGCGATTGTTAAATATTCTTCTCAATTTTTCTTCTTGTTCCATGTCCTATTTTATCCTTCTCGTTGATTTTGTCGATATTCATAGATGGTAAGCAAAGTAGTTATACCAAGCGTGAGTGCTGAGGCTGCAACAGTTAAGAGAGAAGGGCTCCATCCTTTTTTGCCGCCTGCCAGATAAAACATATCATGTTCATTATGATATCGTTTTAATGCAACCAAGGGTAACATGCCCAGAGAAATGATGGATGTAACTGCCACCACAAACAATCGAAATGCTTCGAAGATGGAATTTCCAACTTCTTTGCTAGGAAAGAATAGCCTCGTAATTGTGTGAATAATTCCTGAGTGTTTGTAGTCAGATTTGTCTTGTGATTTTTCCATGACATACCTCTTTTCGTATAAAAATCGTCATCCATTGTTATACATAAGCATAGTCAATAGTGATTAATCTATGGTGTGGCTGCACTTAATTGGTTTGCTCATATTTTATTTTTTTACATGGATGTAAGTTTTTCTTGAATTTCAATATTTAATTCTCTGCGTAGTTTATATGGGGAGTTGATCTTCCCCATATAAACCAGCACTGTTTAAGCGTGAAGTTGCTGCTCGTCGATCTAAATATTTTTAGCCAATACCGCAGCAATCCCAACATAATTTTCTGGTGTTAGGGCGCGCAGTCTTACCTTAATTGAGTCTGAGACCTGAAGCGTATTAATGAAGATAGCAAAGTCTGCCAATGTCTTCTTATTACCACGCGTTAAGGCTTTCAATTGTTCATAGGCATCGGTGCAACCTTCAGCGCGCAAGACAGTTTGAATTGCTTCAGCCAGTATTTCAGGATTGTTGTTCAAATCACTGCGAATAAGCGTTTCATCGACATCCAGTTTCGATAAGCCTTTGAGTAAGCTTTGATAAGCCAACAAGCTATGGCCAAGAGCAACGCCTAAAGAACGCAGGACGGTTGAGTCTGATAAGTCTCTTTGCCATCTAGAAACTGGTAACTTCTCAGAAAAGTGGGTTAGTAACGCATTGGCCACCCCCAGGTTACCTTCTGCATTTTCAAAATCAATGGGATTGATTTTATGTGGCATCGTAGAAGAGCCTACTTCATGCGCTACACGCTTAAGACGGAAGTAGCCCAGGCTGATGTAACCCCATAAGTCACGGCTGGTATCAATTAAAATGGTGTTGATACGGCGCAGGTTGTCGCAGTACTCAGATAGGTTATCATGCGGCTCGATTTGCGTGGTGTATTCATTTTGCTCTAGACCCAATGATTCAATTAAGCCGCGCGCACATGCGGACCAGTCTACGCTAGGGTAAGCAGCATAATGCGCATTAAAGTTACCTACTGCACCGTTAAATTTCCCAAGGAACGACAACTGTTCTAATTGCGTCATTTGACGTTTTAGTCGAGCAGCGATATTCGCAAACTCTTTACCCAAGGTGGTTGGTGTTGCAGATTGCCCGTGGGTTCTGGACAGCATTGGTAGGCTTGCATGCGTGTGTGCAAGGGTGGTGAAGTGTGAGAGGCAGTCATTGAGGCAAGGCAGAAGTACTAAGTCGCGCGCTTCTTTCATCATGACCGCATAAGCTAAGTTATTGATGTCTTCAGATGTGCAAGCGAAATGGATGTACGGAATCCAAGGTTTTAATCCGGCGTCTGCTGCGCAAACTTCCTGGAGGTAATATTCTAAAGCCTTCACATCATGGTTGGTGATTTTTTCTCGTGCTTTGATGTTGGCGCATTGTTCCGGGGTAAAGTTTTGGGCGCAAGCTTGGAGTTTTTGTCGGTCAACTGAACTGAGTTGGGGAAGACCTAGATTGGTATTTAATTGAGATAAGGCAATCACCCACGCGATTTCTACATGTAGCCGGTATTTGAAGAGACCAAATTCGCTGGTAATGCGACGTAATGGGGTAAGTTTATCCGCATAGCGACCATCTAGTGGGGATAGGGCAAGTAATTCAATCATTTGTTGGTCTGCGAGTGCCCCCAAATGGGAATGGGGTGGGATAGCACATCAGCCTGGGGCCGATCCGAAATACTCGCGCTCCTTTGGTTAGGCTATCTGGATTGGGAAACGGTTCCAGCCCCGAAGTATAGCATGGCGGCTAGCTTGGTTAAATTATTTAGGGTTGGCAATTCTATATAGACCCTATAGGCGCATCGCTGTGGTCAATTACGCCACCGCCTAGGCAAAGGCCATCCTTGTATAGTACCAAGGACTGTCCGGGCGTAGGGGCGAATTGGGGCTGTTCAAATGCGATGCTGTAACCGTGTTCGGTCTTCGTGACCAGACAGTTAGCCAGAGGTTGTCGGTGCCGAATTCTGGCCTGTGCTTTTAGGGGAAGCTCAGGGCATGTGCCGGAAATCCAATGCACGTTGGGTACAGTGATGTTGTGGGCATACAATGCCGGGTGGTTTTGCCCTTGAACCACGATTAGCCGGTTGTCGGGTATGGATTTGGCGGCCACATACCAGGCTTCCCCCGTCCCTGTAGCGCTGCCGCCTATATTCAATCCGTTTCGCTGGCCTAGGGTGTAATAGATTAACCCGCGGTGCTCGCCTACGCGTGTGCCTTCTGGCGTCGTAATAGGGCCAGGCTTTCCTTCTAGATACCCA
>JAZKAM010000220.1:20283-23152 GCA_040389145.1 Pseudomonadota bacterium
CCCGTGCTGTCTTTCCGGTCATGGTTATGGAGCTGGTGGGCTAGGGCCATGGCACGCACTTCGGGTTTGGTATAGGGCTGCAAGGGGAATAGCGCGTACGAGAGCGCTTCTTGGTCTAACTGATGTAGGAAGTAGCATTGGTCTTTGTTGGTATCTTTTGCGCACAGTAAGCGGTATAGGCCGTCTTGATGATCGACACCAGCATAGTGCCCCATAACAATTTTTTCAGCGCCTAAGGATAGGGCATGCTTTAAAAAGGCTTTAAACTTAATGTGTTTATTGCAGAGGACATCAGGGTTTGGCGTATAACCTGCGCGGTATTCTTCCAAAAAATCTTTAAAGACGTCTTGCCAGTATTCTTGGGTGAAGTTTACCGTTTGCAATGGGATTTGTAGGCGTTGGGCGACAAGAATGGCATCGGCTAAATCATGCTCTGCACTGCATTGGCCGTTTTCTTCATCATCGTCCCAATTCTTCATGAATAGGCCGATGACTTCATGGCCTTGCTGTAATGCCAACAATGCGGATACCGCAGAGTCTACACCACCAGAAAGTCCAACCACTACGCGTGCCATTACACCCAACCACCGTATTATTTATCTATCAATAGGAATTACATTCTACCAGCTTGAGTGGGGTCAAAACAGCGTATGGCGTATTAGTGTATTTAGAGTTTGGGCTTTTTGTTCAATATTCTATAAAAGTACCGCATCTAAGCGTAGAATGTAGGCGTGGAGTGGTACAAACTGCTTTATGCCAGCGGTTTTTGTTGAACAACGCCGAGGTACACAATGCAAGTCCCTATTTTCCTAGCAGACGTTAACCCACAATTCTTACAAAACATTGCCGGTCAGGCCAATGCTCACTTAATGTATAGCATGATTGTCACAGAGTTTCTTGTCTGCCCAATCGCTGAGCCATTTGATGTCAAACAAAAACGACTGGAGTCACTTGTCCGGACCGTACTGTCTCCAGTAAACCCCGCTAATCTGCAATGTATCCTAGGCAATATAAACCGTCTTTATATGCGCACCACTGTTGACCAAGACTCAATCGACAGCGCAATGAAAGACACGATGTTATCGGCGAATATTAACTGCATGATAAGTTTTGACCAGGCCTTAACGGCTGGTCTTGGGCATATTTTAAAGAACTATCCGACGGAAACACTTCAGCATCTGGTTGATTTTGTATTGTTTTCAAAAAATTTGCATGATAACACGCCATTTTTTAGTGGTGAGACATTCAAAGAAATGTCTCAGAAAGAGAATTGTGATTTTAAAGGTTTATCTCGTCGTGTGCAGAGGTTTTTGGAGGATATTATTAGGGGGCGTACTATGTCTTCTCATGCGGAAGGATTAGGTGCAGCGCCTCATATAAAATATCGGCCTCGGTGAAGAAAAGAGGCGCAGAAGAACCGGTGGGCGGGCTTGAATGCCGTATGTATATTCTGATGGGAGGTGTATGTCTATGGTTGCAGGGTTTCTGGCCAAGCAGTACACTTGCCCAGGCACCAATCTTCGACATAGGGAACATTTTTATGGGATACCAACACATTCAACGTCCAAGTCGTGGGCAAACGATCACCAAGTCTGCTGATGGCCAGTGGCACATTCCTGACAATCCAATTATTCCTTTTATTGAAGGGGATGGTATTGGCGTGGATATTACGCCGGTGATGCAGTCTGTTGTGAACGCTGCTGTGCGAAAGGCTTATGCTGGACGCCGAGAGATTACTTGGATGGAAATCTATGCGGGCGAAAAAGCAACCAAGGTATACGGTGGTCAAGAATGGTTACCCAAAGAGACATTGGATGCATTGCGTGAATACCGCATCGCAATAAAGGGCCCGCTCACGACGCCAGTAGGTGGTGGTATACGGTCCTTGAATGTTGCGCTACGGCAAGATTTAGACCTATACATTTGTTTACGCCCTGTGCGCTACTTTCCCGGGACACCAAGTCCAGTAAAGCGGCCTGAGTTAACCAATATGGTGATCTTCCGTGAGAACTCAGAAGACATTTATGCCGGCATTGAGTGGAAGGCGGATTCACCAGAAGCAGTACGCTTGATTCAATTGCTCCAAAAAGATTTCGGCGTCAAGAAAATTCGGTTTCCAGAACATTGTGGTATTGGTATTAAACCGGTATCTCAAGAAGGCAGTGAGCGTCTCATAGACAAAGCCATTCAGTACGCTATTGATAACGATCGTAGCTCTGTTACTTTAGTGCATAAAGGCAACATCATGAAGTTCACAGAGGGCGCATTTATGGAGTGGGGCTTCCAATTAGCCAAGACAAAATATGGTGCGACCCCCTATGACGGCGGTCCTTGGCAAACGTTTAAAAACCCTAAAACAGGCAAAGAAATTGTTATTAAAGACTGCATTGCTGATGCGTTTTTACAGCAAATTTTGTTACGTCCACAAGATTATGATGTCATTGCAACACTGAACCTAAATGGTGACTACTTATCCGATGCACTGGCTGCGCAAGTGGGCGGTATCGGTATTGCCCCTGGCGCGAACATTGGTACAGAAGTTGCTGTATTTGAAGCAACACATGGAACCGCACCGCGTTATGCAGGGCAAAATAAAGTAAACCCCGGCTCACTCATTCTCTCGGCCGAAATGATGTTGCGTCACATGGGTTGGGTCGAAGCCGCAGACTTGATTATTCAAGGTGTGGCGGGCGCAATCGAAGACAAAACGGTAACATACGATTTTGCACGCATGATGACAGATGCACATGAGCTGAGCTGTTCCAAATTTGGTGAGGCAGTTGTGGCTAAAATTCTGGCATAACGTAAAAGATTGGCTAAGATAGTTGTTATATTTGGTTGCCGTACATTCCAAAACCACCCGACATGC
>JAZKAM010000221.1:0-13693 GCA_040389145.1 Pseudomonadota bacterium
CGCTCTAAGGGGCTATGCCAGTGGCTATATGAAGTGTCGGAAGAGCTAAAGCAGTTACCCAATATATCGAGCAACCGAAACTTACAATGGATATTTGCAAGTTATTATTCCGCCTTTGCAGCATTATGTGAAAACATTCAGGAAGTCGCACGAAATAAGAAAATTCAAAAACCAGATCAGAGTGGCATTAATACTTTGCCGCAATCATTCATGCATCAGGTGACTGCCATAACAAACAAAATATTCTCTAGAAGGAACCCAACAGCACTTGCTGCAACGGATACGAAAGCATCGGAGGCGCCAGCTGAACCATCAAAAACTAAAAAACGGTGGTTCAGCCGGACCGGTAAAGTGCCGGAAACAGTTAACGCGGGTTAAGTGCTGATGAGATATTTATGTTGCCCGCAGGTGCTTCATGCAGCGGGGTAACGCGAAAGTCTTTAATGAGCTGTCCCAATGTACCGTCAACAGACACAAAGAACGATAAAAAACGATGCTGCTTACGAACGGTGGTACATAAACGGGTGTGCCCTTGGTCCAATGTCGTAAATGCTTGTGCGGGGCTGGCACTTTTTGCAACAGATAGCGCTTCTTCTACCAAAGCTAATTTTTGTTGCCGTAACCAGGACACAGGGTCGCCTTGGTGAGCAGCCTGACGTTTATTCCAATAGGACTTCAGTTTTTTCGTAAAGTCTGAATAGGCGCCATTATTAGTGGCTTCTGTGCCATTGCCAGCGTGGGGGGTAGTTTGGGCTAAAACGATCTGATTCGGTGTGGTGACCGTTTGTTCGTTTTCTGTAGCCATACCTTTGGAAACGGCAAAGGTTTTAAGGCGATTGGCAAAAAAACAACGAATGGAAAGTAATAGATGCCGTAGCCAAGCAAAACAATGCTGAAACCAGTTCAGTTTTAGGGCGTTAGAGGCTTTTTTTGACTCAGAATGCTTTTTTCTCATTATTTGGCTCCAAAGGGTTACCGCAAAGCCAGGGCAGTTTAACATAGTGGGAAAGGCGACTCAATTAGTGCAGTGGTGGTGCACGGATCAGCAGTGAGCTCTGACGGATCTAAACTGAAAGTTTAAATCCGTCAGAATTGGTAATTTTGTGAAGCCATATTCATCGCTCGCATGTGTGCATTATTTATCAAATAATGCTATATATATCAAATGTTTATTAGTTTAATTACTTGAGCGTGGCCTTAAGCTGCCAGTTGACGTCAGTTAAATAATGTTGTCTAATTAAAACTTATAGTTTAGATATGTACAGGATGAGGTAAAATATGTTGTATCCGCGGGTCATTACTGAACGGGTGAATAGATTGGCTCAACTCTACCCTGTGTTAGGCATTACGGGGCCACGCCAATCTGGTAAAACGACATTGGCTAAATTCTTGTTCCCGAATCTACCCTATGTATCACTAGAAAATCTGGATATTAGGTTAGAAGCAACAGAAGATCCTCGAGCTTTCTTGGCGAAGTATGTGAACGGCGCAATTTTCGATGAAGTACAGAATACGCCTGATCTGCTTTCCTATTTGCAACAAATCGTAGATGACGATCCGCGTAAAGGTAGATACGTCATCACGGGCTCTCAGAATTTTGCTTTGTCTGCACATATCGCGCAATCGCTTTCAGGTCGTATTGGCATGCTTACTTTATTGCCACTCAGTTTAAAAGAATTAAATTGGCGTGATGTGTCCTCTAAGGAGGAAATCCATAAGGCGATTTATGCAGGTGGATATCCTAGATTACATCACGACAAAATGCAGCCTTCTGAATTTTATTCGGGATATATACAAACCTATATTGAGCGTGATGTGCGTCAATTGAAAAATATTGGTGACCTGGGCTCTTTTGGAAAATTTTTAAAGCTATGTGCTGGTCGAATCGGTCAAGTGGTTAACTTTTCATCCTTGGCGCTTGATGCTGGCATATCGAATACAACAGCAAAACAATGGTTAACTGTACTAGAGGCTAGTTATATCATTTTCCCTCTACAATCTTATTACAAGAATTTCAGCAAACGGCTGATTAAAATGCCTAAGTTATATTTTTACGACACCGGCTTGGCTTGCTCGTTATTGGGTATTGGAAGCTCCGAACAACTAGACAGTCATTACCTAAAAGGTGGATTGTTTGAAAATCTGATGATTTTAGAGGTGCTAAAGGGCCGAATGAATAAAGGGTTGCCAGGTGATATATATTTTTGGCGGGATCAAACGGGTCATGAGATCGACCTGATTTGTGCTTGGGGCGGGGTAATTCACGCGGTTGAAATTAAATCCGGTGCAACACTACAAAGTGACTATACAAAAAACATTGATTATTTCATTGAACTCAGCAAGAAAGTCCCTGAAGAGCCGGTTCGTGGGTATCTACTTTATTCAGGCGCGCAAGCCGGGATGTTTCGAGGTGTAGAGCTATTGCCTATTCAAAAAATTGATCGGCTATTTGATGAAAAATAACCTTTACTGAAACCACTGTGCGCCGGCTCGTTCATTGCCCATCATGCTCTGATACATGGCATAGTGGTTCACCACTTTTTTGACATAGTTACGGGTTTCCTGGAAGGGGATGGTCTCTACCCACTGGTCCATAGCGCGTGCATGATGTGCTTCCCATTCTGTTACGGGTTTTGAGCCTGCATTGTAGGCGGCTACTGCATAAACTGGGTTGTCGTGGTGTAGCGCCAGTAGTTCTTTAAAGTAGCGTGTCCCTAAAGTGACATTCAGTTCTTCGTTCATCAGTGCTAGGGGTCTATCTAGACGTATATTCATTTGCTTGGCAACTTCTTGTGCAGTCGTTGGCATCAATTGCATCAGGCCTAAAGCACCTACGGGAGATTTTATGTCTGCAGCAAATTGGCTCTCTTTTAAGATGATGGCGTAAATCCAAGCTGCCTCAATTTGATTGCGTTCTGCTACGTGGTTGATTAGCGCAAAATGGGGTTTAGGGTACCTTAGCTCGGGCGCTAGGTCTTCTCTTAAGGGGCGCAAGCTATGTAAGGCGAGATTGTACCAAGCCTTTTCTGTAGCCAAAGCCGCGGCATCAAGTTGTTGGTCGGCTGTTAACTGTCCCATTAACTTAAACCATTCGCGTCGCGCATCTAATGGACGATTGATTAAAAATAACTCACTGACACGTTGTATGGCAGGTATTTTTTGAAGTGCGTCAATATCTGTTTGTTTTAAGTGTGCGTCGGTAGCGATACTGGGGAACTTGGTGGGTATCTTCAAGCGTACCCTGGCCAACAAGCCATAATAATCGTATTGGTCGACGATTTGCTGATAACCGTGTTTGGCAGCAGTTATTTGACCCATGCCTTCGTGTGCACGGGCTGCCCAATAACGCCAGGCCGTGTCTTTGCGTTGCTCTGGAGTCAAATCATTAATCAAGGACAGTACTTGTGGCCAGTTGGCGTGGGCAATGGCCAAGCGCACATGCCATTCACGTAAGGTATCGCTGCGGTACGCGTCGGGGACCTCTTTAATCCAACGTTCTGCTTCGGGATTCCCCTGAATCGCCAAGTACAAACCTAAAGCATGCGCGATGGTTTCCTGATTTTCCACAGGGAGTGTATCTTTTGGATACTGTTGCCACATGGCCGCAGTTTTGCTCGGGAAGTGGTTTGCCCAGTGGCACCACAGATCGGTTTTCATCGCTACAGACATATCGGGTACTTCGTTTTCGTGCCTGAAGGGCAACACAATGGCTTTACTGTGGTGCGATTCAAGCCAATAACGCGCTAAAGGCTGTTGTGCCTTGGGTAGGAGGGTAACCAACTGACCGGCTTGGGTATATGACTCTTTACTCAACAATCGTTGAAAGCGTGCCCAAATTTGCGTAGGGGTGGGTTTTGTATGTTTTTGCCACAGTTGAAGCAGTCGTGTACAGGTGGGGGGTAAGGCTTGATCGTGCCCCCATAACAACGTGCCAATAGCGTCGAGTTGGGTAGCATCAGGATGTAAGGTGTAATTTGCCCAACTGTACTGACATTGATGTGCCAAGCTGTCATTAGGCTGATAGGCGTCACGTATGATCATCCAATGCTTATGGTCAAAGTGATAGCTTAACCATTGGTCTCGCAATTGCTCGCTAAGGGGCGAATCGGTATGGGCGCTTTGAAACTGTTTCACTTCCGTCAAGCTCAACTGCGGAATGTTGCGCTGCATTTCTTGGTAGACCAAATAAGGATACAAGGGATAGTCGTGGAGCTTGGCTTTTAAGCCACGGTAAACCGTCATGTTCTTGTCGTGCAACGCATGCTCTGCTTCTAGAAAATGGGTACGTGCTTGCGCTAAGTTATCAGGGGCCGCGGCCCCGCTGGCCAGTGCATTGACGTTGCATAGGACCAAGCAAAGTGACAAACCCAACATTGGTCGTATGTTCATGCCAACCCCAAACGCGTTGCTCACCCATATCCCACTATAGTTACACTTGCCGGCGATAACCATGCGGTACCTCAGTTGATAGGATCTGTTGCGTTGCAGGAATGTTAGGCTAGGTCAACTGTGGTAGCCTATCGCCCACGTAGGATGATACAAGGAAGAACATGTACCTAACTGTGGTATTGCTGGCGCTGTGGGGTTGTATTTTTGTGGGATTGCCGCTGTGGGGGTGGTCTCTGATATTTGGCGCTACGCTGGTTGGGGGACACTTCCTACAGGCAAGCGCAACCTTCATGACGGTAGGTATCGTCTTATTTTTTGCTTGGCTCATATTGATTCAGTTGCCGTGGTCACGTCGGCAATTATTGACCCGTTGGGGTTTCTTATACTTTAAGAAAAACGCACCCGTCATTAGCCGAACAGAACTCGAAGCGTTAGAAGCTGGGGATGTATGGTGGGAAGCAGCGCTATTCCAAGGGAATCCACATTGGGCTACGCTACTTAGTCTGCCTAAACCTACGTTGACTGCGGATGAAGAACACTTTTTAAGTCATCAGGTCAATCAACTATGCACCATGCTGGATGATTGGTTGATCATGTATCGCGATTACGATCTCACGGAAGACACCTGGCAGTTCCTTCTCAAAGAAAAGTTTTTTGCCATGGCTATTCCAAAAGAGTACGGTGGCTTAGGGTTTTCTGCCTTTGCGCAATCGCAAGTGGTTTCCAAAATATCCAGCCGAAGTGCCACTGCCGCAGTAGTGGTGATGGTCCCTAATTCTCTTGGGCCTGGCGAACTCTTATTACACTATGGCACAGACCTCCAAAAAGACCATTACCTCCCTCGCTTGGCACAAGGCCTAGAAATTCCTTGTTTCGCACTCACGGCGCCAGAAGCAGGTAGTGATGCAGGCTCTATTACGGATTCCGGGGTTATTTGTCAGGGCACCTATGAAGGTAAACATGTTGTAGGGATCCGACTTAACTGGAACAAACGGTATATTACGTTAGCGCCGCGCGCAAGTTTATTGGGTATTGCTTTTAAACTACACGATCCCGATCATTTGCTCAGCGAAAAAGAGCATTTAGGGATAACCTTATGCTTAATTCCAACACATTTGCCTGGCGTAGAGATTGGCAACCGGCATTTGCCTAATGGTGCGCGGTTCTTGAACGGTCCTACACGTGGATATGATGTGTTCGTTCCACTAGATTTTATTATTGGCGGCCCCACAATGGCTGGACAGGGCTGGCGTATGCTGATGGAGTGTTTATCGGCAGGGCGCGGCATTTCCTTGCCAGCACTTGGCGCTTCCGCTGCAAAATTGGCGTATTTCAGTACCGGCGCCTATGCTGCTGTTCGTCACCAGTTCAAAGTGCCTATTGGTAGCTTTGAAGGCGTGCAGTCTACGATGGGTCAAATTGCAGGCACGACCTATTCAGTTGAAGCAGGTCGTTTACTTACGCTGACGGCATTGGATCTAGGCATTAAACCCAGTACAGTCACCGCAATGACCAAATACCAGTTATCTGAGCGTGCGCGTGAAGCCATCAGCGGTGCTATGGATGTGCATGCGGGCCGCGCCATCATGCTTGGTCCTAAAAATTACTTGGCCAACTGTAATTCTGCCATTCCCATCAGCATTACGGTAGAAGGTGCAAATATTCTGACCAGAAATCTGATTGTCTTTGGGCAGGGTGCTATTCGTTGTCACCCCTATACGCAACAAGAAATCCGGTCTGCACAAATTGCCGATCCAAAAGCAGCATTGGCTGCCTTTGATTATGCGCTGTTCGGGCATATCGGCTATTTTATGCGTAACTTTGTTCGGTGTGTCACGCATACGGTAACGCGCGGCTACGTGGCAAAAGTGCCAGAGTTAGGTATACCTAAATGTTACATGCGTGGCGTGACGCGTATGAGCGTAGCTTTTGCCTTTGTGTCCGATTTAACGTTGATCCTATTTGGCGGTAGTTTAAAGCGCAAAGAACAGTTATCCGCGCGTTTTGCAGACATACTAAGCGAGCTATATTTGGCGTCGGCCTGTATTAAGTATTTCCATGACGGTGGGCGTCACGTTGAAGAAAAACCTTATCTGATCTGGAACTTACAAACGGCTTTATACCGTATCCATCAGAATTTTGAAGCGCTCTGTGATAATTATCCGATACCCCTGGTAGGCTGGATAGTCAAGCACTTATTATTCCCCCTTGGGCGTCCATTTCGAGCACCAAATGACCACTTGCTGGTAACCCTATCCAAGTCGATGATGAGCCGATCGGCGCCCCGTGCGCGGCTGACGCAAGAAGTTTATTTTGAAAACCATTTGGACGATCCGCTCGGTTGCGTCGAAATTGCCTTTCAGAGTATGCTGGATTCCACTGTGGCTCGAGCGAAGGTTCGTGAAGGGGTCAAGCAGGGGATGATTGCTCGCGATATCAAGTTATCGGAACAGACGCAAAGCGCGCTGACGCAACAATTGATTTCGCAAGAAGAAGCGGAACAAATTCGTATGTATGAGCGTGCGCATGCGGCAGCCATTCATGTAGATGAGTTTCCGCCAGACTATTTTGTAAAGGGAGTCCATTGATGCACCATTCACACATAAGACACGCGGTGCCGCGTGCTGTATATCTCGTTGAAGGGCTGAGAACGCCTTTTTTGAAATTTAGGAATCGACCTGGTCCAGCACGGCCCAGCGAGCTTGGGACGCAGGTGATGCGTAGCTTGTTACTCAGACAACCATTTTCTCCAGATAAAATTGATGAAGTTATTTTAGGCTGTATGATTCCTGGCCCAGATGAAGCCAATATCGCTAGAGTCGTTGCATTGCGCGCGGGCTGTTCTGTAGACACCATCGCGTGTACCGTGCAACGAAACTGCGCTTCTGCTTTACAGGCCATTGCTTCTTCTGCAGATCGCATTGCATTGGGCTACAGTGATTTGATTATTACTGGTGGTACTGAGGCGATGAGCCATGCGCCTTTATTGTGGTCCACAGAATTTGTGACATGGTTTTCAGCGTTTCAACAATGCAAAGACTGGAAGAAAAAGCTGACATTATTGGCGAGTCTGCGCCCCCATCTATTTAAACCCGTCATTGCATTGCTGAAAGGCTTGGCCGATCCGTTAGTGAACCTCAGTATGGGTCAAACAGCAGAAGAGTTGGCCTACCGTTTCGGGATAAGCCGCTTTGAAATGGACGCAATGTCTGTGCGCAGCCATCAGCGTGCAACCCAAGCACAGGCGGATATATTGGCTACCGAACTGATGACCTATTATGGTTACAATGGCCAAATATATGCTGGAGACGATGGTGTTCGTGCGGATTCTACCGTCGAAAAGCTCGGTCAACTCAAGCCAGTTTTTGACAAATTTGGCAATATCACCGCTGCAAACAGTTCTCAGGTAAGCGATGGCGCCTGCGCTATGCTGTTGGCGAGCGAAGATGCGGTATCACGTTATGGTTTGAAGCCGCTTGCACGTATTTTAGACTTAAATTGGGGTGCGTTGCCTCCTGAAATCATGGGGTTAGGCCCGGTGCATGCCATAGTGCCTATGTTAAAACGTCAGAATTTGTCTATGTCCGATATTGACGCATTTGAAATCAATGAGGCATTTGCAGCACAAGTGATTGCATGCCAACGTGCCGTTGTCGATCCTACTTACTTAAAAGGTGCATTTGGAAGCAGTGAAAGTTTGGGTGAAATCCCAGATGACCGTCTTAATATCGATGGTGGTGCTATTTCGATTGGGCATCCAGTAGGCGCAAGCGGTGCCCGCTTGGTCTTACGGTTATGCCATATTCTCCGCCGTACGGGTGGAAAATTGGGCGTAGCAAGCTTATGCATCGGTGGTGGCCAAGGTGGGGCTATCTTGATTGAGAATTTGACTTAGGAAAAAAATATGACACAAGATACATTAATACATTGGAAAGTAAACGAAGATGATGATCATATCCTTTGGCTAAAGCTCGATCGTGAAGGGGCTTCCGCAAACACCCTGAATGCAGCGATCATCCAAGAGTTGTCCTTGCTGATATGTTATATCGAGCAAGCGAAACATTTGAAGGCGGTCATCATTACGTCCGCGAAAGCCTCGGGCTTTATTGCGGGTGCTGACATTAATTATTTTCGAAACTTCACAGACAGTGAAGAAATTATGCCCGTTATTCGAGAAGGGCAAAAAGTATATGACCGACTTGAACAACTTACTGTGCCAGTTATTGCATACATTAAAGGCTTTTGCTTGGGCGGTGGTTGTGAGCTGGCATTAGCGTGTCACTATCGAATTGCTGTCGACGATCCTAAAACACGTATTGGCTTACCAGAAGTGTTGTTGGGGATACACCCAGGTTGGGGCGGTAGCATTCGCTTGCCACGCTTGATTGGTGCAGCTGCTGCTTTAGATTTAATTCTGAGTGGGCGTTCCTTAAAGGCAAAACAGGCGGCCAAGCTGGGTGTGGTGGATGCAGCCGTACCCATGCGCTTAGCTGAGCAAGTCGTACGTCAATTCGCTTTGAATCCACCCAAGAGACGAGAATGCACAGGATGGCAGCGGTATACGAATGAATCTTTTGTACGACCATTGTTGGGGTATATGGTACGCCGACAATTGAAAAAGAAAGCCAACTCCGCGCAATACCCAGCACCGTATGCGTTGCTTGATAATTGGCAAAAACATGGGTTAAGTCGTGCTGCTTATGACGGAGAAGTGGTTTCATTGTGCCGCATGCTGATGACACCATCTTGTCGTGGTCTGGTTCGTGTTTTTGATTTACAAGAGAAGCTAAAGAAGTCCGCCAAAGAAATTGATTACCATCCAAAACACGTTCACGTGATTGGTGCAGGTGTCATGGGTGGCGATATTGCCGCTTGGTGCGCTTATCGCGGGTTTACGGTTAGTTTGCAAGACTTAAAAGAAGAGTTGATCGGCGCTGCGGTAGGGCGTGCCTATAGTATGGCGAAAAAACGCCTCAAAGAACCACATTTGGTGATGAGTATGATGGACCGACTTATACCGGATCCTAAAGGCTTATTGGTAGGGCGTGCCGATGTGATTATTGAAGCCGTATCGGAAAACATAGCAGTAAAACTGGCTGTATTAAAAGCAGCAGCTGCGCAGGCCAAGCCAGACGCACTGATTGCGACCAATACGTCGACTATTGAGTTGATGCAGTTGGGTGAATCCGGCATTCCCTTGTCCAAGCTGATTGGCCTGCACTTCTTCAACCCTGTGGAAAAGTTGCCTTTGGTTGAAGTGGTGGTTTGCTCGGAAACCAGTCAAGATGTGCGTGACCGTGCGGTATCCTTTGCGCGTCAAATTGACAAGTTACCTTTGGTTGTACAATCTGCACCGGCCTTTCTCGTGAACCGCATTTTGTTGCCCTATATGCTAGAAGCAACGTTGATGCTAGAAGAGGGTATTGAAGGGCCTATGATTGACGCTGCAGCACGTTCTTTTGGTATGCCTATGGGTCCCATTGAGTTGGCAGATAAGGTGGGCTTAGATGTGTGTTTGGCGGCACTTCAGTCCTTGTCGCAACATACGGGTGACGCAACTCCGGAAATATTGAAGAAAACGGTTGCCTCTGGACGCTTGGGCATGAAAAACGGTCAAGGCTTTTATACGTACACGAAAGGCAAAAAAGCAAAGCAAGCACATATTTCTTCAGACAATATCCCTTCGGACATTGTTGATCGGCTGATTTTGCGCTTACTTAACGAAGCTGTCGCTTGTTTACGTAAAGGCATTGTGGACACGCCAGAGGATTTAGATGCGGGATCTGTATTCGGTTTTGGTTTTCCTCCTTTCCGTGGCGGCCCAATGCATTACATCCAAAGCCAAGGTGCAGACGCTTTGCGGCAGCGCTTAGAGGCATTGGCGCAGCGTTATGGCACGCGTTTCAAACCAGATGCGTGGTGGGGTTAACGCCTGCATTGCTGAAAAAATGAGATAATGAGCTATAGACATAAAGAGGCCTGCGGCTTTGCGCCGCGGGCCTTTTTTCTGTAGAATACCAGGGCGCCGTGTGCGCTATGACGATCAGGGAACAAGATGAGTCGAACGTGGTTAAAAGGGTTAACGCTCGCAAGCCTGGGTTTAAGCCCATGGGTTGTTTTTGCAGCAGGGTTTCAAATTCAAGAGCAGAATGCGGCCAGCTTGGGTACCGCCTATAGCGGTACGGCGGCCATTGCGCGTGATGCCTCCAGTGCTTTTTATAATTCAGCGGCCCTAACGTGGGTACCGCAACGGCAGTATGCTCAAGCTTTCGTTTTGGCGCATGCGGATGTCGATTTTCAAATTGGCCAGTCCTTATCCAATATCGGAACACCATCAGATGGCGCATACCAGGTAAATCCAGGTGGCACGGCGCCGGTACCGGCTTTTCATTATGCGACACGTCTCGATCCGCGATGGGTTTTTGGTTTGAGTGCTGCAGCGCCTTTTGGCGTTAAAACTGAGTATGCACCGACCAGTGCTGCGCGCTATCTGGCGACAAAGTCTGCCTTTTTAACCTATATGATTAGTCCAAGTTTGGCCTATCGGCTTTCTGAAAAGTGGTCGCTTGGTTTTGGTGCGGATGCTGGGTATGTATTGGCAGAGTTGAATGCCAATATTGGCGTAGGTGATTACGCTACAGATGGCTATCAGGTGAACAAGGCAAGCGCTTGGGGCTTGGGTTGGCATGTCGGCATGTTATACGAGTACAGCCCAGCTACGCGTTTTGGTGTGAATGTGCGTTCACGCATCCCGGTTGCTGCGCAAGGGAAAAGCGTAACGCATTTAGGCGATACAGTTCGGGAGCAAGACGTATTTGCCCAGGTCGATTTACCGGATACGGTACTATTTAGTGCTGTGCATCAGTTGACGACAAAAGTATTGATGTTGGCGGATGTTCAATGGACTCAGTGGAGCCGTTTTGAGGCACTACGTTTAAAGTTCAGCAGTATTTATGCGCCAACAGGTGTCGAAGTAACGAATGTGGTGGAAACACCAGAGCATTTTAGAAACACGGTACGCACCAGTATTGGTACAGAATATCACTACCGCGACAAATGGACATTGAAAACAGGGGCGGCATACGATCCCACACCCACACGACCAGGGTTTCGCACCGTGCGTATTCCAGATGCTGACCGCTTTTGGTTGAGTATGGGCGTGATGTATCGTTTAAGCGCGCGTGCGCACGTAGACGTAGGTTATGCACACATTTTCTTTCGATCGATTGAAGTGCAAGATTGCGGGCCTGTATCCGCAACTAATGGCATGCCTGTGACAGCAAGTTATATTGAAGGGGCCTATCAAACCAAAGGTGATGTTTTAGGTATTCAAATTAGTTGGGATTTGTTGTAATCTAAGCTAGTTAATTAGGGTGTTGGTTGGGTGTGTTGCAAAACCGTTCGATCAACCTGGTGTTACTATCAGGGTTGACTGATTTTAGTCCCGACAATATAGGTGTTGTCTGTGGTCCACACTTTGGATCGAACTCTGGTCAAATAAAATGGATTAGATGTTATGCCACGGAAAACAGATAAACGGATGAGACTTGTATTAGCCGCTAAAACGTTGATTCACAAGCACGGGTTCAATTTAACAACCCTTGCGGATATAGCGGGTGAGGCGAATGTTCCTTTGGGAAATGTCTACTACTATTTTAAAACTAAAGAAGCAATCGGATTGGCTGTTATTGAGAGCAGCATTGCAGAATGGACAGAGCGTCTGGCAAGTTGGTCTGCAGAGCCTGCCCCCATGCAACGTTTGAATGCATTTATTCAATATGGATTGGACACGGTGGATGTAACCGCTCGTTTTGGATGCCCCATTGGCGGCTTATGTCAAGAATTAGGCAAACAAGGTGGTTCACTATCGGATGTGGCTGCAAAATTACTGCATGACATTTTGGCATGGACTGTAGAACAGTTTAAAGCGCTTGGTCATGGTCAGCAATCCGCAGATTTAGGTTTGAATTTATTGAGCATGGTACAGGGTATGTATCTATTGACGCACACCTTTAAAGATCCAAAAATTTCTGTTCGTCAAACAAAAGCGATTCAAAACTGGCTGCAAAGTCTATCTGTCAGCAAAAAATCCGGTGTGGCGCAAGAAAGCTACGCATAGTTGTCTGTCGTATGTGTTGAAAGAAGCGGCATACGCCGCTTCTTTCACATATGCTGCTTACACAGAGAAAAAATTTGAGAAGACCTAACGAAGAAAGAACAAATAGTACCTTGTGGCTGTTTCAGGAGTTGTGA
This sequence comes from Pseudomonadota bacterium, assembly GCA_040389145.1. Taxonomy (GTDB): domain Bacteria; phylum Pseudomonadota; class Gammaproteobacteria; order Berkiellales; family Berkiellaceae; genus JAZKAM01. Next base: position 12,643 of record JAZKAM010000221.1, read on the forward strand.
TGGGATTTTCCGTATTTTTACCAACTGATGTAACCATTTTAGACAAACTTGCGCGCACCGTCCTTATGTTTGATAGTGCCCTGATGATGGGCTTGTTGATGGTGACGGGGTTTATTCTTTTGCCACGCGCTAACCGACACTTCGCCCATTTGCTCTTGTTGACATTTTCCACGATGTTGGTAAATACAATACTTAAACACTGGTTTGCTGTACCGCTTGCGCCGAATCTTGGCGTTGGCTTTGCTTTTCCTAGTGGTCATATGCAGTTTGCGGCAGCGTTCTATGTGTGGTTGATGTTTTTAGATATCCCGCGCTGGTCAAAAGCCATAATGGTGTTAATTCTATGTTTGATTGCGCCATCTATGGTGCATTTTGGCTACCATAACTGGACGGAGATAGGTGCAGGCGCGTTGGTTGGCGGAGCTGGCGCATACCTGTACTGGGTTGTGTTATCGAGATTGCGCACACGTGGTGCATCAGATACCTCCATGTGCGTTATCATTTCTGTATTAGATATTGCGCTCATGTTTGGCATGTTTTATCAAATGGGGTGGGCACACATTCCAGGGCATGTTTGGATGGCCTTTTACCTAGTGCTCGGATTTTCGTTAACCTGGCGTCAAAATGTTGAAACACATGGCCGTCGTTGGTTCGGGCTGGGGTTAGCAATGGGTGTGGTGGTGATTGCTGCGGCTTTGGCGAAAGAATTGCGCTACGCGCAAGCGGTGCATATCGCTTTTTCGCAATTGCCGTACTTGCTGGTTGGTGTGATGTTGCCTATGGTGCAAACATGGCAGGCACAACAGTCAGCGCAGCGCCGACTGTTGTAGCCGGTTACGATAATTACGCGTTTTGCTTGATTGTGATATGACCGAGTGGCTTGTTTTCCCAGCCTAGTACGCTTATTTCCTGAGCGTATTTACCATAAAGGGTGGGTTGGTGTGTAATGCTGCCGCTCCACACATCAATATATACACTGGCCATGATCTCGTGAGTGTCTCGGTTGTAAAATTCAACGGGACAAGCTTTGCCCATGTTGGCCATATTGCAG